>JAVJSI010000007.1 GCA_040219515.1 Acidimicrobiales bacterium
CCCCGGCTGCGAAATCCCCGCCCGCCACTGCGACATCGACCACACCCACGACTGGGACCACGGCGGCCACACCGTCCACCACAACGGCAAAGCCAAATGCAGCTACCACCACCGCAACCACAAACACGGCGCCGGATAGACGACCGCGCCGCTGGTACCGTCGCCCAAGGCACGGGGGTGACCAGTGAGTGATCTCGAGACAGTGGCGGTGTTGGGACTCGGCAAGGTCGGGCTCCTCGCCGCGCGCCTCCTGCACGACGCCGGGTTCACCGTGGTCGGCCACGACCTGCGGCAGCCGGCCGACGACCAGCCGTTCGCGGTCGGGGTCACCGACGTCGCCGACACCGAGACGCTGGCCACCGCGCTGGGCGGGGCCGATGCGGTGCTGTCGTGTCTGCCGTATCACCGCAACATCGACGTGGCCGACGTGGCCCACCGCCTCGGCATCCACTACTTCGACCTCACCGAGGACGTCCCCACCACCGAGCACATCCGCACGTTGTCCGAGACCCACTCGGCGTTGATGGCGCCGCAGTGCGGGTTGGCCCCGGGGTTCGTCGGCATCGTTGCCGCATCACAGATCGAGCGCTACGAGACGTGCCGTTCGATCCGGATGCGGGTCGGTGCGCTGCCGGCCCACCCGACCGGGTTGCTGGGCTACGCGTTCAACTGGTCGCCCGAAGGAGTGGTCAACGAATATCTGAACGACTGTGAGGTGATCGAGGAGGGTGTACGCAAGACGGTGTCGTCGATGGAATGGCGTGAGCCGATCTATGTGGCCGGCACCCGCCTCGCGGCGTTCACCACGTCGGGCGGGCTCGGCACGATGTGCGAGACCTACCACGGACGGGTCGACAATCTCGACTACAAGACCATGCGCTACCCGGGCCACATGGACCTCATGAACTTCTTCTTCCACGAGCTGCTCATGCGCGAGCGCAGGCAGTTGGCCGGCGAGATCCTGACGAATGCGAAACCGCCGGTCGACGAGGACGTGGTCTACATCCACGTGTCGTCGGAAGGTCTGCTCGACGGACAACTCAAGCGCATCGAGTACGTCCGCGACTTCCGGCCCCGTGACATCGCCGGACAACGGCGCACGGCCATCGCATGGACCACCGCAGGGTCGGTCAGCGCCGTCATCGAGATGGCGCGCGACGGCATCGTCCCCGGGCAGGGGTTCCTGCGCCAGGAGGACATCTCGTTGGAGGCGTTCAAGACCACCCGCACCGGGACGCTCTTCTCCGGGCCGCCATGATCGACGACGCGGCCCCTGGAATGCCGGCAGGAAGCGGCGACGTGTTGTTCTGCACCGACACGTGTTGGCAGGAACACGGCGACGCCATCCGAGCCGTCGCGCCCGACATCGAGACCGTGCTGTTGTCCGGCGATGCACCGGTGAGTGAGGCCGACCGGGAGCGGATCACGGTGGCGTTCTTCTCGCACGATGCCTGGCCCGAGCGGGCCGCCGACTTCATGGGGGTCGCGCTGCGTGCGCCGAACCTGAAGTGGCTGCACTCGATGTCCGCCGGGGTCGACAGCCCGGTGTTCGCCATGTTTCGCGACAACGGGGTGCGCCTCACCAACTCCTCCGGTTCGAGTGCCGCCCCGATCGCCCGCACGGTGATGATGTATCTCCTCGCACTCGCTCGTGACCTGCCACGGATGATGCGTGCGCAGACGCGAGGCGAGTGGGAGTGGGCCCGGTGGACCGAACTCGACGGGCGACGCGTGGCGGTGCTCGGCTACGGGCCGATCGGCCAGGAGGTCGTGCGACTCGCCACGGAGTTCGGAATGGAACCGGTGATCGTGCGCCGGGCCGCCCACGGCGACGAGCCGTGCGAGACCCGAGCGCTGTCGGACCTGACGGATGTGGTGGCCGGCGTCGACGCCGTCGTGGTGGCGCTGCCCCTCACCGACGACACCCGCGGACTGGTCTCCACCGACGTCATCGCCGCCATGGCGCCCCACGCCTTCTTCGTCAACGTCGGCCGGGGCGAACTCGTCGACCAGACGGCCCTGACCGATGCACTGGCCAACGGGAGGTTGGGAGGGGCCGGTCTCGACGTCACCGATCCCGAGCCACTGCCGCCGGACGATCCGCTCTGGTCACTCCCGAACGTCATCATCACGCCGCACAATTCGGGCAGCACCGATGGCACGAGTCGCCGGGCCGCCGAGCGCTTCCTCGTCAACCTCGCCGCCTGGACGACCGACGGGACCCTGGTGTCCGAGGTCTGAGCAGACGAGCTAGACGGGCCCCGGCGCCAGCGGCACCGAGCTGTAGCCGCGCACCGTGGAGGTGTGGACCCACTCGATGCCGGCAGCGTCGACCTCCCAGTCGCCGAGCCGGGTCACCATCGCCTCGAGACCCACCCGGCCCTCGAGTCGGGCCAACGCCGCCCCGATGCAGAAGTGGGCGCCGTAGCCGAAGGACAGGTGGCGGTCGATCCTGCGATGGATGTCGAAACGGTCCCCGTCGGGGAAGTGGCGCGAGTCGCGATTACCGCTGCCGTTGATCAGCAGCAGGTTGGCTCCCTCGGGCACGGTCCCGCCGTGGAACTCGACGTCACGCATGACCCGACGACCCTGCACCGGCGATGGCGCCTCGTAGCGCAGGATCTCCTCGATGGCGTTGTCGATCAGCGACGGGTCGTCACGCAGCTCGCGGCGCTGATCGGGATGATCGGCCAGCAGCACGCTGGCCCAGCCGAGCATGCGGGCCACCGTCTCACTACCGGCCCCTGCGATGAGCGCGACATAGCCCATGATCTCTTCGTTGGTCAGCAGGCGCGTCGAACCGTCGAGCTCCTCGCGTTCGTGGGTGGCGAGCACCGTCAGGAGGTCGTCGGCCGGCTCCTTGCGACGTTGCTCGCAGATCTCGGGGATGAGATCGAACACCGCGCCGCCCAGGTTCTCGCCCTCGACGAGTCGGCCGCTGCCTGCGGTGGTGTCCTCCGTGATCGCGAGCGTGTGGTCGACAGAATCGCGCATCGTGGTCTCGAGTCCCTCGGGGAACCCGAGCAGGGCGAGAATCACCGTGGGCGGCAGGAGGGACGAGAAGCGGGTCACGAAATCGAAGGTGGACAGCCCCTCGACCGGGTCGAGCAGTGCGTCACAAACCCGGCCGATGCGCGCTTCGAGGCCGTCGATGCGCCGGGGAGTGAAGGCCCGGCTCACGAGTTTGCGCAGCAGCGTGTGCTCGGGCGGGTCGCGAAAGATGAACATCGGCATGGGGAATTCGTCGTCGCTCATCAGATCGAGCGTGGTGCCGAACCGCGACGCGTAGGTCTCGGTGTCGAGCAAGCACGTCAGCACGTCGTCGTACCGGGTGAGGGCCCAGAAGCCGTGTCGCTCGTTGTGGAAGAGCGGCGCCTCGTCCCGCATGCGGCGCCAGACATCGTGCGCCCGCTTGTCGATCTCGAAATCGAACGGGTCGTACGCGATCTCCCCCATGGCCGTGTCCCCCATTGGCGCGTCGCTCATGACGCGTTCGTAGCACGGCCTCAGCCGTCAGGGAAGCTCAATCGGTCTCGGCTGGCTCGGTCAGATGCAGCGTCGGCGCCACGCCGGCGCCCTGAGCGAACGCATCTTGTGACAACGGCTTGTCGAGCACCGATCGCACCGCGCTGGCCAACGACGAGTCGTCACCGAGCACCACATCGCTGGACGCCGATGACTGACCGTCGCTCGGCAACACGATGTCGGTGATGTTCGCATGTTGGAGGACATCGAGGATCGCAGTGCCGATCGCCGGGGACGTCGACTGCCAGACCTGCAGGCCGCGTCCGCCGGAAGATGCGCCGGCACGCGCGGCCTCCATGCCCGGCATGTCGTCGAACGCCGAGTCGTTCGCCTCGTGCAGTCCTCCTTCTTCGTCGGGACGCCACGACTCCAGGCTGCGGTCGAAGAGCACGATCGCCCCATCGGAGCCGGCCATCTCGAGGGCGTGGTCGAAGGCGATGCGCGCATCATCGTTCTCGGGCGGCAGCACCAGCACACGGCGGCCGTTGGCGGTCGCCGAAGTGTCGGTCGAGGAGGAACGGGCGTCGGGCGAGCGGGACTCGGTCATGGAGAGGAGCTACCCGGCCTGCCCCCGGTCGAAACCCGCAAGGGGAACGATCAGGCCGCCGACGGCTCGAAGCGGATCTCGCGACCGAGGCTGCCGGCCAGCAGACCTGCTCGCTCCTCGGCAGTGAAGACCTCGAGATCAGCCGTCGTCCCGTCATCGAGTTGCAGCCCGATGTCGACACGCGTGTCGCCGATCTCGGTCGTGACACCCTGCACCACCCGCCGATACGTGCGATCGAGACCGATACCGACACGCAGGAGCCCGGCCAACACACGCACGGTGTGCTGATCCGACTCGGGCAAGGCAGCGAACTCGGCGTGGCGAGGGCGGGGCTCGCTCTTGCGGTGGTAGCGGGCCACCAGGGCGATCAACTCGAGCTCCTGCTCGGTGAAACCCACCAGCTGCTCGGAGTGACGGATCAGGTAGTACGAGTGCTTGTGGTGCGCGGAATGGGCGATGAACCGGCCCACGTTGTGCAGCACGCCGGCCGCCTCGAGGATGGCCCGCTCGGACTCGCCCAACTCGTGCACCGACGCAGTCTGGTCGAACAGCGCCAACGCCAGGTCCGTGGCGTGTTGGGCATGGGCCACGTCCTCGTCGTAGCGATCGGCCACCGCGAACACGCTCTGGCGCCGCAGGTCGGACAGGTGGTGCAGCGCGTCGCCGCCGCCCGTGCGTCGGTTGAGCCGATCGAGCACGACCCCTTCGCGCAGCGCGTTGGGCGAGACGACCATCTCCTGGATCTCGAAGGCCTTGAACAGCTGACGCAGCAGCAGTGCACCGGCGACGATCACATCCACACGGGCCTCGTCGAGACCGGACATTCCGATGCGATCCTCGGGCCGGGGATGGGCGAGCAGCTCCGCCACCACGGCCTTGACGCCGGCGCGGGTCAACACCAGGTTGTCGACCGTTCGCACCGAACGACCCTCGATCCGCGCCGCCATGGTCGCGATGGTCTCGATGGTGCCCGAGCAACCGATCGCCACCTCGTGACCGCGCGCCGTGACCTCCTTGGCCACGGGCACGAGGAACGAGGTCACGTGGGCCCGCAGCCGCTTCACGCCGTCGTCGGTGACCACACCGTCGGGGACGTAGCCGTCGGTCAGGCGGATGTGCCCGAGCTTGAGCGAGCGCACCAGCAGCGGGGACTGACCTCGCCCCACGACGATCTCGGTCGAACCGCCGCCGATGTCGATCACGAGATGGTTCTCGGCGCCGACGGCGACAGCGCTGATCGCGCCCAGGTGGATCAGCCGCGCCTCCTCGACCCCGGCGATGACCTGGAGGCGCACGCCGGTGCGCTGCCGGACCTGTTCGAGGAAGGCTCCCGGGTTGTCCGATTCGCGCACTGCGCTCGTGGCGAGCGCCACCACTTCGGCGTCGTGGCCTTCGGCGATGCGGGCGAATCGGTCGATGGCTTCGATGGCTCGCTCGACTGCGTCGGGGTCGAGCGTCTTCATGTCGCCCTTGCCCGAACCGAGCCGGACCTTCTCGCGATCGCGGGCGATCACGTCGAGTGGGCCGTGCACCGTGGGTCGGGCGATGACCATGTGAACGGAATTGGTCCCGACGTCGATCGCGGCAAGGGGCCGACCAGCAGCGGGAATCGAATCCGACACAGGCTGGACCCTATGCGAATCAGCGGGGAAACAGCGCTGCCGTCCGGTCCTGGAGGTGAGCAGGCGGCGGTCCACGGGCGGCGAGCGGTCACTCAGGTCGCCATCACCTGTTTCCCGATCACCCTGCGGTCGGCGAGGGCCTGGACGGCGCGTGGGAGGTCGTCGAAGACCACGGTGGCGGATACGGGGTTGCGCAGTTGTCCGTTCGCCGCGAGGTCGGAGAGCGATGCATGGATGGCGTCGAGTTCTGTACGGGCGAGACCTCCGGCAAAGACGCCGAGCACACTGGCGTTGGCCACGACGAGCTCGTGCGTGTTCATGGTCGGCCACCGGCCGCTGGCGAACCCCACTGCGAGCAATCGTCCGTTGCGAGCAAGCGCCTTGGCCGCGTTCTCGGCCAGTTCACCGCCGACAGGGTCATAGATCAGATCGATGCCTCGCCCATCGGCGGCCTTGCGTAGGCCCTCGGCGATCGGGCCGTCACGATGGATCACCGTCATGTCCGCGCCCAGGCCGCGGCAGAACGCAGCCCGCTCCTGGTCGCCCACGACTGCGATCACGCGAGTCCCGAGGGCCTTGCCGACTTGCACTGCAGCGATGCCGCTCCCGCCGGCGGCACCGAGAACGGCCAGGGTTTCTCCGGCGGCCGCCCGCCCCCGCTCGACGAGTCCGATCCAGGCAGTGTGATGCGGGATCCAGAACCCGGCCGCCTCGACCTCCGACAGCCCGACCGGCACCGTGAATGCCGTGTCGGCGCGCACGAGACACTCCTCGGCGAACGAGCCGTGACCGGCGTAGAACATCGACACGGCCATTACCCGGGCACCGATGGCGAGGTCCGTCCCCTCGCCCACCGCGGTCACCTCGCCGACGACTTCCTGGCCCGGAGTGAATGGCAGCGCGGGAGTCATCGGATAGCTGCCACGGCACATGAACACGTCAGGGAGACCGATTCCGGCCGCGATCACGCGGACGCGCGCCTGGCCCTTGCCGGGGGTGGGCGGTTCGATCTCCACCCGCCGCAGGACCTCGACCGGCTCACCGATGCCCTCGACCTGCCACGCCTTCATTGCATCAGCTTTTTCATCGCATCAGCTTCCGCTCATCGCGAGGAACCTGCCGTAGGAGCGACTCGTCCCGAGATCCTCGGCCGCCTCCGCTCCGTGCCACGCGAGGTTGCCGTTGACGAAGACGGCCCGCACGGTGTCGTCGTTGCGACGCACCAGCCGCTGGAGACCATCGAAGCCCGTCATCGCCTCCTCGTGTATCGCCTCGACCTCGTCGTCGAGTCGCTCCGGGTCGATGACCACGATGTCGGCCCGATCGCCGACCCGTAGGCGACCGGCATCGATGCGGTGGAAGTCGGCGATGTCGGCGGTCAGCTTGTGGACGGCGGCCTCGATCGACATGAACGGGCGACCGGCGAGCTGTGCGTCACGCACCCGCTTCAGCATGCGCAACGGGTAGTTGTAGAACGCCATGTTGCGGAGATGGGCGCCGGCGTCGGAGAAGCCGATCATCGCTGCCGGATGCGACATGATCCACTCGAGGTGTTCGGCGTCGCCGTTGGCGACCACGCTGTACCAGCGCAGGTCGTTGCCGAAAGCCACCTGGAGATCGAGGAACGTGTCGAGTGGATCCTGGCCGCGAGCGGCGGCAACCTCGGCAAAGGTCCGACCGTCGAGCGATGCGTCGGGGCACGAGACGATACGGGCCTCGCTCAGGTCGCGGTGGTAGGCGCGAGGCGCCACCTTCGAGTTCCACTGCTTGGTGAACATCTTTCGGAACACGGGCGCGTTCATGAGCTGGCGACGAGCGTCGAGGTTCTCCAGATGAAGGGCCTGGGTGCCGGCGCCGAACTCCTCGAACACGGGGTTCTCGATGCCGTCGGTGTAGATGTCGAACGGCGTCGGCAGTGCCTGGAATCGGATGTGCGCGCCGAGGTGCCGGTTGTAGCGGTCGGCCAGGCCGCCCATGAGGCGATAGGCACCCATCGCCGGCGGCGCGTCCATCATGGTGAGCAAGGACGAGCGCAATGCCCGACCGGCCCGAGGCCGACTGAAGTCCAGCAGCGGGCCGATGGTCCAGCGGGTCTGGAGGTTCGGGATCGCCTGGAATACCCCGTCGCGGGCGCGGACGACCTCGGCCAGGGCCCGGTACTCCTTGAACTTGGCGAAGACCGACGGCGTCGGTCGGCTCCGGAACCGCTCGCCGCCCATCTTGTCCCACGGCAACAGATTGACCGAGAGACCGAGCAGCCCGGCGTCCATCGCCTGATCGGTCAGCGCGCTCAACTCGGCCATCTCCTCGTCGTCGGGCCGAACGCTCGCGTCGAGGCTCCTCTCGATGCCCATGACCGACGAGCGGGCGGTGGAGTGGCCGAGCATGCCGATCAGGTTGGGGCCCAAGGCCAACGAGCCGAGATGCTCGACGTACTCCGCCGGATTCGTCCAGTCGACGATCTCCTCCAGCAGCGGGAGCACGGTGTCGCGAGGGATGCCCTCGACCCGGCAGAACGTGTCGGCCATGTCCTCGGGCTCACCGACCACCAGCGACAGCCCGCACGAGCCGATCAACACGGTCGTGACGCCGTGGCGAAGCGACTCCGACAGCGACGGGTCGACCTCGACCTCGGCGTCGTAGTGCGTGTGCAGGTCGATGAACCCCGGCATCACCCAACAGGCTCCGGCGTCGAGCGATTCGGCATCGCCCGGCGCGTCGAGGGCGGGGCCGATCTCGGCGATCGTGCCGTCGGACGACACCAGCACGTCGGCGATCGCCGGCGCCGCCTCGCTGCCGTCGAACACCGTGCCGTTGCGAATGATCGTGGGCCTCATCGGCCGCAACACTAGGCCCGCAGTCGGATCCGTGTACCACGCGTCAAGGACCGGATCCCACCGCCCGGTCGACGAACTGCTCGAGTGAACGCTGGTTGCGGGTGTCACACTCGATGTTGTGACCGCATTCGGCCACGGAGTCGTACCACGATGACGATGCGTCGGAGTTTTCGGCCCAGGCCGAGGCGGCGGCGGCACCCTGGCTGACCGAGTCGACCAGGTCGTCGTCCTCGCCGTAGACCCAGTACGCGGGCGGGAGGTCGCCGTCCAGATAGCCGAACAGGCTGGCCTCGACGAGCTGCTCGGACTCGCACGGGTCACAGCCGAGCAGCGCTTCGGTGAGGCCCTTCGCCCACGGGTGGGGAGATTCGTAGAACGCCACGAGGTCCGTCGGACCCACGGCGGACACGACGCCGGAAACGGTCGACTCGAATTGCGCCTCCGATGCCGTGAGGTCCGTGGGCTCGAACCGGCCAGGGGTCGCGGCGACGATCGACGCGAGGTGACCGCCGGCGGAGGTTCCGAACACGACGATTCGGTCGCCGTCGATCAACCCCTCCTCCTGCGAGTAGACCCGGAGCCATCGAAGTGCCCGCTTCACGTCTTCGACCGATGCAGGAAAGGGGTGCTCGGGAGCAAGGCGATACCCCACCGACACCACGGCGTAGCCGCGCTCGACGAATCGCAACGCCATCGACGGAACGGGCGCCCGCTCACCGCCGACCCAGCCACCCGAATGGAGGTACATCACCACGGGGGCTGACGGCTGCGCCGGGAGGTAGAGGTCGAGTTTCTGCGCGGGGGCGTCCCCGTAGGCCACGTCGCGCATCGTGGTGTGGGCGTCCGGCGCGACATAGTCGGCCGGCAGGACATCGGCGTCCTCCGCCAGCCGCAGATCGCCGGGTCTCGGGTCGGGAACCACGACGACACACGCGTTCACCCCGGGCGCCGCGGTGTCCGAGCATCGGGGACTGTCGGCTCCCCCGAACACGGCGCAGGCACCGGACAGCAACACGACCGACGCAACCGACGCGACCGACAACCGACCACGACGGGACGGACGGCGCCGGTCGCTCACTTCTTCGGCTTCGTGACGGTCCAACCCCGCCGGCGAACCTCGAGGACCAGGGACTTCGTCGAGGCGGTGCGGATGACTCGTTCGGACTCGGTCATCGGTTCGGCCGTCGAGGCCGCGGGGGATGCTGCGGCGCTGGGCTCCTCGGCGACCGTGACCTCGGGGACGTCGCCGGCCGCGGCGGCGGCTTCGTACTCGGCGGTCTGGAGCTGGTCGATGAACTCGGCTGCTTCCTCGGTCGTGAACTTCCCGCCGGCCTGGCGCTGGTTGAACCCCATCGGCCCTCGGGCATCGCGAAAACCGGCATGGCCGGCGTTCTCGAGCAGCTCGAGCAGATCCTTGATCTGTCGACCCGACGCCGGCGGTCCGGCGCTCTGCCCAAATCCCATGCTGCAGTCTGGCCCACCCGGCCCGAACTCGTGCCGCTCAGCCAGTCAGCGCGTCGCGACCCACTCCCACATACGTGTCGGCGGTGGCCAACGCGGCGATGCGATGCACGACACGGCGTTCGCTCGCGTCATTGACCGCGTAGTGCTGGACCGCTTGCTGGTCCCACAGCAGCAGGTCGCCTTGGGTCCACCGATGCCGGAACGCGAACTCGGGCTTTTGCATGTGACGCAGGAGCATGTCGAGAAGCATCTGCGCCTCGAGTGGCTCGATGCCACGGATGAAGCGGGTGTAAACCGTGTTCACGGTCAACCACTTCCGGCCGGTCACCGAGTGCTCCTTCACAACCGGGTGGCTGTGGATCAATCCCTTGCCGAGAGCGTCGGCGACGAGCGGCCCGAGGTCGCGGCCCCGTTGCCAACCGAGCTCGTAGAGCGAGCCGTAGTCATGCACCGCCTCGAGCCCGTCGAGCAGCTCCTGGAACTTCGGTGAGAGTCCTTCATAGGCGAGCGCGGTGCTGACGAACGCGGTGTCGCCGCCCGTCACGGGGATCTGTTTCCCGTGGAGCAGGTTCACCAACGGCGGGTTCTCGAGGAAGGTCTCGTCAGCGTGCCACATGCTCGCCGTGTGACCGGCTTCGGAGTCGATGACCGTGATCTCGGGAACGGTCGGATGGTCGCCGAACTGGTCGGTCTTGTTCTCTTCGAGCGCGCCGAAACGACGGGCCAGCCGAAGGTGCTGTTCGGGCGTCATGTCGGCCGCCTCGACCGACACCACCTGATGAGCGAAGAGGGCGTCGGCGACCCCTTCGATCGTCGCGTCGTCGAGCCCGGCCCGAAAGTCGATCCCCTCGATCCGCGCGCCGATGTTCGTGCCCACCTTCTGGACCTGCATCGCCGACCCCTTCCCGTGTCAGTGCGCAGTCTGGCGGCTCCCACGCCTCTCGACCAGACGGGCGTCGTCAACCCAGCCGGAACGCCGCTGCGGCACCGGGCGAGTAACGGCAGAATCGGCCGGTCACGATCGAGTGGCGAAGATGCTCGGCCACCTCAGGTTCCTGCTCGGCGACACGGTCGATGGCCCGGGTGATGGCCCGCTGCACGTTGATCCGCGCCTTCTCGGTCGGATCGCCCATGTTCCTC
Source organism: Acidimicrobiales bacterium (assembly GCA_040219515.1). Classification (NCBI taxonomy): domain Bacteria; kingdom Bacillati; phylum Actinomycetota; class Acidimicrobiia; order Acidimicrobiales; species Acidimicrobiales bacterium. Next base: position 11,136 of record JAVJSI010000007.1, read on the forward strand.
GCCCGCCCCCCGAGCCCGAATGCGGCGATCAGTTCCTGCTCGAGGAACTCGATCTCGTCACGAGCGCGTTCGGCGACGCCGGTGTCCGCGTTCTGGACCGCGTCCTCGAGGGTGGTGGTCAGTTCCTGGTAGCGCCGTTGATACGCCGCCCGGGCCCGGGCGTCGAGCTTGGCGCCACTGTGACCCTCGAGGACAACCGCGCGCCCGCCCGCGGTGGCGTAGAGATCGAGCACGTGCCAGTCGACATCGGGGCGTGTGATCAGCGCATCGAGATAGTGCATGCCCGAGGAGTGACGCACCAGACCTGCGCGGTCGCCACGTCCCACCCGCCACACGTCACCCTGACGGACGAAGACTCCGGCACCGTCATCGTCGGCGTTGGTATCGACGCCGTCGGAATCGACGCGGGAGACCTCGTAGTCGCCCACCAGGAGCACGTCAGCGCCCATCTTCAGCCGCGTCCGGATCTCGTCGGCCACGGCCTGGTGCTGTTCGGCCCGTGCGCGGTCATCGAGACGAGCGTGGGCGACGGCGAGGGCGGCGTGGCTGCGCGCCGACCACGGCTCGGCATGCATGCGATCGTGGGTCACCAGGCTGCGCTCGAGTCGACCCACCGCCTCCGCGTTGCGGCCCATTCGCAGACACAGCAGGCCGAGCAGCCGGTCGACGGCGCCGACCCAGGGTGCTGCAGCCGCAGCGGCGCCGACGCACTTCCCGGAGAACGGCTCGAGTGCCGCATGGATTTCGGGAACGAGCGGATGGTCGACGGCCGCCGCCGCCTCGGCCACCATCGCCATGGCGACGGTCCAGAGCAGGCTCGGCGTCTCGTCCGACAGAGAGACGAAGGATTCCTCGATCAGGGTGGACGCGACCTCGCGCTGCCCGCTCATCGCCTTCGCCAACGCGACCGCTCCCCGCAGGGCAGGGTCGGCGATCGCCGGCAGCAACGGCTCGAACTCGGCGAGCGTCTCGGCCAGAAGCCCGGTGTCCCACCGGAACGCGATGCGGACGAAATCGAGCGACGGGGTGTCGACCCCCAGGTAGGCGAGCTCCTTGGCAACGTCGTCGAGGATCTGTTCGGCATCCACGTAGCGACCCTCGAGCGCCGCGACACACGACTGAGCGAGGGCGAGGTGCTCCCGGCCCGCAGCCGAGGTGGGCTCGCCGGCGAGGAGCGCCATGGCCCGCTCGCGATCCCCGGCCGCCAACGCGTCGCACAGCGCCAGGCGTTGCGCCCGGGTCGTGAGCTCGATGTCGGCCACCCGGTCCGCAGCTCGCAGGGCAGCTTCGGAATCGATCCGTCGTTCGGAGAAGCGGTCCGGGAACACCATCAGCGCCCGCCGCCGGGCCAGGTGCGCCTCGGCCAGCACGAGCGGGTCGCCGTAGACCTTCGCCGCGGCGACCGCGCGATCGGCCGACGCGAGGTCCGTCGGCTGCAGGCCCCTGATCTCGGCCGCAGCCACCCGCGCGGTGTCGAGGACGGCTTCGTCGTGGGGGTCGGCGGACTCGCCCAGCCAGGCCGTTGCCAGACGGGCCAGGGCATCGGCATCGAGCACCGAGGGATTCGGCTCTTCCCACCAGCGCAAGCGGCTGTAGCCACGCACCACCTGCCGCCGTATGTCCGGGTCGGGGTCGAACGATAGGTCGACGATGGCGGCGAGGCGCTGCTCGGCCTCGGAAATCCGACCCGCCCGACCGAGCACATCGGCCTCGTCGACCAGCACCCGCGCGAGCGTCGCGTCGTCACCGATGTCGGCGAGGATGGATGCCGCGAGCGCGAAGTGTCCCGCCGCTTCTGGCAGGGCACCGATCGACCGTTCGATCCGACCGGCGTTCCATGCGGCGTCGGCGGCATCAGGCCCGCGGGTCTCCGACGCGGCGCGGCCGAGATGGTGGGCCAACACGATCGGTCCTGCCCCGGTTTCCTTCAGCACCGAGGCCGCACGGGCGTGCAGCTCGAGCCGCCGACCCGGCTCCAGGTCGCCGTAGAGCAGCTCGCGCAGCAGGGCGTGGCGAAACGAGACCTCCGAACCGTCGATCGCGATCACGGCGCCGGTCGGTGCTCCGCCGAGATCGGGATCGACGCCCGACGCGACCATCTGCCGCAGCACGGCGCGGTCGGTGGTGCCCAGTACGGCGAGCGCTTCGAGCCACGGCTGCATGTCGGCACCCATCGCGTCGATCTGCTCACGGAGCAGCGCGACCACATCCGACGGCAACGATGCGGAGCCCTCCGAGGCGAGGGCACCGTGTTCGAGCAGGCGTTGCACGAACATCGGGTTGCCGCCGGTTCGATGGACCATGGCGGCCGCGGTCGCCGAGTCGAGGCTCATCCCAAGCTCCTGGGCCAACTCGACGACGTCGTCGAGGGTGAACCCGTGCAGGACGATTCGCTGGCCGCGTAGGGCATCGGTCGCCTCGGACCCGGGCCGGCTCGATGCGACGATCCATGCCCCGCGTGATGCCGGGCGACGGCTGAGGTAGGCGAGCAACTCGAGCGCGGTCGGATCGGCGGCGTGCATGTCGTCGAGCACCAGCAGAACCGGTCGCTCGTTCGCCGCCTCCTGGAGCCAGAGGGCCACCGACCGGAACACCTCGAGCTTGTCGCGCATGGCCCGCTCGGCTTCGATGCCCGATGCCACCACCGACTGGCCGGGATCGATGCTGCTCAGCGCGTCGTACCAGGGCCACAGCGGCGAGGCCCCCTCCCACTCACCGGCGACGCCCCAGCCGACGCGGATACCGCGAGCGGCAGCCATGTCGGCGAGGGCGTGGAGAACGGTCGACTTCCCGATGCCGCCGGGTCCGGTCACGAGAACGACACCCGATCCACCCGGCGCGTCGAGGTACTTCGCCAGTCGCCGGAGCGGCCCCTCACGACCGATCAGGTGGGTCGCGTCGTGCCCGGTTTCCGCCACGGCAGCGACAGTAGCCTGCCGCTCACTCCCGGTGAACTCGGGGAAGAACGCTGTGTCAGCCCGGTGCGGGTGCCAGAGCCACCCCACCCTGTCCGCTGGTCAGCACGACCTCCCCGGAGCCGAGGTCGATGACGAACAGCCGGATCCCCGGCTCGTCGTACTCATCGAGCCCGCAACACCCGGAGACGACCGCAAAGCCGTCGCCGATGAGCACCGAGTCGATCAGCCAGACGTCGGCAAGTGCACCGACGATCAACTCGGCATGGTCGCCCTCGATCGCGAAGATCCGGTCGCCTCGACTGGCGCCGTCCTCCTGCTGGAACACGTCGTTGCCGAACACACGGACCGGCCCACGAGTGGGTAGGGCGATCCCCTCGTCGAGCAGATCGCCATCCGGCAACGAGTACCGATGCATCGTGTCACCACCCTCGACCACGAGCAGCTCGTCGTCGGTCAGCAGCGGCTCGCGGGTGTCCATCAGCGCCGATGGCGGGACCGAAAAGGCGATCTCGCCACTCGAGCGATCGATGACGTGCACGTCGGCCGCTCCGTCGCGGTAGCCAACGGCGACATTGGTGGCGTTCGCCGTCATGGTGAGAAGCGGCACGGCGTCGTTTGCGGGGAGCAACACACGCCCACGTTCCGAACCACTGATCGGATCCAGCTCGACGACCTCGTCGTCTCCGGTGGGCCGGTCGATCCCGACGAACAGACCGTCGGCGTCGCCGGCGATGGCGAACACCACGCCGTCGGGGACGAGGTCGGCCACCGCAACGGAGTCGATGTCGCCGGTCGTGTAGTCGAAGCGGCTGACGCTGGCGCCGTCTCCGGAGATCGTCCACATCCAGTCGGTGTCGGCAACCAGGCGATTGCCGGCCATGGAGGACCCACCGTCGGCGAACTCGAACCGGGGACCCTCCATCGACGTCTCGTCCAGGGCGTTCGGCGCCAGGTTGTCAGGCACCCGGCCGGGGAGGAGTTCCTCGACGCCGCTCTCCCACCAGATCCGAATTCCGGCGTAGGGCGAATCGGGGTCCGGGTTGTCCGCCGCATCGAGCTCGCTGAGCACATCGCCGGCGATCTCCTCCAGCTCCGGATCGCCAAGATCCAGATCGAGGCCGCTCCCGTCCGTGCCGGTGTCGGAGTCGTTGCCGTCCGCCGCCGTGTCGCCCGCGTCCTGAGCGTCGCTGCCCGGCGCGGTCGCGGAGTCCGATTCCGAGCCGCCGCAGGCCGCCGCAGCCAGGCTCAGAACGAGGAGGACGACTCCCACCCGCCATGCGGGGATCGGCCGTCGGAGGTCGCGCTTGTCATGCATGACCAACGGGCGTTCCATCGAACGGAACATCGTTCACGCTCATGGAACGCCCCGTTGTCATGCGCGCGAACCGAATCACCGGAACCGTCCCCGCGACCGCCCGAGCTCGAGGCCTGGTCACACCGAGGACAGGCCGACGAGCCGGCCACCGAACGCTCGTGGCAGTCGTGGCGCTGATCCTGCTCACCGCGGCAGGCTGCGGTGGGAGCGACAACGGGGCCGAAGAGTCTCCCACCAGCTCGTCGCCGGCCACCGCCGGGGAAGCGAATCCGCGCACCTCGCCGGCGGAGGTGAGCCTGTTCACCGTCGATCGGGTGAGCCCGCCCCGGATCGTCGAGTTCGTGGCCGAGGACGACGGCATCCTGACGACCCTGCTGGACGACGACCGGGACGGGCGCTACGAATCCATCACCACCACCGACGGCGACACGACGCGGGAGGCGCGCGACACCGATGGTGACGGCGTGTTCGACGAGCTGGTGGTCGACAGCGACGGCGACGGGACGCCCGATCAGGTGGCGGACGATGAGGTGGCCGCCGAGATCGAGGCGCCGTTCTCGCGCGTTGCCGCCCTCCTCGAGCAGGTGCCGGGGCCCGACCCGGTTCGCGCGCTGACCGATGTCGACGGCGACGGTCAACCCGACCGTTTCGACCTCGACGAGGACGGCGACGGCATCGTCGAACAGCGCCTGGAGGATCTCGACGGCGACGGGGTCTTCGAGAGCCTCCAGCGAGATGTCGACGGCGACGGGACGTTCGACACCGACGAGAGCACCGAACGCCCGGACGCACCCCAGCCGCAGCTGGTGTCGGTCTCGACGGCATCCGATCGACCAGCGGGCACGGTACTGACGCTCGCTGCGGCGAGCCCGCACCGTCCGGGTCCGCTCGCCCAGACCCGGACGTCCACCCGTCAACGCGACACCGATGGTGACGGGTTCATCGACCAGTGGGAGTGGGACACGAACGGCGACGGACGGGCCGATCAGTTCGAGCGTGATAGCAACGGCGACGGCTTCGTGGATGTCTGGCTCCAGGACACCGACTACGACGGGCGCTTCGAAACCGTCCGGATCGACGAGAACTACGACGGCATCGTGGACACGACGACGACCGACGGCGACACCGAGATCACGGTCATCCCGCCGGGCGGAGAGACCGCTGGGTCGGGCAACGGCACCGATCTCGGCGATTCGAGCGCAGGGACCGACATGTCGGCGACCAACGATTTCGACGACGACGGTGACGGCCTGGTGGACCGTCGAACCCGGGACACGGACGGCGACGGCATCGCCGACCAGACGTTCTACGACACCAATGGCGACGGCGATTTCGACCGACTCGACATCGATGCCGACAACGACGGCGTGCCCGAGCAACGCGTCTACGACACCGACGGCGACGGCATCGGCGACGAGGCCCAGTTCGACACCGACGGCGACGGCAGGTACGAGGTCGTCGAGATCGATGCCGACGGCAACGGCGTCCCCGAGAAACGCGTGTACGACACCGACGGAAACGGCGTCGGCGACACGGCGCAGCTCGACACCGACGGCGACGGCATCTTCGACACCATCGAGATCGATGCCGACGGCAACGGTGTCCCGGAGGAACGGATCCGCGACACCGACGGCGACGGCGTCGGCGACGAACGGCACCTCGACACCGACGGCGACGGCCGAGCGGACACCGTCGAGGTCGACCGCGACGGCAACGGCATCATCGAGCAACGTGCCATCGACACGAACGGCGACGGCGTTGCCGACGAGGTCCTCATCGACGACGACGGCGACGGCATCTTCGACCGCCGGGAGTACGACGCCGACGGCGACGGTCGACCCGAGCAACGCGATCGGGACCGCGACGGCGACGGCAGGTACGAGGAGCAGTACTTCGACGAGGACGGCGACGGGAACTTCGAGCGGCTCGACATCGATGAGGACGGCGACGGTTTCTACGAGCGACGGGTCCGTGACACCGACGGCGACGGCTGGGGCGACACCATGCAGCTCGACACCGACGGCGACGGGCTGTACGACCTGATCGAGATCGACGCGAACCACGATGGTGTCGTTGAGCGGCGCATCTTCGACCGCGACGGCGACGGCAGGGGCGAAGAGGCCCACATCGACACCGACGGCGACGGCCGGTTCGACACGCGTGAGTACGACACGGACGAGGACGGCACCCCCGACCGCCGCGAGACCGATTTCGACGGTGACGGTGTGTGGGACGACGCACCGATCGATGACGAGGACGGCTCCGGCGGGACCACAGGGGGATCCAGCGGCGGCAGCAGCGACGGTGACGAACCGCTCTGCGTCGCCGGCGCGTGGTCGCTCGATACCGAGAGCTACGCCCGTTCACTCGCCACGGCGCTCGAGAACGCCGGGCTCTCGGGTGCCACCCGGGCGCCGACCGGATTCGCCAGCCTTCGGATCGGTGAGCGGGGTGCCGCCACGGTCACCTACGACAACCTGAGGGTCACCCTCGACGCCGATCCCGTCTCCATCGAAGTCTGGTTCAGCTGGGAAGCAACGGGCAACTTCAGGGTCGAGGACGAGTCGACCACCGCTTCCTTCGTCGGCACCGAGGATCCCGAAATCGTGGCGCAGTTCACCCTCGGTGGTCAGCCGTTCGACATGAGCGACATCGACATCGTCGAGGACTACTTCGTCGCCCCGTTCGGCCCCTACACGGTGGAATGCAGCGACACAGAACTGGTCATGACGCCCGACGACCCCGCCTACGTCCAGGTCTGGACGCGCTGATCACAGCCACGGGGCCGAACCGGTCTGTGCTCAGGCCGCCGAGACGTCGGTGCGGGGGAAGTCGGGGTGGCCGTGGCGCTCGTTGCCGGCGACACCCTCGCCGGGGCCGGTCTGTTTTCGTTCGGTTCCCTGAGTCTGCCGCTGGCGGTGTTCAACCTCTTCCCCGCCTTCCCGCTCGACGGGGGTCGCATCTGCCAGGCCTGGATCTGGCGACGAACAGGTGGTCGCAGTGCCGCCACCCGGCGCGCCGCGGGCGCGGGCCGGATAATCGGCGCGGCCATGATCGGACTCGGACTCCTGGAGGCGTCTGCCGGCGGCTTGCTCGGTGGCCTCTCGTTGCTGATGCTCGGCTGGTTCCTCCGCGAGGCGGGGCAGGTGGGAAGCCGGAGGGGCGCGCCCTCGTCGTGATCGTGGCCGGTCGATCCCGACCAGCGCACCGAGATCAGACGCTGATCGTGGCGCCGACGAATTCGACGGTGAAGGCCTCGCACCACACCAGGGCGGTGTACGCGCCGTCGAGCTCGGTGCCGGCCGGCAGGTCGTAGCTCTGATCGCCGACGTTGCCCTTGAGCGCACCGAGATGGACCGAACCGGCGGCCAGCGAGGTCTGGCCGACACCCGGCACGAGGTAGACCTCGAGATCGGGTCCGTTCTGGATGTCGAAGTTTTCGAACCGCAATACGAACGAACCGTCGGGGTTCTCGAAGATCCCGGCGTCGCCCGACCCGGAGTGGCCGGCGAGGCCCACGAACTGGCCGGCGCCGAGCAGCACGGGTCCCGCCGGCGGTTCGGCGGTGGGTGACGGCTCCTCGGTGGCGGTCGGATCCGTGACGGTCGGTTCTGTCGCAGTCGGTGCACTCACGTCGGACTCCGCAGGCGTTGCTGTGGGTGCGGATTCGACAGGATCGGCGAGCTGATCGGCGATCGACGTGGAGAACTCCTCGTCGACGACATCGTCGATGAAGTAGGGCGAGATGAGCCACCAGTTGACGGCCAGGAACGGCACGAGCAGCAGCACGACGCGGGCGAACGGCGGTACCCGCAGCCGCAGCATGACCACGAAGGCGATCGCCGCGAGGACGGTTCCGCCGACCGTGAACAGGACGGCCCGAGCGTTCTCGAACGGGGCCTCGATGATCTCCGGTTCGAGGATCACCAATACGAGCATGAGTGCGGCGATGATCGCAGCGACCGCGATCTCGAGACGAGTGATTCGTTGGACCATGATGCACAAGGGAACGCCGCGGACTCGGCGATCGTTCCCGAGTCCCGGAAAACCGTCAGGCTGCGGTGACGTCGGTGCGGGCGAAGTCGTCACCCAAGAAGAGCAGCGGCTGTCCGAGCTCGCGAGCGAGGGCGTAGGAGAACGTGCGCTTGTCCCGTTCCCTGCCCGGTCCTACATTTCGCACTGCCCGGCAGGACGCACGGCCTCACAGGAGACGCGCATGAGTTCCAGACCCAACGTCGTGATCTTCATGCCCGATCAGCAGCGGGCCGACGCCGTCGGGGCGTTCGGCAACACCGTCGTGCAGACGCCGAACATCGACGCACTGGCCGCCCGCGGCATGCGTTTCGACAACGCGTGGGGGCAGCATTCGGTGTGCGGACCCAGCCGGGTGTCGCTGATGACCGGCTGGTATCCGCACGTGGCCGGTCACCGCACGCTCGACAACCTCCTGACCGAGAACGAACCGAACATGCTCCGTCTCCTGCGCGACGGCGGGTATCAGGTGTGTCTGGCCGGCAACCGCGGCGACGTGTTCGCCGCCGGTGTCACCGAGGCGAGCACCGACGTGTGCGGCTACATCGTCGAACCCGCCGCCAATCTGTTCGAGTCGCTCTCGATGGCCCATCCCGAGGGCCATCGCATGTTCCAGGCCTTCTACTTCGGGCGTCAGGGCGACAAACCTCGGCTCGACGGCGACGAGGCAGCCGTGCAGACCGCCATCGCCTGGATCGACGAGGTCTCGAGCAGGGATCAACCCTTCGCCCTGTGGGTGCCACTCGTGAATCCGCACCCGCCCTTCATGGTGGAGGACCCCTGGTTCTCGCTGCACGACCGGGCCGACGTGCCGCTGCCCATCCCCCGCGACGCAGGTGTGGGCAAACCCGGTTTCATGGCCGAGTACCGCCGTCGCTACGGCTGGGACGAGCTCGACGAAGCCGACTTCCGCGAGATCACGGCCACCTACTACGGCATGGTCAGTCGCACCGACGATCAGCTCGGCCGTGTCGTGCAAGCCGTCGACCGGGCCGGCGAGCTCGACAACACGATCTTCGTCTATCTCACCGATCACGGTGAGTACCTCGGCGACTTCGGCCTGGTCGAGAAGTGGCCGTCGGGCCTCGACCCCTCGCTGGTCAGGAATCCGCTGATCGTCGCCGGCCCCGGCGTGACCGAGGGAAGTGTGTGCTCGGCCGGAGTCGAGCTCATCGACGTGCTGCCCACGCTGCTCGAGGTCGGGGATATCGAGTCGAGCCACACCCACTTCGGTCGCAGCCTCACCCCCCTGTTCGCGAACCCCGGCGCCGAGCATCGGGCCCACGTGTTCAGCGAGGGCGGCTTCAGTCCCCAGGACGTCGACCTCTTCGAGGCGGCCGGGTGGATCTACCAGCACAAGGCCGACATCCAACGGGAGCTGCCGGAGCTGGTCGGCAAGGCCCAGGCCATCCGCAGCCCGCAGTTCACCTACGTCTACCGCCAGTGCGAGTCCGACGAGCTGTATCTGCGCGACACCGATCCGCACGAGATCGTGAACGTCGTCGACGATCCCCGCCACGGCGACATCCTCGCCGAGCTGAAAGGACACCTTCTCGACTGGCTGGTCGCGACGTCCGACGTGATCCCCTGGAACGCCGACCCGCGATTCCCGGAGATCCCCCACGGCTGGCGCTAGCTGTACTCGGACACCGATGGCGAGGACCGAAACACCTTCCGTCGCGAAAGGTGGCAACCTCGGGAACCGCCCGCCCGTGCGATACGTCGTATCGGCGGGCTGAGCGCCCGGCCGAGAGAGGATTCCTGATGACCCGATTCGCCCACACTTCGTTGCTCTGTCTGTCTCTGTTGCTGGTTGCGTCGCTGGCATCGTCCTGTGGCGACGACGGCAACCCCGTCGACGCCGGCGACGACCCGTCGGGAACCGGTGATGTCCCTTCGGACGACGGCGATGATCCGCCGACCGACGAGGGACCGCTCGGCGCCGGCCCCTACCCGATCGCCGACCTGACGATCGAGTACGAGCACGCGTCCGCCGGTGTGACCAGCACCTACCGGATCACCTGCCTCGGCGACACCGCAACGGTCGACGGCGACGATGTCGGCGTCACCGATCAGGCCGCCTGCACGGCGCTGGCCGAATCAGCCGTCCAGGCACGACTCATTGACGGCGTTCCCACCGATCGGCTCTGCACCGAGAACTACGGCGGCGACGACACCGCGACCATCACCGGCCGTATCGACGACGTGGCCGTCGACACCACCGTCGACCGCGCCAACGGTTGCGGCATCGACGAATGGGACAACCTGCTCTCCGACCTCCTCCCGGCTCCGATCGGCGTCCAGGAGTAGTGCCGGCCACAGGTCGTGGCGGCGTACATGGAGGCGAACGCCTCGTTGGTCTCCCACGGGTCGTCGTCGATGAGGTCAAGTTCCGCGCCTCTCGGCCGATACGCGAACCAGATGACCACGATGCCCGCAGCACATGCGGCCGAGAGACGGTCGCGACTCTCGTCGATGAGACGCGTCTCCATCGCGATGTTCGTCGGAGGCGGGATCACGAGCGGCATCGCCGTGTGGACGACGCAACAGACCCCGCAGGCACAGATGGCTCAGAGTTGCTTCGCCGGGATCCTCTTGGTCTGCGGCGTCGGGATCGCGCTCATGCCGGGGGTGACACGCCCTGCCCTGGAGGCGGCGGCGCTCGCCAGCATGACCCTGGTAGGCGTGCTCATCGCGCTGTCCGAACCCCTCGGTACGGCACCGATGTTCTTTCTGTGGCCCGTCGCGCTCCTTGCCAACTTCTCCTCGCCGCGCCTCACGGCTGCGGGATACGGCGTCTCGGTCGCCGCTCTCGCGGCCGGGCTCCTCGTCAATGATGGCGCCACGCTTCGAGTCGACACCTTCATCGGCACCACGACCTCGCTCGGTCTGATGGCATGGCTGATTTCGTCGATGACGACGAAGGAGCGGCAACTTCGGGCTGAACTGGCGTTCGCCGCCGAGACCGACCCGTTGACCGGACTGCTCAACCGCCGAGCCTTCTACCCGCAACTGGGACGACTCATCGACGACGCCGCCTCCGGCGATGGGCGACTCGCGCTGGTGATGTTCGACCTCGACCACTTCAAGGCGATCAACGATCGGTTCGGCCACGCAGTCGGCGATGACGCGCTCCGGCACGCAGCCGAAGCGCTACGGGGCGCAACACGACAGTGTGACCTGATCGCCCGTCTCGGTGGCGAGGAGTTCGCCGTTGCACTCCCGGGCGCCCAAGTCGGCGATGCGTTGCGCTATGCGACACGCGTCGCCGAGGCCATGAACCAGGTACCGAATCCCGTGGAGTGCCTTGCCACCAGCGCCGGCGTCAGTCTGCTCGACGACTCGATCGACTCGACCGATGTCTTCCTCGCCCGCGCCGACGAAGCCCTGTACTCCGCCAAGGTCGCCGGACGTGGCCGACCGGGAACCTGGGGTCCTGCCGGCATCACGATCGGCGAGCCGTTCGTTCCGACGACCCCGCCCGAGCCGTCGACGGAAGGGCACGCTACGGCCGCGGCCGCGCTTCGACGACCGTTCGCCCCATCGTCTCTCGCCGTTCCTGACGTTCCATCGCCTCGGGAAGGTCATCGAAGCCGATCGTCGACGTGACCACCGTGCGCACCGCGCCGGTCCGGATGAGCTCGAGGATCTGCTCGTGGGCCGCGATGCCCTCGGTTCGAGAGGGCCAGTTGAGCCCGGTGGTCAGCTTCGCGACGAGCGGATCGGGGCTGTAGGCCAGGCAGACGCCGCACAGGGAGAAGTTGCCGTAGATCGCCGGTTGAACCGACATGGCGGCGCCGTCGGTGGCGACATCGCCGCCGACCGAGTCGAGCGCCACGTCGACGCCGCGACGTCAGCGACGGATCCGCTGAAACGAGGACTTCGCTCGTGCCGAGAAACCGGGGACCGAGTGCCCGTTCGTCACCAACCGTACGGGTGGTAGTACTCCTGGTACGGAGCCCGGTTCCATTCGGCGAAGCTGCGGTCGAGGGACTCGTCGAGGTCGGGCGCGTCCTTCACCTGGTCCTTCGTGAGGTTGACATAGACCTTCTCGTCGTCGTAGTCGATGCGGTCGACGACTCCTGCCGGCAGGAGTCGTCGCTTGCCGAAGATCCAGAATCCGGTGTCGACCACGAGATGGTCGCGGTCGGTGGTGTTCTCGTCGACCGAGCCGATCGAGCCGTCAGTTGCTTCGACGTCGAAGCCGGTGAGGTCGCGTTGAGGCTGCCCGATCGTCGCTCGGTAGAACCAGAGATTCGTCACTGTCGTACCTTCCTTCCGTGATGTGCTTCCGTGATGTGCTTCCGTGATGTGGTCGGATCGTGTTGCGCTTCAGGACCTGAGCTTGACGTCGGCGGTGAGCACCATGTCATCGAGGCGGAACGTCGACGATCCGTCCTCCGATCGAGCGACCACACTCACCGTGTAGGTGCCGGCCGGCAGCTCCTCGGAGATACGAGTGGCTGAGCGTGCCTCCCAGGACTCGAGCGTCTCCGACCCCATGTCGGTGCTGTCGAAGGCGAAGACCGGAACGCCCAGCGGCGTCAATCCGTCGCGCAGGATGTTGACCTCGCACCAGTCAAACGAGCCGTCGCCGCCGTAGCACGCCGACTCCGCGGAGAAGGTCGCGACGATCACCCCGGTGTGGCCGGCCGGTACGGTGACGGTCGCATCGAGGCCGAGATCGACACTGCTGGTACTGGTGATGTCGACGTCGTCGGTTATCTCGTCGCTGGCGAACATCCCGACGAGGTCGTCGACACTCAGGGCGCCGACGCCGGCTTCCACCCCGGCCAGACCGGGCTCCACGATGTTGTCGTTGTAGCGCTTGAGGAACGTGACAGCTTCGCCACGCGTCACTTCATCGTCCGGTGCGAACAGGTTCGGCGACACGCCAGTGGTGATGTCGTTGGCGGCTGCCCACTCGACGGGTTCAGAGAAGAATCGATCGTCGGCGACGTCGTCGAAAATGTGAGTCGCCACTGCCGTGGCCGGCGCCAGGAGCGCCAACGCGGCGACAACGAGGGCGAGTCGCCACTTGGTGATGGTGATGGTCATGGAGCCTCCTTCGTCGTGCCTGCCCATCTGGCCGCACTCCGCGCCCATACCCGACCCGGCGACACCGTAAACATGGGTGTTCCCCAAACCCCGACCTGATGGCGATCGCTGTTGTCTGCGGCGCGATCACGGGTCGGTCGGCAGCGGCGTGCAGTCGGTCGGTGCGGCGATCCGGCCGGCGAGCGACATGGCTGCAGCCATCCTCCGGACCGTCCCGGCCACCACGATGATGTTGCTCACGTCCATGTCTGCCTCCGGTCGTCCATGGCGAGGGTGCGACCCCCACCGCCGGTGCATCATGCGGAGACTCCTCGTTACGTCCGACCTCACCTCCCACCGGGGTGACCCTCGGCGCCCTCGACCCAGCCATGCTCGCCGATGAGGGGCACGAAGCGCACCGCTCCGAGCTCCTCGTCGATCAGATCGTCGCCTTGCCGTCGAAGGCGAACCAGCCGCTGTTCGCGGTCCTGGCCACCGACGGGGATGACGAGGCGACCACCGTCGACGAGCTGGTCGGTCAGATGTCGGGGAACGTTCGGGCCGCCGGCCGTCACCGAGATCGCGTCGAAGGGCGCCGCGTCGGGCCACCCCAGGGTGCCGTCCCCGACCACGACGTGTACGTTGTCGTAGCCGAGGTCCTCCAGTCTGGCGCGCGCCTTCTCCGCCAGTGGCCGATGCCGCTCTATCGACCAGACCTCGTGGGCGACCCGACCGAGAATTGCCGCGCCGTACCCCGATCCCGTGCCGATCTCGAGCACCCGGTCGCCGTCGCCGATCTCGAGCGCCTCGGTCATGACCGCAACCACATACGGTTGGCTGATGGTCTGACCCTCCTCGATCGGCAACGCCGAGTCGTCGTAGGCGAACTCCACCATCTCGGATGACACGAACTTCTCCCGAGGCACGAAACGAAAGGCGTCGAGGACCGCCTCCCCCGTGATCCCTCTGGCGGCGATGGTGCGTTCGACCATCGTCGAGCGAGCTTCGTCAGTCATGGCTCCCAACTACCCGAGTCGCACCGGATCCAACCGTCGACGCCACGCGTCGTGTCGGAGCGTGGCATCAGCCGCCACCGGCCGTGACGTGATCGACGACCACAGCGTCGCCGCCACCGACGGTAGCGGCCGCGGCCGGGTCGTCCTCGAACAGGTCGGTCGCACGGGTGAGGACCAGACCCTCGGGGAGGTGCGGGGTCTCGTTCATGTCGGTTTGCCTGTTGTGTCGGGGCGAAACGGACGTCGCCTCACTTGATGAGCGGGTCTCGGGGAAGCCCGAGAATTCGCTCACCGATCTGATTTCGCTTGATCTCGGAGGTCCCTCCCGCGATCGACATGCCTCGATGCATGAGGACCATCATGTTGCTCATCTCGCCGGCTCCGTCCATGAAGAGGGAGTCGGCGCCGTTGAGTTCGGTCAGGATCGCGGCGGCCTCGTGGCCGATCTCCGACAGCACCAGCTTGGTCATCGCGCCCTCCGGTCCCGGACCGGCTCCCGACACGGCACGGTTCGCTGCGCGCAGGTTGAGCAGGCCCATGGCCTGATGCTCGGCGATGTAGCGACCCACGCGTGCTGCGCCACCGGCGAGGCGCTCCGGATGGGCGTCGAAGGCGCTGACGAGCGCCTCACCGGGCATCGACATCCCGCCGCCACCACCACCGATGCTGACACTCTCGTTGCCCAACGTGGCGCGTGCGACGGTCCAGCCACCGTCGACGGGACCGACCACGTCGTCGTCGGCGACGAAGACATCGGAGAAGAACACCTCGTTGAACTCCGAGTTGCCGGTGGTCATCTTCAGAGGCCGCACCTCGACCCCCTCGGCGTGCATGTCGATGACCATCGTGGTGATGCCGTCGTGCTTGGGCACGTCGGGATCGGTGCGCACCGTGGCGAACCCCATCCCCGCGACATGCGCGCCCGAAGTCCAGACCTTCTGACCGTTCACCAGCCACCCGCCGTCGACCCGCGTCGCCTTGGTCTTCACGCCGGCGGCATCCGAACCCGCGTCGGGCTCACTGAACAGCTGGCACCAGATGACCTCCTGGCGCAGCGCGGGGAGGACCCAACGGTCGAGCTGGTCCTGCGTGGCGTACTGGATGATCGTGAGGATGTTCCACGCGGTGATGCCGTAGCCGGGTCGTTGGACTCCGGCCTTCTCGAACTCCTGCTCGACCACGAGCTGCTCGACGGCACCCGCTTCGCGACCGTAGGGCTTGGGCCAGTGCGGCATCACGTAGCCGGTCTCGATGAGGCGGTCCCGCTGCTCCTCGGCGCTGAGACCGGCGATGCTCTCGGCGAACGCCCGCACCTCGGCCCGGATCGGCTCGGACTCCGGCGGGAGCTCCACCTGCTTGCCCCGACGCACGCCCCGCCGGGTGAGATCGGTGAGATCGGCGGCGGCGACGTCGGCTTCGAGAAGGGCAAGCAAGGTCGTGGCCCGCCGCATGTAGAGATGGGCGTCGTGTTCCCACGTGATGGCGATGCCGCCGTGCACCTGGGTGTTGAGGTTGGCGCAGAGGTCGGCCGCCGGCGCGGCCAGCGTGGCTGCGACCGCGGCGGTGTACGACAGCTGATCGCCGCCGGTGGCTGCGGCCTTCGCCGCGTCCCACACCGCCGACGTGGCCATCTCGGTGGCCACCACCATGTTGGCGCAATGGTGCTTCACGGCCTGATAGGTGCCGATCACTCGGCCGAACTGCAGCCTTTCCTTCGCGTAGGCCGCCGCGAGTTCGGTGCACTCGCGGGCCATGCCCACGGCCTCGGCCGACAGGATGAGGCGCGACACGTCGATCAGCAGTCGCCCCGCCCCGGCGATGAGCGTCACCGGCGCGCCATCGAGCGTCACCCGGGCCGACCGACGCGACGGATCGAGATTGGCGGGCACATCGACCACGACCCCGGGTCCCGGTTCGACCAGGGCCACGTCGTCACCGGCGACGAAGGCGAACAGCTGACCGAGACCGCCGCCGAGGACGACGGCGGAGCCCGTTGCGGTGCCCCCGTCGACCACGACCGAGCCTCGCGGGGCGACGCCTGCGACCATCGAACCGTCGACGAGGCCAGGGAGCAGCCGTTGCTTGGTGGCGTCGTCGCCGGCCATGTCGATCAGCGCGCTCACGATCACGGTCGGCACGAAGGGGCCGGGCGCGACGGCGCGGCCCATCTCCTCGACCACGACGACCAGCTCCTCCATGCCGAACCCGGACCCGCCGCGTTCCTCGGCGACGTGGAGCCCAAGCCAGCCCAGCCCGGCGAGTTCGTCCCACCAGGCCGGCCGTACCTCCTCCGCTGCGTCCAGCAGCGCCCGGGCCGCGCCGCGGGCGTCTCGGGCCCGCAGGAAATCCGACGCAGTGTCGGCCAGGGCGCGGTGGTCCTCGGTGATCGCGATCGACATGGGTCCTCGGCTTTCTGGGCCCGCGGCGGGCCGGCGGTGACCACGATGCGTCGGGCGAACCTCCTCCGGCAATTCGCCGTTCGCCGCCGAAGCGGACGCAGCGATCCGAGCCCGAGGTTGCAGACCCGAGAGTCGAACCGACGAGTCAGGACCTTGTGCTCTGTTTCGTTCGCAGTCGACGAACGAGTGTGGGTTCACCCGACGAACAAGGGACGTTGCCGATGATGGAGCCGAAGAAGATCCTCGTGCCCTCCGACCTGTCGGAGCGATCCGAGGTCGGCATCGCCTACGCGGGGATGTTGGCCCGACACCTCGGCAGCGAACTCGTGGTCATGGTCAACATCAACCTTCCGGAGCGTGCCATCCTCGAGGAGTCCGCCGGGTCAGAGCCCCTGTCACTCGAAGAAGCCGCTCGGGCCGCACTCCGTCGCGCCGCGGAGAAGAATGCACCGTCGGTCACCTCCTCGTTTGCCGTCGGGTTCCGCGACTTTCCGGCCGAGGGGATCCTCGACGTCGCAACCCACGAGAACGTCGACATGATCGTCATCCCCAGTCACGGGCGGTCGGGCATGACCCGATGGATGCTCGGCAGTGTTGCCGAGAAGATCGTCCGAGGCGCCGACGTGCCCGTCGTCATCGTCCCTGCCCGCGATTGAGCCGGACGCCGGCCGGACGAGTTGGCCCGAAGGACCTTCGACCCTGTCTCCCACCGCAGACCGACGTCAGGCTGGGGCCATGAAACACAAGCCCCAGTTGTCCGACGTCATGACCCGCGAGCCCGAGACCGTCCACCTCGGCCAGCCTCTGTCGGACGCCTACGCCCTGCTCCAGCGCCGCGAGTACCACCACGTCCCGGTGGTCAACGGCGACAAGCCCGTCGGCATGATCTCCTCGACGGACATTCTCAAGCTGGTCTACGACGTGGAGAACAACGACGAGCGCATGCTCCGCACCATGCTCGACCACCAGTTCACCCTCGAGGAGACGATGTCGACCGATCTCGTCACCGTGCGCAACGGCGAGTCGGTTCGCACGGTCGCCAACCACCTCTCGACCGGTGACAACCACTCGGTGCTCGTGCTGAACGACGATGGCGGCCTCGAGGGCATCGTCACCAGCAGCGACCTGATCCGCAACCTGGCCGAACTGCTCTGACGTCGACGACTCGCGGCCCTGAGTTTTTTCGGTGGGCGATGGGGGACTTGAACCCTCGACCTCTGCCGTGTGAAGGCAGCGCTCTAGCCAGCTGAGCTAATCGCCCGGAGCCGACGACGATACCGCCTTTCCATCACCCCTACACCAGGTTCAGCTCATCGGTGGGCCGACGAACTCGGCATCGTACGGCGCGACCGCGGCCACGAGCTTGGGCACGTCGACCTCCTTGGGATCGGGGATGCGGGTCTCGAGCGCCGGGTCGCCGGCTTCCACATGGAACCGCTCGAAACCACCGGGAGTGTTGATCTCGAGGACCTTCGCTCCCTCCGCGCCCGACAGGAACGTGTGGGGCACGTCCCGGGGCAGGAACACGGACTCACCCGCCTTCAGAAGCCGCCCAGGCCCGTCGGCCGAACCGCAGCGGATCTCTCCCTCGAGCACGTGGAGTACCTGGTCCTCGCGGTGATGAACGTGCAGCGGCGGCGACCAATCAGCCGGATACCAGTGCTCCATCATCGACATCGCGCCACCCGTCTCCTCCGCGTCCACGAGCACTCGCATGAATGCCCCTTCGAACCAGACGTCCTTCGTTCCCGTCGTTGCCACGCTTCGGCCCTTCCCTTCAGTTCGTTGTGAGACAAAGGTATACTCATGAGACAGCCGTCGCAAGACACGAATCTCACGGAGGTTGCGCATGGCCCCTCGCACGAACCAGAAGGCCCGCACTCGCCAGGCGATCACCGACGGCTGCGCGGAGCTCCTCGACGAACAGTCACCGACGACGATCGATGACATCGCGGCCCACACCGGCATCTCTCGGGCGACCATCTACCGCTACTTCGCCAGCAGCAGTGACATCGTCTGGCACGTGATGTCCGACCGGGAGATCGAGTCGTCCGAGTCGGTCGCGACCGCGGCAGGACCCGACCCACTCGACCGCATCGTCGCCGCCGAGAAGGCCGTGAACGACTACATCTTCGCCAACCCGACGAGCGTGCGGCAGTTCGAGGCCAGCGTCGTGCAACGCGTGCTCGACGGCACCGCTGATGCCGACGATCGTCCCGCCCGACGGTTGCGCTACATCGACGCCGCACTCGAACCGCTCGTCGGGGAACTCGACGACACCGCCCTGCGCCGCCTCCGCCACGGTCTGGCGCTCGCCCTCGGCACCGAGGCGTTCATCGCGCTCGTCGACACCTGCCGACTCGACGACGACGACGCACGCGCCACCGCCGCCTGGGTCTGCCGCGCCCTCGTCACCCAGGCAATGGCCGACGCTCCGACCCCCTGACCAGCGTTGTCGGGGTCAGACCCCCGTTGCAGTTCCCGTTGCAGTTCTCACGCCGTTCACATTGCCGATGCGCGGGCGAGACACACGGTTCCTACGTTGCGATCCATGATCTCGGCGACGACGTTGGTCAACGGCCAGCTTGCGCACTACGCCACCGGTGGGCGCGGCCTGCCGGTGCTGTTCCTCCACGGCTGGGGGCTCGACCATCGCGCCTACCAGCGCTCGCTGCGAAGGCTGACGGCGCGCAACTGCCGCGTGATCGCCCCGTCGCTGCCCGGTTTCGGCGGCACCGCCGGGCTCCCCCTGCACGACCAGTCACTGCCCGCGTTCGCCCGCTGGGTCGACTCCTTCCTCGACTCGATCGACATCGACGAACCCGTCGTCGTCATGGGCCACAGCTTCGGCGGCGGCATCGCCACGATGTTCGCCCACGACCATCGTCGCCGGGTGCGCCATCTCGTCATCTTGAATTCGGTGGGTGACCCCGATGCGTTCTGGTCGAGTGCCAAACGCCAGGGGCTCGGCGACCTGTGTCGATCGGTGATCGACCCGGTGCTCGGCACCCTCTCCCCCTCCGGCCGAGGGGCCCGTGCTCGCCACGCCCAGCGGCTGTTTCTGAAGAATGCCACCCGCGACCCACTTCGGGTCGCGTCCACCGCCCTCGTCGCCGTCTCGGCCGACCTGCGCGGTGAGATGGCGAACCTCGCGGCGGACGGCCTTCCCGTGACCGTGTTGTGGAGTGACCGTGACGGCGTGATCCCCATGTCTGCGTTCGACACGTTCTGTTCCACTTTCGGCGCTGAGGGACAGGTCGTCCGCGGCGGCCACTCGTGGCTGCTCGCCAGCCCGGACGCGTTGGGCGACGTGCTCGAGAACATGATCCACGTGCGAGCCACCGAGCATCGAGAAGAGACGACGGTCGCCTCGACCGCCGAACTGCGGGCGTTGCTGGCCGGAACGTCCCTGACCGGGCCGGCGGTCTCCCTCCTGATGAGGGGGGTCTCGCCGCTGTGGCTGCTCAGCGCGCCGGCCAGCGTGCTCGCTGCGGACCTGACGCTGTGTCATCCGCGACTGAAACCGGGCGAGGTACGGGCGGCGGTCCAGGCAGGCGGCTCGAGCGAGCATCACCGACTCACGGTGGTTGCAACCGATCGAGCCGGCCTCCTGGCCGACACGCTGGCCGTGCTCACCAACGAAGGCCTCTCGATCGAGTCGGCCTCCGCGATGACCTGGCCGGCATTGAGTCTGGCGCTGCATTCGGTGACCGTTCACGCGAAGGCGCCGGTGGTCCAGGAACGGTGGGATGCCATCGGGGCGCGCCTCCAGGCCGCCGCGGCCGGCCACCCGTCCCGAGCGTCGCTCGAGCCCGACAACTTCCGGCCCACCGGCGACACCGAGGCGGTCATTCTCGGCGAGAGCGGCGACAGCTCCTTCGTGCGGGTGACGGCACCGGACCAGCCCGGGCTGCTGCTCGCCATCTGCCGCTGGTTCGCCGACCACGGCCTGTCGATCGAGGCGGCCGACGTCTCGACCGCCGACGACATGGCCCGCGACACCTTCCTCGTCACCGGCGACTTCGACGTCGACGAGCTCGCCATCCACCTCGGCCGCCCCCACCCGAGCACCTTCGCCCGCCTCACCGCCCGCCTCCCCATCCCCGCCTGACCCGGTTGTGCTCGGCGGAACCGAACGGCGAACGGGACTTCCTGACCAGAAGTCCGCTCCTCGCTAGAGTGCGGGATGGCGCTCCTCGATCCCGGACCGGTTCAGAAATGGCTCGACGAGCAACACGGTGGCGACGAGCTGGTTGCGTTCACCCGCGTCATGACGCCGACCAACCATGAGATCGCCGATGTCGGCCCCGGCGGGGGCAGCGCCGGCGGGGGCAGCGTCGGTAGCACCGAGGCGACGAGGCAGTCGCTCGGTCTCGACCCGCAGAACAAGTCGTGGTTGCTTCATGGGCGAGCGGGGTTGTTGGTGGTCACGGCGACCCACTTCTATCTGCTGCGGCTCGGGGGGCTGAAGGAGAAAATCAAGGAGACGCTCTTCGATACGCCCCGGACCCAGATTCGTGTCACTGCGCTCGACCACACGATCGACCGGATCGATTGGCGGCATTGGCTGATCGAAGGGTTGCCCGATGGCGCGTACCTGCTGGAACCGCAGGTCCTCGGCAAGGGGGGCAAGCCGTCGAAGATCGCACCGGGATCCAACGCATTCCTCGCCCAGCTCGGCGACCAAGCGCAGCCGTAGCAACCCCAGGGGCCGCCCAGGAGTCGGCTCGGGAACCGAACCGGCTCGATGATCGTCGGAGAGTCGATGGACAGTCCGGGACACACCGATGTGGCACGCCGCGCCGCGTTCGAACGCGCCCTCGAGGAGATCTACGAACCGGTGCAGCGATACCTCCGTCGCCGTTGCGAGCCGCACGACGCCGACGAAGTCCTGAACGACACGTTGCTCACCATCTGGCGTCGACTCGACGACGTGCCCGCCGACCGTCGCCTGCCGTGGACGTACGCCGTCGCCCGACGGTGCCTCGCCAATCATCGCCGTGGCAACGTCCGTCGCCTCCGGCTCTCGGAGAAGGCGACGGCCGGCACGTCGGCCCTCCCCGCCGACGAGTGGACGACGGAGGCCGATGCCCTCCTCCACGACGCGATGGGTCGGCTTCGCGAGGACGATCGAGAGGTCATCCGGCTGTGGGCATGGGAGCGGTTGGGGCCCCGCGAGATCGCAGAAGTGCTCGAGACCACGCCCAATGCAGTCAGCGTGCGGCTGACGAAGATCCGCCGCACGCTCGAATCCGAGATTTCCGGAAAGGATCGAGCCCCGGCCGGACATGAACGAGTTGACGGCAACACGGAGGAGGAACGGTGAACGAAGACGACCTTCGCAACCGGCTCGGGCGACTCGACCCGGCATCCGACGACGTGGCCGTCGAATCCCTGACGACGCCGTCGTCTCGTGCCCGATTGGAGCAGATCATGAACACCCCCACGTCCCCTGAAACCGACCGCCCCGACGTCCCGCCGGACGCACTGGCCATACCCGCGTCCAGCGGCCGTTGGCTCGTCGCTGCCGCCGCCGCACTCGTGTTGCTGGTGGTCGCAGGCTTTGCCATCGCCAACCTCGGCGATGACGATGGCAGCGAGGTCGCCGCCGAGCCACCGCTCGAGCTCGACCTCGGCGCAGATGACCCCATGGCGTCGTGCCTGCGGGCCGAGCCGGAGATTCTTGCTGAGATGTCGCCGGCCTTCGCCGGCACCGCGACGGCGATCGAGGGCGAGACGGTCACGCTCACCGTCGACCGCTGGTACGCCGGTGGCGATGACGCCACCACCGTCGAGCTCCAGGCTCAGCCAGGAATGGAAGCGTTGATCGCCGGCTTCTCGTTCGAAGTCGGCGAGCAGTACCTGATCACGGCCACCGACGGCACGGTCAACTTCTGCGGCTACAGCGGCCCCGCCACGCCTGAGTTCCTCGCCTTCTTCGACGAGGCCTTTCCCGCCTGATGCAACGGGGGTCTGACCCCGAATGCAACGGTCAGATCGGGGCGATGGGGTCGAAACCGAGGAGGTCCTCGATCCAGGCGGTGGTCGTGAGCGTGCCGAGGTCGTCGTTCTGATGGCCGACGATCTGCAGGCCGACCGGCATGCCATCGGCGGTGAAACCGGCGTTGGTGGTGCCGGCTGGCCGCCGGGTCACGTTGAAGGCATACGTGTAGCTCACCCACGACTGCGTCTCCTCACCACCGATGGTCCCCTGGCGCTGCGACACCGGGGTGTGGCCGGCGACCGTCGGCGACACCAGTGCATCGAAGCCGGCCATCTTGGCGGCGAGGCCGAGCGACAGCGCCTGGGCCTGCTTGCGGGCGTCCTCCACTGCGTCGGACGTCAACATCTCGTTGGCGAGGGTCAGCACTTCCCGGAGCCCCGGTGTGACCAGATCGAAACGATCGGGATCGCTCATCACCTCACGGAAGACGGGCACCATTCCGCCGTAGAAGAGCAGCGCGAACGGACCGATGACGTTCTCGATGACCGGGCCGATCTCGACCACCTCGACGCCCGCGTCCTCCACGCGGTCGACGGCGGCGCGGCACACTGCGTGGATCTCTTCGTCGGGCGCCTGGCCCTCGATCGAAGGCGCCCACAGCACCCGCTTCGGTGCCTGCGGTGCGGCCAGCGCTTCGCGATAGCACCGGGCCGGAGCATCGAGCGAACGCAAGTCGCCCGGCGTGGGACCGCAGACCACGTCGAGAGCCAGCGCAACATCGCGAATGCGACGAGCCATCGGCCCGACCGTGGTGAGGTCGGCGGCTCCCATCGGGGCCGGCCCGCTCGGCACCCGCCCCTGGGTCGGCTTGTGACCCGACAGGCCGGTGAGCGCCGAGGGAATCCGGATCGAGCCGCCGCCGTCGGACCCCGTGGCCAGCGGCACCATACCCGAGGCGATCGCCGCCGACGTGCCACCCGACGAGCCGCCGGGCGAACGTGCCGTGTTCCACGGATTCACCGTGGCCCCGAAGACCGGGTTGTAGGTGTCGCCGGTCCATCCCGTCTCCGGCGTGTTCGTCTTCCCGATCACGACGCATCCCGCGGCGCGCAGCCGGGCGACCTCCGTCGCGTCCTCGGTCGCCGGTTCCGTCTCACCGACGACCAGCGAACCCCTCGAGGTGACGAAGCCCTTCGCGTCGGCGAGATCCTTCACGCCGATCGGGATCCCGGCGAGGTGCCCGACGTCCTCGCCGGCGGCCAGTCTCTCGTCGATGCGAGCGGCCTGGGCGCGCGCGTCGGCGGCATCGACCGCCACGAAGGCGTTGAGTACCGGGTTGACCTCGTCGATGCGGCGCAGGGCGGCCTCGGTCACATCGCCGGCCGACAACTCACGGTCACGCACCCGTCGAGCCAGCTCTTGCACGGTCAGGGAACGGAAATCAGGAACAGTCATCTCGGGCCACTCTTCGCTCGCACGGTCAACGGCGACGTTACGCGACCCGCACCCCCGTTGCATTCGGGGTCAGACCCCCGTTGCAGTTGGGGTCTGACCCCGGCAACGCTGAGCGTTGCTTGGAGTTCGGCTGGCGCCGAACTCCGCGGATACAACGGTCAGGGATTGTGGCGGTCGGGGCCGTAGTGCTTGAGTTCGACGGTGTTGCCGTCGGGATCCTTCACATAGATACCGGTGCCGTAGCCGGCCGATCCCCAGATCCGCATGGGGCCGCCGACCACGTCGAATTCGCCCGACGCCGCCACTGCCTCGAGGTCCACGTCGTCGGCCACTCGCATCGAGAAGTGGTCGACGTTGGTGCCCGTGCGCTCGGCGACGAAGAGGTCGATCACCGTGTCGGCGTTGAGCCGCATGGACAGGAACGGCACGTCACCGGCCCGCCACTCGGCCTCGCGCTCCGGCGCGAGGCCGAGCTTGTCGCGATACCAGGCGAGCGAGCGCTCGGGGTCAGCGACGTTGAGCACGACATGGTCGTGACCGAGAATCCGCACCGGTGCAGTCATGGTCCGACGCTACCCTCGCGCCATGCCGCTGGTCAGCTGTCCGCACTGCGACGAGGACGAGAACCTCGAGGGCGCCAGCGTCGACGGCACGATCACCATCACCTGCGGCGAGTGCGGTGCCACGTGGGATCGCGACATGACACCCCGGTGCACCACCTGCGACAGCCCCGACGTCCGAGAGGCGCTCCAGGCGATCCTCGACAAGTCACGCGGCACGCAACTCTCGATCCAGTCCATGAAGGTCGTCTGGCTCTGCCCCGACTGCGACGCCGACACACTGCGCCGCTATCTCGACTCGAACACGCCGCTGCCGCCCGACCAGATGCCCGTCGACCCGAAGTAACGATCGTGGCGTACCGGGCGGTGTTGTTCGATTGGATGCTCACGCTGGCCGACTACCCGCAGCGAGAGGTACTGCTGCGCCGCGCTGCGGCGATCATCGGACGCTCGATCAGCGACGCCGCCGTCGAAGAACTTCTTGTCGGCATGGCTCGGGCCGACGCCGATTCCGAGGTCGTGGAGGCGATGTCTCGGTGCGACTGTTCGGCGGCCGAGCACGAACACGCGGAAATGCTGCATTTTCGGCGGTCCGGGCTGGACGAGGAACTCGCCAGGGCGTGGTACTCCCTGCTCGGCAGGCCCGGAACGCACCCGATCTATGCCGAAGTGCCAGCCCTTCTTCACACCCTCGCCTCGCACGACGTCCGCGTGGTCGTGATCAGCGACATCCACGTCGACCTGCGGATGCACGCACGAGCAGCCGGCATCGAAGCGCTGGTCGACGGCTGGGTGCTGTCGTACGAACACGGCGTGCAGAAACCGGATCTACAGATCTACGAGCTCGGACTCGACGTCGCGGGGGTCGATGCCAGCGATGCCCTCATGGTCGGCGACCGTCATGTCGCCGACGGCACCGCCTCGCTGCTCGGCGTCGACTCGCTCATCCTGCCTGCTCGGCTGGAGCGCGACCCACTGGTCATCGACTCACGCCTCGACGGCGTTGCCCGCCTTTCCCTCTGAGGAAATCGAGGCATCAGGCCGACAGGAGTTCGACGAGCCGCTCGAGACCCGCAACGCGCGAACCCTTCACCAGGACGGCGTCATCGGGTCCGATCGGCTCGCCCAGCGGCGGATCGGCCAGAAGCTTCATCGCCTCCGGAACGTCACCGGCCAGGTCCGCCCCCGGGTCGGTCGAAGGGGCCGGATCGAGTCCGGCCAGATAGTCCGGCGCGTCCACCGCGATGACATGGATGCCGAGCTCGGCTGCGAGTCGACCCATGCGTGCGTGCTCGGCCGCGGCGATGTCGCCGAGCTCGGCCATCTGTCCCAGGACGGCGAAGCGGCGGCCGCGGGCAGGGACGGGGAGGGCCGCCAACGACCGCAGCGCGGCCTCGACCGACATCGGGTTCGCGTTGTAGGTGTCGTCGATGATCCGCGTCCCCAGGGCCGAACGAACGAGGGCCATCCGCATCGGCGACAGCACCGGTCGGGCGAGCCCCGCCGCCACCGTGTCGAGTGACACGCCGACCGCCAGCGCCGCCGCTGCGGCGGCGAGTGCGTTGTCGACCAGGTGTGTTCCCCGGGCACCGAGCACCACCTCGACGCGGCCCTGGGGCGCGACGAGCGTGAACGTCGGCACCAGCTCGTCGTCGAGCACCACGCCATCGGCATGTACGTCCCCGCCGGGGCCGAAGGTGACCACCGCGGCCGAGGTGCGAGACGTCATCGCCGCCACGAGGGGCTGACTCGCGTTGAGCACCGCCACGCCCCCGTCGCCGGCGGCCGGCAGAGCCTCGATCAGTTCGCCCTTCGCCTCCGCCACTGCCTCGACCGAGCCGAACTCGCTCGTGTGGGCCGCGCCGACCGTCGTCACGATGCCGACCGTGGGCCGACCGACGGAGCACAGCCGCGCGATGTGGCCGATCCCGCGGGCGCCCATCTCGAGCACGAGCGCCTCGGTGTCATCGGGCGCATTGAGGATGGTGAGCGGTACGCCGATCTCGTTGTTGAACGACCGATGGCTCGCATACGTCGGCCGGTCGAGCGAGAGAATCGCCGCCAGGAAGTCCTTCGTCGTCGTCTTCCCCACCGACCCGGTGATCCCCACGACGACCCGTCCGTCGAGCCGAGCCCGCCCAGCGGACCCGAGCGCGGCCAGCGCCGCAGCCGTGTCGTCGACCTGCACGATCACCATCGTCGCGTTCACCCCGACGAGATCGGTGGCCGGCCGCGACGACAGCGACACCGCCGCGCCCGAGGCACCCACGAAGTCGTGGCCGTCGCGTTCGGCCAGCAGCGGCACGAACAGAGCCGGCTTCGAGATTGCCGGCTTCGGGAGTGCCGACACGTCGCCGGCCGCCTCGATCTCCCGGCTGTCCTGGGTGACCACGTCGATCACCGTGGACGGATCACCGGCCACGACCTCACCATCGACGGCCTCAGCGATCTCCGCGGCGATCCA
The DNA here is from genome assembly GCA_040219515.1 of Acidimicrobiales bacterium. Taxonomy (NCBI): domain Bacteria; kingdom Bacillati; phylum Actinomycetota; class Acidimicrobiia; order Acidimicrobiales; species Acidimicrobiales bacterium. The sequence goes on from JAVJSI010000007.1 coordinate 38,276, forward strand.
ACGCATGTGGGAAGTGTGGCACGACTACCGTCGGGGCCAGTGCCTACCCCGAAGCCAGACAAGATCCGCCTCGTCGTGCTCTTCGGCGGCCGCTCCGCCGAGCACGACGTCTCCTGCGTGTCCGCCCGTCACGTGCTGGCCGCCGTCGACCCCCGCCGCTACGACGTCGAGCCCATCGGCATCACCCGCGACGGCGAATGGGTGCTCGCCGAAGACGCGATGAAGGCCCTTGCCGAGGGTGCCGCGAGTCTGCCCGAACGCCTCACCGCCCGGGGTCCGGAGGTCGACGCGTTGCCGCTGTTGGCCAACCCCGGCGCGTCGGCCACCTCCTCGCCGACCGTGGTGCTCCCGGTGCTCCACGGCCCCATGGGCGAGGACGGCACCATGCAGGGCCTGCTCGAACTCGCCGGCGTGCCCTATATCGGCGCCGGCGTGCTCGCCTCGGCGCTCTGCATGGACAAGGTGAAGGCCAAAATCCATCTCGCCGCCCACGGCATTCCGCAAGGCCGATTCCGCTGGCTGACCGTCGACGCCGACGAGTTCGGCGGCGTCCGCGGAGCCGACGGCAGCCCGTCGACGGTCGCCGACGAGGTCGCGGCGGCGATCGCCGAGCTCGGACTGCCGCTGTTCATCAAGCCGGCCAACATGGGCTCGAGCGTCGGCGTCTCCCGTGCCACCACGGCCGCCGAGGCCGCCGCCGCCGTGGAACTCGCGGCCAGCTACGACCGCGAGGTCGTGATCGAGGAGGAGATCATCGGCCGCGAGCTCGAGATCTCGGTGATGGGCAACGAAGACCCCGTCGCCAGCACGGCGGGCGAGATCATTCCCGGCGCCGCGTTCTACGACTACGCCGACAAGTACGAGGACGGCGCCCGCCGACTCATCCCGGCGCCGCTCGAAGCCGACGAACTCGCCGAGATGCAACGACTGGCGATCGCGACGTATCGCGCCCTCGGCGTCGAGGGCCTCGGCCGCGTCGACTTCTTCCACGAGACCGACGGCAAGGGTGGCGGAGCGGGGCGGGGCTGGCTCGTCAACGAGCTCAACACCATGCCCGGCTTCACGCCAATCTCGATGTACCCCGAGATGTGGGCCGCCGTCGGCGTCGACTACCCCACGCTCATCGACCGCTTGGTCGACCTCGCCCTCGCCCGTCACCGCCGCCAGCAATCCCACACCCGCACCGACCACTAGATCCCGCCGGCCAACAGGCGAGCGGGACAGGTGTCTGACACCAACAGGACAGGTGTCAGGTGGGGGTGAGGGCGGCGTGGAGGAAGCGGATGAGTTCCTGGCGGCGGGCCACTGTCGAGCGCAACGATGCGGGGAGGCCCATTGCCCGCTGCACCTCGAGCTCCGTCGCCACCCCGACGACCGTGGAGTACAGCGACAGCAGCAGCATCGAGGCGTCCGACGAGCGGAGGCGGCCGGCGTCCATCTCGCGCCGGAGGAAGTCACGGGCCCGATCGACGCTCGGCGCCACGTGGCCGGCGAGTCGCTCCGCCGTGATCGACCCGGGCCGCGTCACCTCACGAACCAGACCGAGTAGTTCGGGACGTCGCACGGCCAGGCGGAAGACGTGGCGCACGATGGCTTCGACCTGTTCGATGCCCCGCAGACCCCGAGACGCTTCCGCCTCGAACACGCCGACGAGGTCCGCAGCCGCGTCGTCGATGACCGCGTCGAACAGCGCCTGCTTGGACGGGAAGTAGTAGAGGATCGTCTGCTTGCGCACGCCGAGCTGTTCGGCCAGCGCATCGAGCGAGGTCGCCGCGTAGCCATCGGTGCCGTAGGCGGCGAGGGCCACGGCGAGGATGCGCTCACGCGTGGGGGTCTCGACGGGGGTGTCAGAGACAGCCATGACCCGTGTCTACACCGGTTCTCTACCAATTGGTAGACATCGCTGCCGGATCAGAGCCGTGATTCGGGAGGAGCCCGACCAGACGCGTATCGCCGTCACCGGCTCGACCGGGTTCCTCGGCACGGCGCTGGTCGAAAGACTGTCGCGCGGCCGACGAAGGGGACCAGTCGTCAGGCACCTCCCCGATAGGTTGTCCTGATGGTCAGCGGTTGCGGAGCATTGTGACACCGCAGGCGGGATCGGTGGCGCTCGACAGCACCGACGGTCGCCTGGTGGTCGGCACGACAGTGGCCGGTTCGGCGGTGGCGATGCTGACCGCCACCGTGGTCAACGTGGCGCTCCCCGCCCTGGCCGATGACCTCGGCGCCACTTCGGGACAGCAGCAGTGGGTCGTCAACGGCTACCTCCTGACCATCGCGTCGCTCATCCTCATCGGTGGCAACCTCGGCGACCGCTACGGCCGGCTGCGGCTCTACCGGATCGGCACCATCTGGTTCGCCGCCGCGTCGTTGCTGTGCGCGGCCGCTCCGTCGGTCGAGGTGCTCATCGCCGCCCGTCTCCTCCAGGGCATCGGCGGGGCCCTGCTGACGCCCGGGTCGCTCGCCATCATCGAGGCCACCCTGCGGCCCGACGACCGTGGGCGCGGCGTCGGTCAGTGGTCCGGACTGAGCGGAGTGGCCGGCGCCGTCGGCCCGTTGGTGGGTGGACTGCTCGTCGACATCTCGTGGCGCTGGGTGTTCCTTCTGAACCTGCCGGTGGCCGCCGTGGTGCTGGTCCTGAGCCGGCGGGTGCCCGAGTCCATCGACCGCACCGCCCGCGACCAGCCCCTCGACATCGTCGGCGCGGGACTTGCCGCGTTGTTCCTCGGTGGCGCCTCGTTCGCCATGATCCAGGGTCCGACCGGCGGCTTCGGCACCCTCGACTGGATTGCCGTCACCGCGGCCGTCGGGAGCAGCGTGATCCTCGTCGTCCACGAACGACGCCAGTCCCACCCCATGGTCCCCGTCGACCTCTTCACCATCCGGCCCTTCGTCGCCGCCAACGTGGTGACGCTCCTCGTCTACGGCGGAATGGGCGTGGTGTTCTTCCTGCTGTCGATCCAGCTCCAGGTCGCCCTGGGCTGGAGTCCGATCGCCGCGGGCGCCGCCCTCCTGCCGGTCACCGCGTTGATGATGATCCTGTCCTCGCGCTTCGGCGACCTGGCGCAACGGATCGGTCCCCGGTGGCCGCTCACCTTCGGTCCCGTCCTGATCGCGGGCGGGATGCTGCTGCTGGCCGGGGTCGGCCCCGGGGACACGTACGCGACGAGCGTGCTCCCCGGCGTTCTCGTCTTCGGTCTCGGCCTGGCCGCGTCGGTCGCCCCGGTCACCGCCACGGCCCTCGGCAGCATCCCCGACGAGCGCGCCGGGGCCGCGTCCGGACTCAACAACGCCATCAGCCGATCGGGCCAGCTGCTGACCATCGCCGCGGTGCCGCCACTCGTCGGCCTGACCGGCGATGCCCTCGGTGACGCCGGCGAACTCGCCGCCGGATTCCAGAACGCGATGTTCGTCGGCGCGGGATTCGTCGTCTCCGGTGCGGTCGCCGCGGCACTCCTGTTCCACTCCGACGACCTCGATGCCGAGGCCGGCACGGGGGACGACGGCGCCACCGACGTCCACGACTGTGGGGTCCGCTACCACTGCGGAGTGGAGTCACCGCAGCTCGTACGGCACTAGCCGGAGTCGGCGTCGTACTCGTCGGGGAGCTCGTCCGCGTAGGCTCCGACACCGAGCACCCATCCGCGATCGCGAGAGGCCGGCTCCATGACCGACACCCCCACCCCCGAACCGCACGCCCCGGGCGGACCGGTCGCCCAGATGCTGCGCGACCGCCCCCCGGTGGGGCCGATGGCGCGACTCGAACACGACGAACTCGCCGCCGTCCAACGAGACGTGCTCGCCTCCCCACGGCGCGACTACTCGGTCGCGTCCAGGGCGCTCTTCCGGGTGATGGACGAGGTGTACGGGCCCGAGCGCACGCTCGAGAAGTTCCGCGTCCTCGAGCTGGTGGCCCGGGTGCCGTACCAGGCGTGGGAGAGCGTCGCGTACGTCGCCATGACCCACACCTCGAAGCGTCCGGGGTTCGCCCGACGGGTCTACGACCGCGCCAGGGTCGCGCGCATCGAACAGGACAACGAGCAGTGGCACCTCCTGATCCTCGAGGAACTCACGAAGGACGAGCCTCGCCACTGGCTGCGGGGGCGGGTGATCCCCCAGATACTCGCCGTCGTCTACTACCAGCTCTCGTGGATCCTCTTCGTGGTCCACCCCCGGTCGAGTTATCGCCTCAACGCCGACTTCGAAGACCACGCAGCCCACGAGTACGCGGCGCTGGTGGAGGAGACGCCTCGCTTCGAGCACGAGCCGTTCCGAAGCGACTTCGAAGCCGACTACGGCGCCTTCGACAATGTCGCCGATCTGTTCCGGCAGATCTGCCACGACGAAGTGCTGCACCGCGAGGAGAGCGAGACGATGATGAGCAGGGCCCGCTACGGCTGATCCGGGCCCGTTCTCTACCAATTGGTAGAGATGGCTGCTAGAACTGGACCCGTGATTCGGGAGGAGCTGAACCAGACGCGTATCGCCGTCACCGGCTCGACCGGTTTCCTCGGCACCGCGCTGGTCGAGCGACTCCTGCGGGGCGCGCCCGGCTGCGAACTCGTCCTTCTCGTGCGACCCGGTCGCCGGGGTGCGCAGCATCGCGTCGACCGCGACATCCTTCGCAACGACGCGTTCGACCGCCTCCGGGCCGAGCTCGACGAGGCCCGGGAGCGCGACCCCGAAGCCGAGACGTTCGACGACATGTGCGCCCGGCGGGTCTTCGCGGTGGCCGGCGACGTCGGCACCGACGGGCTCGGCCTCGACGACGACGGAATGGCCCTTCTCTCCACCTGTGATCTCGCGATCCACTCGGCCGCCACCGTCAGCTTCGACTCCGCGCTCGACGACGCGGTCGAGGTCAACCTGATGGGCCCCAGCCGCGTCGCTCGGGCGCTCCAGGCCGCCGCCGCAATCCGCACCGAGCCGACGCGCACCGGCCGCCCGCCCGGCGAACCCGCCCACCTCGTGGCCGTGTCGACCTGCTACGTCGCCGGCAGCCGTCGCGGCAAGGCACCCGAGGAACTGGTCGACGAGTCGCCGTTCTTCGTCGACGTCGACTGGCAGGCCGAGGTCGACAACGCCCGCCGCGCCCGCATCGAGAGCGAACGGGCCAGCCGCACCCCTGCCCGCCTGGCCGAGCTCGCCAAGGACGCCCGCCGCCAGCTGGGCGCGGCCGGCACACCCGCGCTCTCCGAGAAGGTCGAGCAGCTCCGCCAGCGTTGGGTCGGCCAGCAGATGACCGACGCGGGCCGAGCCCGGGCCAGCTCACTCGGGTTCCCCGACGCCTACGCCTTCACCAAGGCGCTCGGCGAGCGGGCGCTCGGCGAGACCCGCGGCGACGTGCCGGTGAGCATCGTCCGGCCCTCGATCATCGAGTCGGCGCTGGCCGAGCCGGAGCCCGGATGGATCCGCGGCTTTCGCATGGCCGAACCCGTGATCGCGGCCTACGCCCGTGGCCTGCTCGTCGAGTTCCCCGGCGTTCCCGAGGGAACGGTCGACGTCATCCCCGTCGACCTCGTGGTCGCCACGATCCTCGCCGTCGCGGCGCGGGGACCCGAGTTCGATGACAAGGGTCGACACACCCCCGACGTCGTCCAGATCGCCTCGGGTGGCGCCAACCCGCTCAAGTACGGCCAGCTCGTCGACCTCGTGCAGGCCTGGTTCACCGAACGCCCGGTCTACGACGAGTACAACCAGCCGATCTCGATCCCCGACTGGCGATTCCCCGGCCGCGGTCGGGTGTCGAAGCAGCTCAAGCGAGCCCGCCGCGCCCTCGATGCCGGCGAGCGGGTCCTCGAGGTGTTGCCGCTCCGGGGAAAGCACGCCGAGCTCGGCGCCGAGCTCGAAGAGCGCAAGGAACAGCTCGAACGGGCCAGCGGCTACGTCGAGCTCTACGGCGCCTACGCCGAGTGCGAGGCGATCTACCAACTCGAGCGTCTCTACCGCCTCTGGGGGTCGCTCGACGCCGACGACCAGCGTGACTTCCTGATGGACCCGGTGGCCGTCGACTGGCCCACCTACATCAACGAGATCCAGCTGCCGTCGACCGTGAAGCAGGCCCGCCTCAAGATGGCCCCGGGCCGCAAGGTCAGCATCAGCCGCGCCGACCGCATCCGCAAGAACGTGCTGTCGACGGACCGCCAGCTCGCCGTCTTCGATCTCGAGAACACCCTGATCGCGAGCAATGTCGTCGCCAGCTACGCGTGGCTCGCCACCCGTCATCTCGACACGCCGGACCGGCTCCGGTTCGCCGCGAAGACGATCCGGGAAGCACCGACCCTGCTGTCGCTCGACCGGGCCGACCGTTCGGATTTCCTGCGCTACTTCTACAAGCGCTTCGACAAGGCCACCGTGGCCCGACTCGACCGCGACGCCATGGAGATGATGAGCGACCTGCTCATCACCAAGTCGTTCCCCGATGGCATCCGCCGGGTGCGCGAACACCGCCGCCTCGGCCATCGCACGCTGCTCATCACCGGTGCCCTCGAATTCGTGGTCGAACCACTGCGTCCGCTGTTCGACGACATCGTGGCCGCCGAGATGACCGCCGTCGACGGCGTCTACACCGGCCGCCTCCGCGGCGTCCCGCCCACCGGCGAGGCGCGCTACCAGGTGCTCGTCGACTACGCCGACGAACACGGTCTCGACCTGCGCGAGTCCGTCGCCTACGCCGACTCGTCGTCGGATCTGCCCATGCTCGAGGCCGTCGGCTTCCCCGTGGCCGTCAACGCCGAAACCAAGCTCGCCTCGATCGCCCGCAAACGAGGCTGGCTGATCGAGCACTGGTCCAAGTCCGCGGGCGCCCCCAACCGGGTCGTCCCCATCGGTCCCCGCACCCATCGCGGCCCGATCCGCAACCGAAGAGAGAACAATGCCGTCTGACCCGAGGAACCGTGCGCCCCGTCCGGGCTTCGTGCTCGATGTCGACCGGTCGACGCCGCCGATCCTGTTCCACCACGGCGAACAGTTCCGGCTCGAGAAGCTCCCCGCCGATCGCAGCCGCGTGATCTACCCGGCCGAGCCCCTGCCCGGGCTGCCCGACCCCGACGAGTCGATCCGCCAGGCGCTGCTCAACCCGATCGACGACGACCCGTTGCCCACCCTGCTCACCCCGGGCATGAAGCTCACGATCGCGTTCGACGACATCTCCCTGCCGCTGCCGTCGATGCGCAAGCCCGACATCCGCCAGCGCATCATCGAGCAGGTGCTCGACATGGCTGCGGCGGCCGGGGTCGACGACGTCCACCTCATCGCCGCGCTGGCCCTGCACCGGCGCATGACCGAGGCCGAACTTCGCCACGCCCTCGGTGATCGGGTCTACGACGCGTTCGCACCCCAGGGCGCGCTCTACAACCACGACGCCGAAGACCCCGACGGCATGGTCGAACTGGGCCTCACCCGCCACGACGAACAGGTGACGATGAACAAGCGGGCAGCCGAATCCGACCTGCTCATCTACGTCAACCTCAACATCGTGTCGATGGACGGCGGCTGGAAGTCGACCGCCACCGGCCTGTCCGGCTACTCGGGCATCCGCCATCACCACAACGTGAAGACGATGCGCGAGTCCAAGAGCTTCATGGACCGTCACGCGTCCGAGCTGCACCACTCGAACTGGCGGCAGGGAGAGGTCATCAAGGCCCACGGGCCGCGCATCTTCCAGGTCGAGACCACGATCAACAACAACACCTTCGGCTACGACGGCCCCCTCCACGTGCTCCAGAAGCGCGAGTGGGAGTGGACGGCGCGCGACCGGGCCACGTTCATCGGCATGCAGAAGGGCCTCGACGCCATGCCCGCGTCGGCCCGCCGCAGGATCTTCCAGGGGTGGAAGGCTCCCTACGAACTCACCTCGGTGCAGGCCGGCGACGTCGAGAAGGTCCACGAGACCACCCTCGAGCACTGCTTCGCGCAGCACCTCGTGCCCGTCGAAGGGCAGACCGACGTGCTCACGTTCGGCCTCCCCTACATCTGTCCCTACAACGTCAACTCGGTGATGAACCCGATCCTGGTGATGTGTCTGGGGCTCGGCTACTTCTTCAACATGTACCGGGGCAAGCCCCTCGTTCGCGAGGGCGGCGTGCTCATCATGAGTCACCCCACCCCGTGGGAATTCCATCCCGTGCACCACCCGAGCTACATCGACTTCTTCGAGCAGGTGCTGTCCGACACGACCGACCCGATCGAGATCGAGAAGAAGTACGAGAAGCAGTGGGCCGAGGACGAGTGGTACATCCATCTCTACCGCAACAGCTACGCGTACCACGGCGTGCACCCGTTCTACATGTGGTACTGGGGTGCGCATGCGCTGCAGTACCTGGGTCGGGTGATCATCGTCGGCGGTGACCCGCGCTCGGTGCGCCGTCTCGGTTTCACTCCCGCATCCACGATGCAGGACGCACTGGAGATCGCCGCCGACGTCGTCGGTCCTGCGCCCACCATCACCCACCTGCACAACCCGCCGATTCTCATGGCCGACGTCACGTGAAGCTGCCGGCCGCGCTGTCGCCGCTGACGCGGTACCGGTCGCTCGGGTTCCCCTACCGCGCGCCGTCCACGCCTCGCGGCGTGGAGCCGGCCCCGACGGAGAAGTCGACCGGCGCGCACTACGACACCTCGTGGGCGCGGCGCATGCCGGCGCGGATGACGCGGGCCGCGATCGTCGACGGACCGATGCGGCTGATCGTCTCGGGCCTGGCCGCGCCCGACCGCCGCGGACTGGACCGCCTCGACACGCTCGAGGGTCCGGCGATCTTCGCGGCCAACCATCACAGCCACATGGACACGCCGCTGCTGCTCACCTCGATCCCGGAGCCGTGGCGTCACAAGCTCGTGGTCGGCGCGGCGGCCGACTACTTCTTCGGGACGCGGCTCACCTCGGCGCTGTCGTCGCTCGTGATCGGCGCAGTGCCGATCGAACGCAGCAAGGTGAACCGGCGCTCGGCCGATCAGGCCGCCGAGCTCGTCGACGGCGGCTGGAGCCTCCTGCTGTTCCCCGAGGGCGGCCGCTCCCCCGACGGGTGGGGCCAGCCTTTCCGTGGCGGCGCTGCGTACCTCGCTCAGAAGACCGGTCGCCCCGTCGTGCCCATCCACCTCGAGGGCACCGCCCGCATCCTGCGCAAGGGACGGTCGCTCCCGAGCCCGTCGACCACATCGGTCACCTTCGGCCGCCCGCTCGTGCCGCGCGACGACGAGAACGCCACACGCTTCGCGGCCAGACTCGAGGCCGAGGTCGGCGCGCTGGCCGACGAAGCGTCGACCGACTGGTACCGGGCCCGTCTGCGGGCCCACGCCGGCACCAGCCCGGATCTGACCGGACCCGACTCGGGCCGTTGGCGCCGCGCGTGGGCCCTCGGCGACCGTTCACGGGGCGCCGCGCGCCGCACCAAGCGCTGGCCGGAGATCTGACGCATTCGGCGTGAGCGCCCACTGTTCCTCCGAGTAGATGTACGCTGCGCGCAAAGAAGGAGCCTTGCGTGGTGGCAGAGCGTTGGGACCCGCAGCGGTGGCTGTCGACGATCGCGTTCGACCCCGGCTCGACGGCCGACGTCCGTGCCATGGCCGCAGCCAGCCTCACGAACAGCGCCGGCCGTACCCGACCATCGCCGATCTCGACCCGTACGGACCTGCTGGGCGAGGTGCTCGCAAACCGCCGGGTCTTCGGCGCCGTTGCGGCCGCTGCGGCCGGAGGTGAGCTCTGGCGGCGACTCGCAGCCGACGGCCCCGAGCGCGAGGACGCCGAACGTGCGCTCCGCGTTGCGGGAATCAACCGACGCAGCGTCCTGCGCGGTATCGCCGGCGCGGCGATGATCACGGGCACCTCGTCGTTGCTGGCGGCCTGCGACATGGTGCTCGTGCCGAGCCCCATCGTCACGAACGGCGTCACCCCCTCCACGAACCTGCTTCAGATCGTCATCGACGACCTGAACGACTACGTCGGGTTCCTCGGCGGGTGCCCCGGCGCGATCCACACGCCCAACCTCGACGCGCTCGCCGCCCAGTCGCTCAGCTTCGAGCAGTTCCACATCTCGGTCCCGATCTGCGCGCCGTCAAGAGCGACGCTGATGTGGGGTGTCGATGCGCCGACGCACGGCGTCTACGGCCTGTTCGAGAACATCAACCCGATCTACAACGCCTACGCCGCCTCCAACCCTGATCACCTGTTGAAGGTGCTGGGATCCAACGGCTTCAGGCAGGTCGGCGGCGGCAAGATCTTCCACGACAGGTTGGGCATGTACCTTCCGAAGTGGGACGCCTACTTCAAGAACAAGCATGTGGCGAACGTCGGGCCGATCGGTCCCGACTCGATCTGGTTCGACTACGGCACGCTGCCGTCCGGCGCGGCCCACCCCGACAACCAGCTCACCGATTTCCTGCTCGGCGAGATGCAAACCATCGCGTCCTCTCGTCCGTTCCACATGGCCGCCGGGTATCGCCTGCCCCACCTCGGCTGGATTGTTCCCCAGGAGTACCTCGATCTCTATCCGCTGGAGGAGGTGGTCGTCGAGGAGGTCGTGGACGACTGGGACGACATCGGGCCCATCGGTCGAGACCTCCTGGGCGACAACATCGCGCTCTACGACCCGGCGGTGACGCATTCGTGGCTGGAATGGGTGGAGCTGTACGGGAATCGGCAGGTCTACCTGCAGCACTATCTGGCATCGATCTCCTACGTCGACTACCAGGTCGGACGCCTTCTCGACGGCCTCGCCTCCCAGCCCTATGCCGACGAGACCGCCGTGACACTCGTGAGCGACAACGGCTATCACCACGGCGAGAACGCGATGATGCGCAAGGGCGCGCTCCGCGACCAGTCGACGCGTGTGCCGTTCCTCATCCGTCATCCCGACATCCCACCCCAAACGTTCACCACCCCGGTGAGCTCGTTGAACTATGCCCCGACCCTGCTCGGCTTGCTCGGAGTCGACGCGCCGAGCCAGATGGAGGGCGTCGACCTGCTCGAGCAGCTGCCGACCGGGTTCATCTCGTCCTACTTCGGCGGTCGAGACGGTCTCTCCATCTCCCAGAGCATCATCTCCACCGACAACCCCCGCTATCGGTGGGTGTTCCACACGGTCGAGCACGGCCATCCCCGCTACAACGACGGGGCGATCCCCGGCATCCCCGAGATCGAGGTCTACGACCGCCTCAACGACCCCGGCGAAACGATCAACCTGGTGGCCTGAGTGCGAATCGTCGACGCGGGCAGGTGAGGCCGGCCCACCTCGACCTGGCTACAGTCCGCCCCATGCGCTTCTCCCTCGCCGAGTCGATGATCGAACCCACCATGTACGCCCCGCTCGTACAGGCGGCCGAGGCGGCCGGCTACGACTCGTTCGTCGTCCCCGACTCGATCTGCTATCCCGAGGACGCCGAGAGCAAGTACCCCTACAACGCCGACGGCAACCGTGAGTTCCTCGAGGGCAAGCCCTTCATCGAACCGTTCTCGCTCATCCCCGCCCTGGCCGCGGTCACCGAGAAGATGCGGTTCACGACGTTCGTGGTGAAGCTCCCGATCCGCAACCCGGTGCTCGTCGCCAAGCAGGTCACCTCGGTCGGCGTGATCACCGGCGGCCGGTTCGGCTTCGGTGTGGGCACCAGCCCGTGGCGCGAGGACTACGACATCACCGAGGTCCCGTGGGAACGTCGCGGGGCCCGCATGGACGAGTGCATCGAGATCATCAACGGGCTCGCGTCGGGCGACTACTTCGGCTACTCCGGCGAGTTCTACGACATCCCCGCATCGAAGATGTGCCCGGTGCCCGACCAGCGGGTGCCGATCCTCGTCGGCGGCCATTCGAAGATGGCGCTCGCCCGCGCCGGGCGCCTCGGCGACGGCTGGATGCACGCCGGCGGCGACGCCGACGAGCTCACGAGGATGATGACGGTCGTCGACGAGCACCGGGCTGCGGCGGGCCGCGCCGACGAGCCGTTCGAGGTCCACGCGATCAGCATCGATGCGTATTCGCCGGAGGGCGTCGAACGGCTGGAGTCCGCCGGCGTCACCGACTGCATCGTGGGGTTCCGCGACGCCTACCAGCCCGGTCCCGATCCGCAGACGCTCGACGAGAAGCTGATGGCCATGCAGTGGTACGCCGACGAGGTCATCGCCAAGTTCCGCTAGGAAGCCCGACGACAATCGACGACGAGTTCGCTGAACCGCACGTCGTCGTCGAGCACGATCCGAGGGTCGGGCAGGGCCGCGAGGCGCACGACGAGACAGTCGGCGACCGCCGGATCCAGGCCGTCGGCAACCCGCCGCGCGATCTCGTCCTCCACGTCGTCGAGCGTGACGATCGGCGGCGCGTCGGCCACGGAGAGGGGGTCCTCGGGCAGTTCGCCGTCGACCTCACTGGGTGCGACCGCGGGTGCACAGTCCGCCGAGGTCGCGGAGAGCAGCAGGAGGTCGTTCTCGTCGAGCTCGGGGTCGAGCCCGGTCACCTTCCGCAGATCGAGTCGGCCGTCGAGCGCCGTCACGATGCAGGTCGCTCGCGTGCGGTCGACCCCATCGAGCACCATGACCTCGACCGCCTCGTCCAGTCCGAGCGTTACCGAACGGGCACACGACGTCATCATCGCGACACTCAGGGCCAGCATCATCAGAAACAGCAAGAACGACCCTGCGCGACGGCTCATGGCCGAGCCGTCGGCAGTCACTCGACCAATCTCAAGCCCGCGGGGCCATCTCCGGTGCCGACCGCCGGCAGTTCGGCGCTGAAAACGGTGAGGTGGCCGGGATAGACGTGCTCGCTGAGCAACACCGCGGCGCCGTCGTCGGACCGGGTGATGCGCTCGCAGACCAGCACCGGGGAGCCGGTCGGCACGTTGAGCAGGGCCGCATCGGTGGCCGATGCAGCCGAGGCCGCGATGGTCTGCTCGGCCCCGCGCACCCGCACGTCGAGCAGCTCGTAGAACGGTCGTGCCTCGACGTCGTGGCGGGAGAATCGGGTCGCCAGTCCCTCCGGGCACCACACGGTGACCCGCGCGAACGGTTCGCCATCGGCGAGGTTGAGCCGTCGCACCTCGAGCACGCGAGTCTCACCCAGCGCCTCCGCCACTCGGGCCGGCGCATCGATGAAGGCGAAATCGAGGACCTTGCGGGTGGACTCCGCGCCCGACGCCGCCAGCTGTTGTTCGACGGTGTCGAGCTCGCCGAGCGGCTGACGTACCGGATCGCCTTCGACGAACCAGCCGAGGCCCTGTTGCGAGTCGATCAAGCCGATCTCGCGGAGCTGTTCGAGGGCCCTCCGCACGGTCACCCTCGACACCGAGAACTCCTCGGACAGGGTCGCCTCCGACGGCAGCAGTCGACCCGCGGTGAAGCCGCCGGTGCGGATGCGGTCTCGAAGATCGTCGGCGATCAGCTGGTATCGGGGGGTACGCACACTTGTCTCTTACTTGTCTTGTCTTTTCCGCTAAGGTAGCAGTCATGGCAGCCGCAGCAAGTACACCCATCGAACTCATCAACGGCGTCTACGCCACATTGGACGAGCGCATCGGCGCCGCCCGTGCGCGATTCGGACGCTCCCTCACCCTCGCCGAGAAGATTCTGATCAATCATCTCGACTCGCCCGACCAGGAACTCGAGCGCGGTGACTCCTATGTCGATCTGCGCCCCGACCGTGTCGCCATGCAGGACGCCACCGCCCAGATGGCGTGGCTCCAGTTCATGACCGCCGGGCTCGACGAGGTGCAGGTGCCCACCACCACCCACTGCGATCACCTCATCCAGGCCCGCGTCGACGGCAAACGGGACCTGATGGCCGCAGTCGACAACAACGAAGAGGTCTACGACTTCCTCGAGACAGTGTCCGCTCGCTACGGCGGCGGCTTCTGGAAGCCCGGTTCGGGCATCATCCACCAGGTCGTGCTCGAGCAATACGCCTTCCCCGGCGGAATGATGATCGGCACCGACAGCCACACCCCCAACGCCGGTGGCATCGGCATGATCGCGGTGGGCGTCGGCGGCGCCGACGCGGTCGACGTGATGACCGGCTTCCCGTGGAACGTGAAGTGGCCCAAGCTCATCGGCGTGAAGCTCACCGGTTCGCTCAACGGTTGGAGCGCCCCGAAGGACGTCATCTTGAAGGTCGCCGAGATCCTCACCGTGAAGGGCGGCACCGGCGCGATCGTCGAGTACTTCGGTGAGGGTGCCAACAGCATCAGCTGCACCGGCAAGGCCACGATCTGCAACATGGGCGCCGAGATCGGCGCCACCACGTCCCTGTTCGCCTACGACGACGCCGTCGCCCGCTATCTGAAGAGCACCGGCCGCGAGCACGTGGCCGACGCAGCCGACGCCGTTGCGCATCATCTGCGGGCCGACGACGAGGTGCTGGCCGACCCCGCCGCCCACTACGACCAGGTCATCGAGATCGATCTCGACACGCTGACCCCCCACATCAACGGCCCCCACACCCCCGACCTCGCCCGCGAGGTCGGGGCGCTCGGCGCCGAGGCGAAAGCCGAGGGCTGGCCGCTCGAGATCAGCGCCGCCCTCATCGGCAGCTGCACCAACTCGAGCTACGAGGACATCACCCGGGCGGCCTCGATCGCCCGGGAAGCAGCGGCCAAGGGCCTCAAGTCCAAGACCCGCCTACTCATCACCCCCGGGTCCGAGCAGGTCCGCGCCACCATCGTGCGCGACGGTCTGCTCCAGGACTTCGAGGCGCTCGGCGCCACCGTGCTCGCCAACGCCTGCGGTCCGTGCATCGGCCAGTGGGACCGCTCCGAGGAGGAGGGCCACGTCGCCGGCGAGGCGAACGTGATCGTCACCTCCTACAACCGCAACTTCCCGAAGCGAAACGACGGCGACGCGGCCACCCTCGCGTTCGTCACGTCGCCCGAGACGGTGCTCGCGCTCGCCCTCGCCGGCACGCTCGACTTCGACCCGATCAACGGCACCATCACCAACGATGCCGGCGAAGAGGTCTCGCTCTCCACGCCGATCGGCATCGAACTGCCGGCCGCCGGGTTCGACCCGGGCGAGGACACCTTCGTCCCGGCCCCCGCCGACGGCTCCTCGGTCGTGGTGCAGGTCTCGCCCACCAGCGACCGTCTCCAGCTGCTCGAGCCGTTCACGGCGTGGGACGGCAACGACTACGAGGATCTGCCCGTGCTCGTCAAGGCGCAGGGCAAGTTCACCACCGACCACATCTCGATGGCCGGTCCCTGGCTCAAGTACCGCGGCCACCTCGAGAACATCTCGGGCAACCTCTACCTGGGCGCGGTCAACGCCTACCCGGGCTACGAGGTCGGCTACGGCAAGAGCCAGCTCGACGGATCGGTGAAGACCTTCCCCGATCTGGCCAAGGACTACCACGAGGCCGGCGTGCAGTGGGTCGTCATCGGCGACGAGAACATGGGCGAGGGCTCGAGCCGCGAACACGCCGCCATGGAGCCCCGGTTCCGCAACGGTGTCGTGGCGATCGCCCGCTCCTTCGCCCGCATCCACGAGACCAACCTGAAGAAGCAGGGCATGGTGCCGCTGACCTTCGCCGACCCGGCCGACTACGACCGCATCGACGAGGACGACCGCATCGCCGTACGTGGCCTCGCTGATCTGGCGCCCGATCAGCCCGTCACCGTCGAGGTGACCAAGCCGACGGGCGAGACGATCTCGTTCCTCACGAACCACACCTTCTCCCCCGAGCAGATCGAGTGGTTCAAGGCCGGGAGCGCGCTCAACATCATCAAGGCCCGCTCGGCGTCGTAGCGATCTGGGACGACCCGGCGACGGCGACTACGTGAAGATTCGCGTGCAGCTGTCGCCCGCCCAGAGGCCGGTGACGACGCCATCGGGATCGCGCGTGGTGGTCGTGCCGTTGAGCAGGCCACCCGATCCCGGGTTCGTCGCCGCGAAGAGGCCGACGGGATCGTCGGGAATCGCCGCAACCAGCTGCAGCGAACCGCCGAGGGTCACTTCGAGGAACCCGACCGTCGCGCCCACGCCGACGCCGCTGAAGGTGACGAGACCGTCAGGGTCGTCGTGGCCACTGGCGTACCACTGGGTGAAGCGGGCTTCGCCACTGTCGAGTTCGTCCTCGGTGAACACCACCTCGAGGTCGCCCCACTGCACGAAGCGGCTGCGGGCGCCATAGCAGAAGGCCGACTCCTCGAGCCCGGAATCGCGGTCCGGGTCACCGAGCAGGTCGGACAGCGCGGCGAACACCGTCGCCTCGTTCTGCCCGAACAGGACCAGGTCACCGCCCACGAGCTGGAGGCCGGTCTCGGCCAGCGTGACGTCGCCCGGCTCCCCGACCGGCACCGGGGTGGTGGTGGTCGAAGGCGGCTCGGTCGTGGTCGTGGTGGTCGTCGACGTGGTCGTGGCGGCGTCGGGATCGACCGTGGACGTCGTCGCGTCGGGGTCGAGTGTCGTCGACGACGGCGTCTCGGACGTCGTGGTGGCAACGGTCGTCGTAGTGACGAGCGTGGTGGTCTGGTCGGTGTCGGTGGCCGACGAGTCGCCCCCGCGGAACGCGACCAGCGCGATGATGATCGCGCCGACCAGTCCGAGCAGCACCACCGCAGCGATCACACCGCCCGAGATCCGTCGGTTCGGCGGCTCGTACCGGAGCGGTTCGGGCGACGGCGCCGACGACACCGCCGGAACCACCTGCGTCGGTGGCGTCGATGAGGAGATCGGCGCCGCCGGGACGGCGGTGGGCGCCGAGCGGGCCGGGGCCGGGTCGACGTTCTCGTCGGCGTCGCTCTCGTCCTCGTCCTCGTCGAACACCGAGATCGGACCCGTCGGCGGGTCGAGGGGTGGCAGCACGACCGGCGCTCGTGGCGTCACGGCCTCGCCGAGGTCCTCGCGGGTGACGAGCGGTGCCGCGGCCAGCGAGGCCACGCGTGCGGCGCCTGCAGCCACCGCGATCACCGAGTCGGCATCGCCGACCTGGGTCATGGCGGCCGAGCGCGGGACCGTCACCGTGTCGGTGATGCCGGCGGCCGCGGCGGCCGCGACCACCCGTTCGCGCTCGGGGCGGGCCCAGTCGTCGGGCACGACGATCGCCAGCCGACGCGGCGCCGCGCCCCCCGCCGCCGCGGCGCGGCCCACGACATGGTTGATCACTGCGCCCAGCGCACCGATCTTGCCGGCGGCGGCCCGCTCGAGTGGGTCGGTGACCGCAGGTCCGGGCGCGGTGAGCGCGGCCGCGCCGACCAGCACGGCGCCGCCGTCGTCCTGCGCGACGGCACAGACCGCTGCCGGTCCGTCGGCCCCGAGCTGGACGACGGTCGCCGGGTTTCCCGCCACTGCGTCGAGTCGGACCGCGGTGATGCCCTCGGGCGTGATGTGAATGCCGAGCGTGTCAGCCATTCGTGTCAGCCATCGTTTCGGCCATACGGAACAACCTCGGGGCGACGCACGGGGTGAGCGTAGTGGCTTCCAAAACGAAGAGAAGCGACTGGTTTGTTCTTGGGGGACAACCAGCCGCTTCTCGAAGCCTCGGATCATCAGGGGGACGAGATCCGGGCTGACTGACGTTGCGTTAGGGGGTAACGCTTCCGTCGTCGATAGAGCTATCTAACCATGTCCACCCCCATCTTTCCAACAGTTCTCGTGGATATGTGCCATCATTCACAGCGATGGATCTACGTCAGCTTCACGCCCTGCTGGCCGTGGCCGAACACCAGTCGTTCTCCGCGGCGGCCCGAGCCCTGCACACCGTGCAGAGCAACGTGTCCACCCACGTGGCCCGCCTCGAGCAGGAGGTGGGTTCGGTCCTGATCGACCGGGCCCAGGGCGAGCTGACCGTCGAAGGCGAGATCGTCGCCGACCGGGCGCGACGGATCCTCGCCGAACTCCGCGCCATCGAGGACGACCTCATCGCGATGCGCGATGACGTCTCGGGGCGGGTGCGCGCCGGCGTGATCGGCACCACCGCCCGCTGGCTGGTGCCGTCGCTGCTCACCGCGGTGTCGGCCGAGTACCCCCGGGTCCAGCTCCAGATCATCGAAGCCACGACGACCTCGCTGATTCCACAGCTGCTCAGTGACCGACTCGACCTCGCCGTCGTGAACCTGCCCGTCGACAATCCCGACGTCGACGCCCACGTGCTGTTCACCGAGGAGCGCATCATCATCGCGCCCACCGGACACCCGTTGGCGGAGAGCGAGCAAGTCGACCTGGCCGAACTCAGCCGCCACGAGATCCTGCTGCCACCGCAGGGCACGGCCTTTCGCGACGAAATCGACGCGGACGCGCGCCGTCAGCGGGTCGAGCTCACCACGCAGGCCGAGGTCGACGGGCTCCGTCTGCTGACCTCGCTCGCCTTCCAGGGATTCGGCCCCGCGCTCGTGCCGGCCAGCGCCGCGCCCTCGTGGCTCAGCGGCGAGTGGACCCGTGTCGCCGTCGAGGGCCTGTCGCCGCGCATCGTCGGTCTCGCGACACCACGCCGGTCCGCTCCGTCGGCTCCCACCCGCACTCTCGCCGAGGTGATCCGTCGCATCGTGCAGGTCGACGGTCCCGAACAGGGCCGCGTCACCCCCGCGCCGGTCGACTCGGCGTGAGATGGTAACCATCACCCGATGATCGATGTCGAAAGTCAGTATGAGCACCAGGCAGGACGGATGACCGATATCTCGACCGTCGACATCCGCGCCCGGGCCGAGGGGTTCGTGCGGGCCTCGGCCTCGGACTTCCACGGGCGCCGAGTCATGGTCGTCGATGCACAGGGTGACGACCTGGCGGGCGCACTGTCACCGAGCGACGGCCACACCATCGCCGCGGGAGCGCGCTACGCGCTGGACCAACGCCTGCCGCTCATCGTGCGACTCGCCTCCAGTGGCGCAAACCTCGAGATGGGCGTCAGCGCGCTCGACGGTTGGGGTGGTGCCGCCCGGGAGATGACCCGGTGTTCGGGCATCGTGCCGATGATCGTCATCGTCACCGGCCCGACCGTCTCGGGGCCGGCCCTCATGCTCGGTCTCGCCGACATCGTGATCATGGTCCGCGACGCCTATGCCTTCGTCTCGGGACCCACGATGGTCGAGCAGTTCACCGGCGTGCCGATCGACTCCGACGAGCTCGGCGGCGCCGCGGTCCACGGCCGCACGTCCGGCGTGGCCACCATGGTCGCCGAGGACCTGGTCGAGGCCGAGGAACTGGCTCGCGACCTCCTGTCGTTCCTGCCCGACCACACCGATGACCCGGCGCCACCCCATGTCTGCACCGATCCGGTCGGTCGTCTCACCCCCGAGGCCTACGACGTGCTGCCCGAGTCGGCCAACGGCTCCTACGACTGCCGCGACATCCTCGCCGCCGTCGTCGACGACGGCTACCTGCTCGAGCTGCACGCCGACTGGGCCGGCAACCTCGTCACCTGCTTCGCCTCGATCGGCGGCCGGTCGATCGGCATCGTGGCCAATCAGCCCCAGACCATCGCCGGCACCCTCGACATCACCGCATCCCGCAAGGGCGCGCGGTTCGTCGCGATGTGCGACGCGTTCAACCTCCCACTGCTCACCCTGGTCGACACGTCGGGCTTCTACCCGGGCAAGGACCTCGAGTGGCGGGGAATGATCCGCTACGGCGCCCAGATGGCGTTCGCCTACGCCCGGGCGTCGGTCCCCCGGGTCAACGTCACCACCCGCAAGTCCTACGGCGGCGCCTACATCGTCATGGACTCGAAGAAGATCGGCAACGACCTGGCCCTCGCCTGGCCGTCCGCCGAGATCGCAGTCATGGGAGCGAAGGGGGCGGTGGAGATCCTCCATCGCCGAAACACGCCCGAAGAACGAGCCGAGCTCGAGGCGAACTACGAAGAACGTCTGCTCAACCCCTACATCGCCGCCGAGCGCGGCACGATCGACGCCGTGATCGACCCGGAAGCCACCCGATCCCAGGTGGCCGCAGCGTTCGACATGCTCGCCGGGAAGCGCGAACGGCTGCCCCGTCGCCGCCACGACAACACACCGCTCTGAACAGTGCCCGAGAACAAGGCCTGACCGCTCCGAGGTGTGAGGCACGAGCATTGCGGTCTAGATTCAACGCCGTGTCTGAGAGCGTAACCATCACCGACAACCGCACCGGCGAGTCGATCGAGATCCCCATCGTCGACGGGGGTGTCGATGCCGCCGATTGGCGCAAGCTCCTCCCCGGCATCTGGTTCTCCGACCCCGGCCTGGCCACCACCGCCGCCACTCCGAGCGCCATCACGGAGCTCGACGGCGAGAACGGCATCCTGCGCTACCGCGGGTATCCGATCGAGCAGTTGGCCGAACACAGCACCTTCCTCGAGGTCGCGTATCTCCTCGTCCACGGCGAGCTTCCCAACGCCACCGAGCACGATGCGTGGATCGAGGAGATCACCCACCACACCTACATCCACGAGAACTTCCGCAAGCGGATCAACGACGCCTACCACTACGACGCGCACCCCATGGGTCTGCTCACGTCGGCGGTCGCAGGCCTGTCGACCTTCTACCCCGAGGCGAAGGAGATCGAGGACCCCGAGATCCGTCGGGCGCAGATCGTCCGTCTCATCGCGAAGATGCCGACGCTGGCGGCCAACGCGTACCGCCATTCGGTCGGCCAGCCGTTCGTCTTCCCCGACAACAACACCGACTACCCCACCAACTTCCTGCGCATGATGTGGCAGATCGGTGGTCCCTACGAACTCGACCCCGCGTTGCAGAAGGCGATGGAGATCCTGCTGATCCTCCACGCCGATCACGAGCAGAACTGCTCGACCACCGCCGCTCGTGTGGTCGGCTCGGCCCACGCCGATCCCTACTCCTCGGTTGCTGCGGCCTGCGCTGCCCTCTACGGCCCCCGCCACGGTGGCGCCAACGAGGCCGTGCTCAACATGCTCGACGACATCGGCAGCTACGACAATGTCGATGCGTTCATCGAGAGCGTGAAATCCGGCGACGGCCGTCTGATGGGCTTCGGTCACCGCGTCTACAAGAACTACGACCCGCGGGCCACGATCATCAAGGAAGCGGCCTACGACGTCTTCGAGGTCACCGGCAAGAACCCCCGCCTCGACATCGCCTTGAAGCTCGAGGAAGCGGCGCTCAACGACGACTACTTCGTGAGCCGCAAGCTCTACCCCAACGTCGACTTCTACTCGGGGCTCATCTACCAGTCGATGGGATTCCCCACCGAGATGTTCACGGTGCTGTTCGCCATCGGCCGTACGCCTGGCTGGCTGGCGCACTGGAACGAGATGCTCGAGCAGAACTCGCGCATCGCTCGTCCCCGCCAGCTCTACACGGGCCCCGGCGTGCGCGACTACACGCCGATCGCGAGCCGCTGAACCACGCGCTGCGCGCCCGTGTCGGTCGGCTGCGGCCGAGCCGGCTCGAGCTGATCAGCGTCCACATCCCGAAGACCGCGGGCACGTCGTTTCGCGAAGCCCTCGTGCGCGAGTACGGCGCCGATCTCGCACCCGTCTACGACGGCGCTCGTCCGAACGGGCGAGAGTTCCGCGCCGTCCACGGCCACTTCTCCCCCGCCCAGTTCTGGAGCGCGGGGCGTAACGCGAAGCTGATCATGTGGCTGCGGGACCCGGTAGAGCGAATCGCGTCCTACTACGACTTCTGGCGCACCACCGAGCCGCACGGCAATCCGCACCACGACGAGTTCCTGCGCCGCGACATGTCACTCGTGGAGTTCGCACGGTGGGAGCCCATCCGCAGCGAATTCGAGTCGCAGTACGTGGGTGGTCTCGCCCCCCGCGACTTCGCCTTCATCGGCATCACCGAGCGCTACGAGACCGACCTGGCCCGCCTCGCCGATCTGCTCGGCTGGTCGACCACTGGCGCAGTGGCCCAGACCAACGTGACCCCGGGTGCCCGCTCCGTCATCGACGACGACACCCGCGAGGCAATCCTCGACGCGCACGCCCTCGAACACGAGTGGTATCAGGCCGCACTCACGCCGAGGCGCCCACCTTCGCGGTGGGAGTGAACTTCACCGGCATCGCCTCGACGCCGGTGATGAAGTTCGAGTTACGCCACGGAAGCTCCGACTGCGGCACGGCCATCTCGATGTCGGGCAGCCGGGAGAGCACCTTGGTGAACATCTCCTTCAGCTCGAGTCGGGCGAGCGAGGCACCGAGGCAGAAGTGGGTGCCGAACCCGAAGGCCATGTGGTTGTTGGGGTCCCGGGCGATGTCGAAGCGGAACGGATCGACGAAGTGCTCCTCGTCGCGGTTGCCCGACGGGTAGAGCATGATGATGTCGCTGCCCGACGGGATCGTCTGATCGCGGATCTGCACCTCGGTCATGGTGGTGCGGGCCATGTTCTTGATCGGGGTGACCCAGCGGAGCATCTCCTCGACGGCGGGCTCGATCCGGCCCGCGACATCGGCCTGGAGCTTCTCTCGCTCGTCGGGGAACTCCATCAACGCCTGCATCCCGCCGGTGATGACGTGGCGCGAGGTCTCGTCGCCGCCGATGAGGATGAGGAGCGACTCCTGCACGATCGACTCGTCGTCGAGGCGATCGCCGTCGACCTCGGCATCGCACAGGATGCTGACGAGGTCGTCGCCACCGGGATTGGCCCGGCGGTCGGCGATGATCCCGAGCTGGAACTCGCGGAACGCGATGCCGGCCATCATCGCCTTCTCCGCCGCCTCGGGCGACTGGGTCGTGGTCGTCCCCCTGATGAGGTCGTCGGACCACTCGAGGAGATCGTCGAACGACTCGCGGGGAAAGCCGAGCATGTCGCCGATGAGCAGCAGCGGCAGCGGCGCGGCGATGTCCCACACGAAATCGCATTCGCCCTTCTCACAGATCCGGTCGAGGATCATGTCGCACAGCGAGTCGATCTGGTCGAGCTTGTCGCGCACCCGCTTCGGGGTGAATCCCTTGTTGACGAGCTTGCGACGGTTGAGATGCTCGGGGTCGTCCATCGAGATCATCATCGGCAGCGGATCGCCCTTGGGTCGAGGCGCCTTGTACGACGAGTAGGTGCGCGGGTCGCGAGAGACCGTGAGGATGTCGTCGTACTTCGCCACCGCCCACACGTCGCAATTGGGGTCGTAGTAGACGGGGGCATTCGCCCGCATCCACGTCCAGTCGTCGTGTGGCTGCGAGGCATACCAGTTGCCGTCCATGAGGTCGATGTTCTCGCGGAGGGGGTGGGTGGGGGCGGGCTGCGGGGTGGGATGATTCGCCATGGGGCAAAAATAGGCGATCATGCGCCCATGGGCATTTTCGTCACGGTCGTCGATGCGTTCACCGACCGTGCCTTTTCGGGCAACCCCGCCGCGGTCTGCATCCTCGACAGCCCGGCCGACGAGCAGTGGATGCGCCGTGTCGCCATCGAGATGAACCTCTCCGAGACGGCGTTCTGTGTGCCCGAGGACGGACTCTGGAACCTGCGCTGGTTCACGCCTGTGGTCGAGGTCGACCTGTGTGGACATGCCACGCTCGCCACCACCCACGTCCTCGCCACCGACCTCGGCGTCACCGGCACGATCCGCTACACGACCCGCAGCGGTCTGCTCGCCGCGCAGGCGCTCCCCGATGGCATCGTGCTGGACTTTCCGGCCGACAGCAGCCGCAGGGCCGAGGCGCCGACCGGTCTGCTCGCCGCGCTCGGCGTGCCCGACGCGAGTCCGGTCCGACGCGGGCGCACCGACTATCTCGTCGCCGTCGACACCGAAGCGGAGGTCCGGGCGCTGCGCCCCAACTTCAACCTCCTGCGCCGGGTCGACTGCCGCGCGGTGGTCGTCACCGCACCCGCCGACGAGGCGAGCGACCACGACGTCGTGTCACGCGTCTTCGCCCCGGCCGTCGGGATCGACGAGGACCCCGTCACCGGATCGGCCCACACCACCCTCGCGCCCTACTGGTCGGCCCGGTTGATGAGGGATCGCATTCGCTACCACCAGGCCTCGGCCCGGGGCGGCGACCTCGAGGTGACCGTGGTCGGCGATCGTGTCGAGATCTTCGGCCAGGCCGTCACGACGATGCGCGGCGAACTCCTGGTCTGACCCGTCCCCCCGGTGTCAGACACCTGTCCCGCCGGTGTCAGACACCCGTCCCGCCGGTGTCAGACACCTGTCCCGATGCCGAGCACGATCTTGCCGGCGTTGGCATTGGCGGCCATGTGCTCATGAGCCGCGCCCACCTGGTCCAACGGGTACCGGCTGTCGATCACGGGCGCCAGGTCCCCGTCGGCAACTCGGGGCAGGATCTGGGCGGCGAACTCGCGGGTGATGGCGATCTTCTCCTCGAGCGGACGGGCCCGCAGCGTCGTACCCGTGATCGTCGCCCGCTTCGCGAGGAGACTCCCTGCGTCGAACGGGACCGGACCTCCGGCCATCACCCCGACCTGGATGATGCGTCCGCCGAGGCACAGCGATTGCACGTTGCGGGGTAGATAGTCGCCACCGATCACATCGAGCACGACCTCGACGCCACGACCGTTCGTGGCCTCGCGGACCCGTTCGACGAAGTCCTCGGTTCGGTAGTCGATCACCACGTCGGCACCGAGACGCTCGCACACGTCGTGTTTGCCGGCCGATGCGGTGACCGCGATGCGGGCCCCGAGCACCTTGGCGATCTGGATCGCGGCGGTACCCACGCCCGACGCCCCGGCGTGCACGAGCGCCCAACGGCCCGAGGTGAGGCCGCCCTGGCGAACGAGTGCATCCCAGGCGGTGATGAAGACCTCGGGAAACGCACCGGCGTCGGCCAGCGGGAGAGCATCCGGCACGAGCATGGTCTGGCGCTCGTGCACGGCGATCTGCTCGGCGTGGCAACCGCCGTTGCTGATGCCCATGACGGCATCCCCCACGGCGCGATCGACGACCCGCTCCCCCACGGCGATCACCCGTCCTGCGTACTCGAGCCCGGGGATCTCGTGAACCATCGGCGGGCCAGGGTAGAGACCCATCCGCTGGAGCAGGTCGGCTCGGTTGAGCGCCGACGACTCGATCGTCACCAGCACCTCCTCGGGTCCGGGCACAGGGTCGGGAATGTCGCCACGAACCCGGAGAACCTCGGGTCCACCCTTCTCCTCGAGTACGACGGCACGCATGTGGTTCCTCCGGTTCAGTCGACCGTCGGGGTCGGCGGCAGGCGCCGCTCGAGCAACGCGTCGAATCGGGTCTGGATCTGGTCGCGGTACGACGGCTTGGTGGCGATCAGAAAATCGCCGGCATCGATGCCGGCGAGCACGATAGGTGGCACTTCGGCCGGGTCGATGCCGGTCTCGGTGATCTGGAAGAGCGACTCGCGTACGAACGCCGCGTCGTCGCCCTCGTCGGCGGGGCCGCCGGGCCGCACCTTGTCGGTGTGGGCGATGCCGGTACGGATCGAACTGGGGCAGAGGACCGACGCGCCGATCTTCGCGCCGGAGGCCTGGAGATCATGGGCCAGCGTCTCGCTCATCGAGAAGGCCGCCACCTTCGACACGTTGTAGGGCCCCGAGAACGGCGCAGCGACGAAGCCGGCCACCGATGACGTGTTGACCACATGGCCGTCGTCGCCGCCCGCGATCATGCGGGGCACGAAGGACTTCACGCCGTGGATGATCCCCCACAGGTTCACACCGAGCGCCCACTCCCAGTCCTCGATCGACCGCTGCCACGACAAGCCGGCCTGGAACACGCCGGCGTTGTTGCACAGCAGGTGGACCGCGCCCCACTCACCGAAGACGGCATCGGCCAGGGCATCGACCGCCCCGGCGTCGGCGACGTCGACGCCCATCGAGATCGTGTCACCGCCGGCCAGGGTGGCGGACTCGGCCGCCGCCGCGGCGTCGATGTCGGCGGCCGCGACCTTCATGCCCCGTTCGACGAAATGGGCGACCATGGCTCGGCCGATGCCGGAACCGGCGCCGGTAACGACCGCCACTCGTCCTTCAGTTCGTGAGAGTGGCATCGAATCTGAGCTCCTCGGGATAGGGGAAGAAGTCGGGCATCTCGCCGCGCTTGTGTTGTTCCTGCATCGATTTCCAGAATTCGACCGTGCAGAGTTCCGGGTGACGGGTTTCCATCACCTCACCGACGACACGCGGCGAACGCAGGTAGGTCTTGAACTCCTCCGGGAAGACGTCGTGGGGTTCGACCGGGAACCACGGCTGGTCCGACATCTCGTCCTCGTAGTTCTGGCTCACCGGCATCTTGCGGAAGTTCACGTCTTCGAGCAACGCCAGCTCGTCGTAGTCGTAGAACACCACCGCGCCGTGGCGGGTGACGCCGAAGTTCTTCGGGAAGAGGTCACCGGGGAAGATCGCCGCGGCCGCGAGATCCTTCACCGCGTAGCCGTAGTCGATGGCTGCCGCCCGGGCCCGATCCGGTGCCATCTCCCGCAGGTAGAGGTCGAGCGGGTAGAGGCGGCGCTCGGTGTAGACGTGGTGGAGCACGACCTCGTCGTCGGTGATGGTGACCGTGCGGGCGCAGTCGTTGCGCAGCTCGTCGATCAGATCCTCGTCGAAGCGGTCACGTTGGAAGCTGAGGTTGGTGAACTCCTGGGCATCGACCAGCCGGCCGACGCGATCGTGGTTGAACACGAGCTTGTAGCGCCGCTTCACCTCTTCAGGGGTGGTGCGCTTGGTGGGTGCGAAGCGGTCCTTGATGAGCTTGAACACCACGTCGAACGACGGCAGCGTGAACACCGCCATCACCATGCCCCGGGCACCGCGGGCCCGCTCGAACCGTGTGTTCGAGTGCTCCATGTGCCGATAGAGCGCGCGGAAGAGGTTGGTCTTGCCGTGCTGGCTGTAGCCGATCGATGTGTAGAGCTCGGCCACCGGTTTGACCGGCAGCAGTGACTTCAGGAACCCGACGATGGCTGCCGGGCGCCGGCACAACACATGGAAATACGAGCGGGTGTAGCCGAACAGCCGACTCGCGTCGGTCTCGGTGAGGAGAACGGCGTCGACCTGTACACCCTGCTCGGTGTTGAGCAACGGGATGATCACCGGCGACACTCGGTTGAGCCACCGCAGACGACCGACCAGATAGGCGCCTTTGTTGCGGTAGAAGATCGGTCGGAGCACGTCGATCTCATCGAGCTGGCCATCCCAGATCTCGTCGATCTGTGCGCCGATCCGAGCGGCGACGAGCTCCGCGTCACCCTCGAGGTCGGCGAAGTGGGCGGCCAGGGGTGAGTGCTCGAAGATCTCGCGCACACAAGCGGCCAGCGACTCGTCGTTGGGAAATGCTCGATACTCGCCGCGGGTGCCGTCGTCGGCGGGCAGCGCGGTCGGCCCCAGCCAGAGGAACTCGAGGTCGGTGTCGAGGCCGACGATCTCGAACAAGCGACGCGTCACCGAGTTGTAGAACGTCTCGGCCAGCTCGAGATCCATGCGCTCACCGACGAGATCGACATAGCGGCGCCGGGCCCGCACCCAGAGCGCCCGCGCCGCGAAATCGTCGTCGGGCAACACGAGGCGGGCCGCGTCGACCACCCCGTAGACCAGCTGCTTGTGGAGCGCGAGACGCTCGGTGGCATCGCTTTGAAGGGCACTCCAGTCGCGCTCGAGGAACCGACGCGACGCACGATGCGTGACGCCCAGGTAACGGTCGTGGTAGTCGTCGAACGCATCGTGCAGCATGCGGGCGAGCCGCTCGACGGCCGGATCGACCGGGGGGGCGGTTTCGGTCACGTTGGCTCCTCTGAGGTCATGCGTAGACCGCCGCTTCCCGACGCCGACCAGTCAGCGAAGAACCGATAGCGGTCACCGCGGATCAACGTCACTCGCCACTCGACGACGTCGGCACCGTACTGGCCCAACCGCTCGACCTCGAACGCCGCCTCGTCGGGTGCGGACCGCAGCACCGAGCGTTGCGGGTCCGAGAGGATGACCGGCGCGATCCGCTCCCAACCGCGATCGGGCCGAAAACCGCATCGCTGCTCGAGTTCGTCGTAGAGCGCGGTGCGGCTGAAGTCGGCGTCGAGGAGTGGGCGACCGAGGTCTGCAGTCAGCCATGCCGTGTCGAGCGCCAACGGTTCGTCGTCGGCGAACCGCAGCCGCTCGAGGCGGAACAACTCCGCCCCCGCATCGAGACCGAGCCGTTGGGCCACCTGCGCATCGGCGACCATCCCCAACGCGAGCACCTCGCTGCGCTGCTCGACGCCGGCCGCCTCGATCGACGAGAACAGGCTGTAGAGCGCACCGAGGCGCTGCTCGAACGCCGGTCGTTCGACGACCGTTCCGCGCCCGCGCACACGGGTGAGCAGACCATCGGCCTGGAGCCGTCCGACGGCCTCTCGGACGGTGTGCCGACTCACGTCGTAGTGCCGCGTCAGCTCCAGATCGGTGGGGAACCGGTCGTCGAATTCCCCGGCGTCGATGGCTCGGCGCAGTTCGTTCTCGAGCTGCACCCACAGGGGCAGGGCGCTCGATCGGTCGAGTCGGGAGGAGTCCATGGGGCCGCCCGCTCACCCTAGCGGCGCCCGCGGTGCGCATCGGCTCCCGCTGGCCGCCGACAGCGGCTCGTGGCAACGTGACCTCGATGGCACACTCGCTCAGTCCTTCGATCACCCACGACGACCGGTTCGCGCTGGCCGAACTCGCGGCACGCTACGCCGTTGCCGTCGACACCAGGGACTTCGCCCGGCTGCGTGACGTGTTCGTCGCCGACGCCCGACTCGACTCCGGACGCAGCGTGCGCGACGGCATCGACGCGATCCTCGATGCGATGCAGGGCCTGCTCCGCTACGACGCGACGACACACGTCCTGGGACAACAGCTTCTCGAGCCGCACGACGGCGACATCCGGGGGGTCACGTACTGCACCGCTCACCACCTGACTGTCGCCGACGAGCAGCGGACCGATCGGGTCATGCACATCCGCTACCACGACCGGTTCGTGCCCACCGACGCAGGGTGGCGCATCGCGAACCGGCGCCTGGAGCTGGTGTGGATCGACGAGCAACCGGTGAACTGAGCGGACCGGCGGGTCAGTCGCCGTTGGCCGCTCGCTCGTGATGGCGGATCACTTCGGCGATCACGAAACGCAGGAACGCCTCGCTGAACGCCGGATCGAGGTTGGCCGACGCGGCCAGCTCGCGCAGGCGGGCGATCTGGGCTTCCTCGCGGGCCGGGTCGGCCGGCGGGAGTCCGACCTGCGCCTTGTACTCCCCAACCGCCTTCGTGACCTTGAACCGCTCGGCGAGGAGAAGGATCAGCGCGGCATCGATGTTGTCGATGCTGGAGCGATATCGCTCGAGGTTTTCATCACTCACTCGTGGGCCGTACAAGAGTCGAACTTGTGACCTCCTGCGTGTCGAGCAGGCGCTCTAACCAACTGAGCTAACGGCCCTGAGGCCGGAACTGTAGCAGCGGATCGTCGAAATCCCGAACAGGATTCTGCGCTCGGAAACCAGCCGGGGCCGCCGCGTAAGCGACGACCCCGGTACTGACCAACTGACGAGCGCCGGGCGGGATTTGAACCCGCGACTGTACGGCTTTGCAGGCCGTTCCCTTGGGCCGCTCGGGCACCGGCGCCAGCGGGGGAAATGGTAGCGGGCCTCACCGTTGGTGCGGGCCTTTGTTGCGTGAGACCATCAGGCGATGTCCGAAGTCCCGCACCGGCGCTCGCCAGCCTCCGCTCCCCGGCGCTCGCCGCTCGACATGTTGGGTGTGCTGGCCAAGACCGACGGCGAGGTGAGCGAGACCACCCGCCTCGTCGAGATCTACACGATGGAGGGCCTGCTGCAGATCATGTGGCACGGCGCGCCCGACGCCGACGATGTGGTGCTGATGTGTGGCGGAGCCATGGGCGGCATGCTCGGCCCCGGACGGTCGCTCTACCTCGACTTCGGCCTCGAGCTCGCGGCGCAGGGTCGCGCCGCGATGGCGGTCGGCTACCGCAAGCCCGGCGACCTCACGCGCTCGCTGCTCGACACCTGCGCCGCTGCGGATCTGGCATTGCGCAACGGCGCAAAACGGTTCGCGATTCTCGGCCACTCGTTCGGTGGCGCCGTGGCGATCCAGGCTGCATCGACCTTCGCGGCCCACACCGCAGGCGTGATCACCTACGCCACCCAATCGGCCGGTTGCGAGGAAGCCGCCCGCATCGGCGACACGCCGCTGCTCCTGCTGCATGGCGAGAACGATTCGATTCTCGGTCCGGAGAACTCGATGATGGTCCGCTCTCTCGCTGGCACCGGCGAGGTCCGGCTGTTCCCCGACACCGACCACCTCATGGCCGAAGTCGCCGACGAGATCGCCGAGATCACCCGCACCTGGATCCACGATCGTTTCCAGCCCCCCGTCACCCCACCAACTTGATGGAGTTGACCACCGCTGCGGTGGTCAACTCACCTCAATTTCGGGGGTGGGGGGATTTCGGGAGGGGTGGGGGTGGAGTTCTACAGTGACGCGATGTCGATCGAGATCAACTTCACGGGACGAGTCGCGCTGGTCGTGGGCGGTGGCGGCGGCGGGATCGGCACGTCGGTCTGCCGCCACCTCGCCACCGCCGGTGCCGACGTGATCGCGATCAGCGGGGTGAACGAGCACGTCGACGCCACCCGCGCCGACGTCGAATCGCTCGGCCGTCGCGTCTCGACCCAGGTCGCCGACGTGCGCGACTTCGATGCGCTGCGCGCCGCGATCGACGCCGGTGCGGCCGAGCTCGGACACCCGACGCTGCTCGTGAACGTGGTGGGTGGGGCCACCCCCGAGCACTGGCATCGGATGACCGAGTTCCCGATCGAGTCATTCGATCATCTGATGACCACCAACCTCCGCTACGCGTTCGTCGCGTGCCAGCACGTCGCGAAGGAGCTCATCGCCCAGGGCACCCCGGGGGCGATCGTGAACATCTCGTCGATCGCCAGCAGGGGACAGCCGCTGCTGTCGGCCTATGGCGCGGCGAAGGCCGGCCTCGACTCGCTCACCCGGTCGATGGCGATGGAGTGGGGACGCCACGGCATCCGGGCCAACACGCTGGCACCCGGCACGATCAACACGCCCCGCTCGGGTCGCGATCCCGACGAGGTCGACCCATTGGCCATGAGCATCTCACTCCAGCGCCGGGGCCGCCCCGACGACATCGCCGACGTGGCGATGTTCCTCCTGTCGGATCTGGCGAGCTATGTCAGCGGTCAGACGCTCGACGTCGACGGAGGGCCGAGCCGCGGCGGTGTCGACGAACACGATCTGCCGATCTTCGTGACCAACGAAGCGATCCGCAGCCGGTTCGAACCGTGACCGCCGGAGGGAACGACGAATGGACTCCCGACCGCATGCGGTCGGTCTTCGAGAGCGTGAAGAACTGGGGCCGGTGGGGAGCCGACGACGAGGTGGGCGCGCTCAACCTGATCACGCCGGACAAGCGCCGGGAGGGTGCAGCGGCGGTGATCTCCGGCGAGGTCGTCAGCTGTTCGCTGCCACTCTCGGTGCAACCGGCGGTCGACAACCCGACTTCGTGGGCGTCGCCTTCCATGGCATGGCCACCAGCCACATCGACGCGCTCTGCCATGTGTTCGTCGACGGCAGGATGTACAACGGCTTCGACGGCGCCGAGGTCCGTAGCACCGGTGCCCGCCGCAACAGCATCCTGGGCGCGAGCGACGGCATCGTGTCACGAGGTGTGCTCCTCGATGTCCCGCGCTCGCTCGGCGTCGATTCGCTCGACAAGGGACACGTCATCCGCCTGGCCGAACTCGAAGCTTGCGAAGCCGTCCAGGGTGTGACCGTGTCCGCCGGCGACATCCTGCTCGTGGCCACGGGCCGTGATGCACGGCGCGCGGCCGAGGGCCCGTGGAACCCGTTCACCGGACTTCCCCGCCTGCACCCCGAGTGCATCCCGTGGCTGCACGACCGCGACATCGCCGTGCTCGGCGCCGACGGCGTCAACGACCCGATGCCGGGCCTCGGGATCGAGGGCTGGTTCATGCCCGTGCACCAGTGCGCACTCGCCGGCATGGGCGTGCACCTGCTCGACAATCTCCGCCTCGACCGACTCGCCGCCGCGTGCTCGGCCAACGAGCGGTGGACGTTCCAGTTCACGGTCGCCCCGTTGCACGTGGAAGGCGGCACCGGCTCGCCCGCCAACCCGATCGCCGTCCTCTGATCAGACCTCGACCTCGAGCACGGCGCGGACATCGGTGGCCGAGGCCGCGACGACCACCCGGTAGGTCCCCCGGTCGACCACCCAGTCGTGTATCGACGGGTCCCAGCGCGCGAACGACCGGTCCTTCAGCGCGACCGTGGCGGTCGTCGGCTCCCCGCCGGCCAGCGTGACCTTGGCGAAGCCGGCCAGTTCCTTCGCGGGCCGGGGCACGACGTGGTCGACGGGCGCCACATAGACCTGCACGACCTCGCTCCCGGCCCGGTCACCCACGTTCTCGACCGGCACCTCGACCACGAGGTCGACACCGGTCCCCGACACCGCCGGGGTCCCCCACGCGAACGACGTGTAGGACCCGCCGTGGCCGAACGGCACCAGCGGTTCGATCCCCCGAGCGTCGTACCAGCGGTAGCCGACGAAGACGCCTTCGCCGTAGCGCACCACGCCGGCCTCGCCGGGGTAGTTCAGGAAGGCCGGTGTGTCGCGGTCGGCCCGGGCCCAGGTGGTCGGCATCCGGCCGGCCGGTTCGGCCGCACCGGTCAACACGTCGGCGATCGCCTCGCCACCCTCCTGGCCCGGATACCAGGCCAGCACCGCGGCAGGAACGTCATCGAGCCAGGGCAGCGTCATGGGCGCCCCACAGTTCAGCACCACCACCGTGTTGGGATTCGCGGCCACCACGCGACGGACGAGATCGTCCTGACCGTTGGGCAGCTCGATCGACTCGCGATCGCCTCCCTCGGACTCCCATTCGGCGTTCGACCCGACCACCACGACCGCGACGTCGGCGGTTGCGGCCAGAGTGGCCGCCTCGGCGAGGCCACCCTCGTGGTCCCGAAGATCGAGTTCCGCTCCGACGTCGACCACACAGATCCACTGACTCGAGTCACGCGGGTAGTGCTCGAGTCGCACGTCGTAGGTTTGGCCCGCCTCGAGATCGACGAACCCCTCGCCCCCGTGCTGCCCGAGGCCGGCGCTGAAGCCACGCACCTCGTTGTCGGCCACGAGCTCGTCGTCGACGAAGAGTTGTGCGTGCGAGAAGCCCATCGCGCAGACCCGGTGACGGCCCGACACCTCGGGGGTCATGGTGAACCGGGCGACGACGGTGATCGCACCACGACCCTCGGGCCAGCCGTCGCCCATCCAGACGCTGAACGGCGTAGGCCGGGTGATCGTCTCGAACGGCTCACCCTCGATCGTCATCCCGTCGTAGAGGTCGAAGGCGACGCCCCCCTCACCGATCCAGTCGACCGGCACCCGGTCGGCTCGTCGCCTCATGTCGATCCCGGGCGCAGTGCCGACGATGCGGTCGCCGAGGCGGGCCGTCATCGCATCGAGCACGCTGGTCGAGTGCTGCGGGATCAGGCTGGCCGAGCCGCCGCCGAGCAGGGCCGTGTCGGCCACCCCGGGACCGATCAGCGCCACCGACCCCGTGTCCGGCAGCGGCAACACCGCGTCCCCGCTCGATGCCGGCGCGTTCTTGATCAGCACCATCGACTCGGTCGCCGCGAGCCGGGCCAGGTCGCGGTGCTCGGGGCGATCGACCGGCGTCTCCTCGTGATCGGTCGGGGTGCTCACGCGCCCGGCCCAGGCCAGGAAGTCGACGATGCGCCGAACCTTGTCGTCGACCAGCGCCTCGTCGACCTCGCCGGTCTCGACCGCGGCCTGGAGGCGACCGCGGCCCCAGTACCGGCCCGGGCCCGGCATCTCCAGATCGAGCCCGTGGACGGCGGGCGCCACCGTCTCCTTGATCGCGCCCCAGTCGGACACGACGAAGCCCTCGAACCCCCACTCGTCCTTCAGCACGCCGACCAGGAGGTCGGGGTGGGCGCAGGCGTGATCACCGTTCACGAAGTTGTAGGCCCCCATCACCGAGCGGACCCCGGCCTCCTTGACCGAGGCCTCGAAGGGCGGAAGGTAGATCTCCCGCAACGTGCGCTCGTCGACATCCACGTCGATCGTGAACCGCTCGAACTCCTGGTCGTTGGCGACGAAGTGCTTTGCGCAGGCCCCCACGCCCTCGCGCTGCACTCCGGTGATGTAGGCGACCGCGATCCTCGAACTCAGCTCCGGGTCCTCGCTGTAGCTCTCGAAGTGCCGACCGCCCCGGGGCGACCGGTGCAGGTTCATCGTGGGTGCCAGCACGACGTCGACATGGCGATCCCTCGCCTCTGAACCGAGCGCCCTCCCCACCTCTTCCACCAGTGCCGGCTTCCAGGTGGCGGCGATGGCCGACGGCCCGGGCACGACGAGACCCGTGCCCACGTCACGACCCCGCACCCCGACCGGGCCGTCGCTCAGGCACCACTCGGGGATGCCCAGGCGCTCGCAGCCGGGCACGATCCACGCGGTGCGGCCGGCGACCATCGCGCACTTCTCCTCGAGCGTCATCGCCGCGACGAGCGCCGATGCAGAAAGGTCGGGCGCGTCGGTCCGGTCGGTCATCGTGTCCACCTGAGTCAGAGAACGGTCCGGGTTAGTCTCGCCGCAATGTCAGGGA
This sequence comes from Acidimicrobiales bacterium, assembly GCA_040219515.1. Taxonomy (NCBI): domain Bacteria; kingdom Bacillati; phylum Actinomycetota; class Acidimicrobiia; order Acidimicrobiales; species Acidimicrobiales bacterium. The sequence continues at coordinate 72,767 of JAVJSI010000007.1, forward strand.
GCGCACCAGTGAGCAACAAGTCAGCGAGGAAACCGTGAGCGAGCGATACCGGGACCCATCCGCCGGCGTCGACGAACGGGTGGCCGACCTGCTGGGCCGCATGACCCTCGACGAGAAGGTCGCCCAACTCGGCGCGATCTGGCTCACCTCGCTGGTGAAGGACGAGACGTTCGACGTCGAACGCGTCGCCGAGAAGCTCGCCGATGGCATCGGGCAGGTCACCCGCATCGGGGCCAGCACGGGCCTGTTGGCCGACGAGTCGGCTCGATTGGGCAACTCGATCCAGCAGGTGCTCGTCGAGCGCACCCGACTCGGCATCCCGACGGTGATCCACGAGGAGGGAGTCGGCGGGTTCCTGTCGCGTGGCGCAACCACGTTCCCGCAGGGCCTGGGACTCGCCGCCACCTGGGACACCGACCTGATGGGCGAGGTGGCCGACGTCATCCGCACCCAGATGCTCGCCGTCGGGGCCCGCCACAACCTCGCGCCGGTGCTCGACATCGCGCGGGACCCCCGCTGGGGGCGGGTCGAGGAGACCTACGGTGAGTCGCCCGAGTTGAGCGGCCGCATGGGTGTCGCCTACGTGCGGGGCCTGCAGACCGACGACCTCCGCAACGGGGTGGTCTGCACCGGCAAGCACTTCCTCGGCTACGCGATGTCGCAGGGGGGCCGCAACCAGGCCCCCGTGCAACTCGGCCCCCGGGAGCTCCGCGAGGTCCACGCCGAACCCTTCGCCGCCGCGATCCGCGACGCCGGGCTGGCGTCGATCATGAACAGCTACTCGTCGATCGACGGTGAGCCGGTGGCGGCCAGCCGCGCCCTGCTGACCGACCTGCTGCGGGGCGAGCTGGGGTTCACCGGCACCGTCGTCGCCGACTACTTCGCCGTGATGCAGCTGCATCTCGACCACCGCACGGCCGAGGACCCCGAAGCCGCCGCTCGCCAGGCACTGGCCGCCGGTCTCGACATCGAACTCCCATCGCTCGACTGCTACCAGCACCTCCCTGCCGCCGTGCGCGACGGACGCGTCGACGAGGCGCTCATCGACGTATCGTGCGCTCGGGTTCTCGCCCAGAAGTTCCAGCTCGGATTGTTCGAGAACCCTTATGTCGACGCCGACGCCGCCATCGCCGTGTTCGACACCCCGGCTCAGCGCGCCCTCGCCCGCAAGGCCGCGGCCGAGGGCCTGATCGTGCTGAAGAACGACGGTGTGCTCCCCCTCGACCCCGGTTGCGCCTCCATCGCCGTCCTCGGCCCCCATGCCGACGACCGACGCCTGCTCCAGGGCGACTATCACTACCCCGCCCACCTCGAGATCATCTACCTCCTGGAAGGCCGCACGGCTGACACCGATCAGCTCCCCGAGTCCGGCGGGGCCTTCGCCGCCGGGCCGTACTACACCGACCACGTCACCCCGCTGGCCGGGCTGCGCGCCGCGCTGCCCGGCACCACCATCGTCCACGAGTCCGGCTGCGCCGACACCGGCGACGATGTCTCGGGGATACCCGCGGCGGTCGCGGCGGCCACCACATCCGATGTCGCGATCGTCTTCGTCGGCGCCCGATCGGGGCTGGTTCCGTCGGCCACCGTGGGCGAGGCTCGCGACGCCACCGACCTCGATCTCCCCGGCCCGCAGCGAGCCCTGGTGGCGGCCGTGGCGGCAACCGGCACACCCGTCGTCGTCGTGGTCGTCAGCGGACGGGTGCACACGCTCGTCGACGAGGCCGAAGCCGCCAACGCCCTGCTGTGGTCGGTCCCTCCCGGCGAGGAGGGAGGCAACGCGATCGCCGATGTGCTCACGGGCGCAGCCAACCCCGCAGGCCGACTTCCGATCACCCTGCCCGCCCACGTCGGCCAGATCCCCATCCACCACGACGCCCGCCGGCGGGGCGACAAGGCCGAGTTCTACGGCGACTATGTCGACCGGGCCGCCGCCGGACTGTTCCCGTTCGGCCACGGCCTGTCGTACACCACCTTCGACTACGGCGCACTCGACGTCGACGCGGGCTCGACGACCGAGCCCACGACCGTCACGGTCGACGTGACCAACACCGGCGAGCGCGATGGCGACGAGGTCGTTCAGCTCTACGTCACCGACGAGTTCGCCTCGGTGGCCCGGCCGATCCGCGAGCTCGTCGCCTTCAGCAGGGTGCCGATTCCGGCCGGTGCGACGCGACGCGTGCGGTTCACCGTTCATCCCAGTCGGCTCGCGTTCCATGGTCTCGACATGCGCCATGCCACCGAGGCCGGTACGTTCACGTACCGGGTGGGGCGATCATCGGCTGATCCCGACATGAGGGCCACCTCGGTGGATCTCGCCGGCGAACGCACCGACTACCAACGACGTTCGATCGTCGCAACCACTGCCGACGTCATCGAGGTCGTCTGACGCATGCGTTTCCTCTACATCGACATCGACACGCTGCGGGCCGATCATCTCGGCTGCTACGGCTACCACCGCGACACCACCCCCAACATCGACGCGCTGGCGGCCGAGGGGATCCGCTACGAGAACGTGTACGCGTCCGACGTGCCGTGCCTGCCGTCGCGCACCGCGCTCGCCACCGGCCTGTTCGGCATCCGCAACGGTGTCGCCAACCATGGCGGGCTCGCGGCCGACCTCCGTCCGATGGGCGCCGAGCGGGGCTTCTTCGGCAAGGTGGCGATGAACGCCTGGGCCGCGAAGTTCTACTGGGCCGGCTGGCACACCGCGTCGATCTCGAGCTTCCCGTTTCGTCACTCCGCCTCGTGGTGGAACCACGGGGTCATGGAGGCCATGAACCTCATGCGGGGCTACGGCGGCGAGCGGGCCGACGAGGTTCTCCCCGGCGCGCTCGACTGGCTGGACCGCACCGGCGCGAACGACAACTGGTTCCTGCACCTGCACCTGTGGGATCCGCACACGCCCTACAACACGCCCGACGACTACGGGAACCCGTTCGCCGATGACCCGGTGCCCGCCTGGCACACCGAGGACGTGCGGGCCCACAACTGGAGCCTGGCCGGGCCCCATTCCGCCCAGGAACCGTGGGGCTTCAAGCCCGACGAGTGGGGTCCGCTCCCCCCTCGTCAGCCGTGGAACGCGGACTCGATGGAAACGCTGAAGGGCATCTTCGACGGCTACGACGTGGGCATCCGCTACGCCGACGACGCGGTGGGCACCGTGATGAACAAGCTCGACGACCTGGGCGTGCTCGACGACACCGCCGTACTCATCTCGTCGGACCACGGCGAGGCGTTCGGGGAACTCGGGGTCTACGCCGACCATCAGGCGGCCGACGAGGCAACCTGCCACATCCCGTCGATCCTGCGTTGGCCCGGGGTCGAGCCCCGGGTGTTCTCGGGCCTCCAGTACCACCTCGACATCGCGGCCACCGCCGTCGATCTCGCGGGCATCGCCGTGCCGACCGATTGGTGGAGCGGCGAGAGCACCAAGGCCGAACTCGACGCGGGCACCGACAACGGACGCGACGCCCTGTTCCTGTCGCAGGGCGCCTGGTCGTGTCAACGGGGTGTGCGTTGGGGCGATCACCTCTATCTCCGGACCTGGCACGACGGCTACCACCCGCACTGGAACGACGAGATGCTGTTCGACCTCGCCGCCGACCCGCACGAGACCCACGATCTCGCCCCGGCCGAACCGGACCGGGTGCGCGAAGGTGCCGACCGGCTCGAGGCCTGGACCCGGGAGCAGGTCCCGCTCGCGCTCGGTGATCTCGGCGACCCGATGGACATCGTGCTCGCCGAGGGTGGCCCGCTCCATGTGCGCGGTGCGCTCCCGGAATACCTCGAACGGCTACGAGCAACCGACCGTGGTCACTGGGCCGATGCCCTCGTCGAGCGATTCCCCGACGACGCGAAGCCGGAGAAGTGAACAGACCCATGAGTGACATCCCGCCAATCCTGCGCCTCGAGCCCGTGTCCGAGAACCGTTACGCGGTGACCAACGCCGGCGATGCCGCGGAGAACCCCGTGGTGTTCGGCGGCCAGCTGCTGGCCCAGATGATCACCGCCGCCGGAGCCCACAGCGAGGGCAAGACGGTGAGGACGATCCACACGACGTTCGCCCGAGCGGCGAGGGTCGACGCCGACACCGAACTGCTGGTCGACACCTTCCACGGCGGACGATCGTTCGCCAGCCACACGATCACCGCGGTGCAGGGCGACCGCATCTGTGCCCGTGCCCAGGTTTTGACCGACGCCGGCGAGCCCGACCTGATCGAGCACCACGACCCTGCGCCCGAACGCACACCGCCGGCGGGCGACGGCGACACCGGCCACTCGGTGTTCCCCGGCGCCGAGTTCGTGATCGCCGACGGGGTCGACCTCGTCGACAGCGCCGCCCCCGTCGGACCGGCCGAGCTCACCGTCTGGTACCGCAGCCGTCACACCCCCGACGATCCGCTCGTCAACCAGGCCGTGCTGGCGTGGGGCACCGACGGCTTCCTCATCGGCACCGCCATGCGTCCCCATGCGGGGATGGGTTATGACCGCGCCCACGTCGACCTCTCGACCGGCGTGATCGGCCACACGCTCACGTTCCACCGCCCCTTCTCGATGACCGACTGGCTGCTGATGGAGCACGAAGCACCGTTCGCGGGCGGGGGTCGCAGCTACGGCCGCTGCCACATCTTCGACCGTGCCGGCGCGCTCGTCGCGAGCTACATCCAGGACAACATGATCCGGGCCATGCCCCAGGGCCAGTCGTTCTGAGAAACCAATCCTTCTGACAACCAATCCTTCTGAGGGCGAGTTGACCACCGCAGCGGTGGCCGACTCGCCTCAATTTGTGGGGGGTGGGGAGGGCCAGAGTCGGCAGAGTTCGTCGGTGGTCGTGATGGTGGTGATCGACGACAACGTGTGGTCGATCACGGCGTCGGCGTAGTCGGCGGGGAGGCCCACGACGGCGTCGCGGGGCAGGACCACCTGGTAGCCGAGGTCGATGGCGTTGATGCAGAGGCCGAGGATGCCGAGGTTCACCGACACGCCGGTGGCGACGATCGTGGTGATGCCCATGTTGCGCAGCATCTGGTCGAGCGAGGTCGACATGAACGGGGTCATGCCGTGCATGCGGGGCACGACCACGTCACCCGGTTCGGGCCCGAGCTCGGGCACGAGCGCGGCGCCGGGGGTGCCGATCTCGGTGGGCACGATTCCCTGCTCGCGCCGGAGCTTGGCCCCCATGGCGAAGATCTTGCAGTTCTCGGTGGAACCGATGCCGTCGGCCCGGTGTTCGACCGTGCAGTGCACCACACTCGCCCCCGCACCACGGGCGGCCCGACACACGCGAGCGGCGTGGGTGATCGTGCCCGCCTCGGCGACCCTGGCCACCAGGGCAGGCAGTAGCGCGCCCTCGCCCACCACCCCCTGCTGGAGTTCCATCGTCAACACCGCAGTGTGCGCGGGGCCGACCAGGGTGGCGAGGCGTTCCTGGTCTCGGCGGGCTTTGGCGTCATCGTCCATCGTGCGAACATGATGGCCCAATGTGGGACTTCGAGACAGAACCGGATTATCAGGCCAAGCTCGACTGGGCCGACGAATTCGTCCGCGAGGAGATAGAGCCACTCGACCACGTGCTCGGCAGTCCGTTCGACAAGAGCGACCCGCGCGTGATCGACCTGATCCGCCCCCTCCAGCAGCAGGTGAAGGACCAGGCGCTGTGGGCCTGCCACCTCGGTCCCGAGCTCGGCGGCCCCGGCTACGGCCAGGTGAAGCTGGCGCTGCTCAACGAGATCCTCGGGCGCTCCGGGTGGGCGCCCACGATCTTCGGCTGTCAGGCGCCGGACTCCGGCAACGCCGAGATCCTCGCCCACTACGGCACCGACGAGCAGAAGGCCCGCTATCTCGAACCACTGCTCGAGAACCACATCTCATCGTGCTACTCGATGACCGAACCCCATGCCGGGGCCGACCCGACGCTGTTCACCACTCGGGCCGAACTCGACGGTGACGAGTGGGTCATCAACGGCGAGAAGTGGTTCTCGTCGAATGCCAAGTACTCGACGTTCCTCATCACCATGGCGGTCACCAATCCCGACGTGAGCGCCTACCAGGGCATGTCGATGTTCATCATCCCCACCGACACACCCGGCATCGAGATCATCCGCAACGTCGGCATCGGCACCGAATCCGAGGAACACGCCTCCCACGCGTACCTGCGTTACGACGACGTGCGGGTACCCGCCGACCATGTGCTCGGCGGTGAGGGCCAGGCGTTCGCGATCGCCCAGACCCGCCTCGGCGGTGGCCGGATCCACCACGCCATGCGCACGATCGCCACCCTGCGCAAGGCGTTCGACCTGATGTGTGAACGGGCCCTGTCCCGCGACGTCCGCGGCGGCAACCTCGCGTCGCTCGGCATCACGCAGGAGAAGATCGCCGACAGTTGGATCGAGATCGAACAGTTCCGCTTGCTGGTGCTCCGGACCGCCTGGCTGATCGACAAGCACAACGACTACAAGATCGTGCGCAAGGACATCTCGGCGATCAAGGCCGCCATGCCCAAGGTGCTGCACGACGTCGTCCAGCGATCGATGCACCTCCACGGCTCACTCGGCATCTCCAACGAGATGCCGTTCAGCGGCTGGATGGTCGCCGCCGAGGTGATGGGCCTCGCCGACGGCCCGACCGAAAACCACAAGGTCGTGCTCGCCCGTCAGCTCCTCAAGGGATACCGGCCCCACGACGGGCTGTTCCCGAGGGCGCACCTCCCGGCTGTGCGCGAGGCCGCTCGGGCCAAGTACGCCGAGTTCCTCGAACACGAGGTGGGGAACTCCTAGCTGGAGGATTCGAAGACGAAGTCCTCGAGCAGCGCAGCCAACTCGAGCGGGGTGTCGCCCTGCACGCTGTGGCCGGCCTCGGCCACGTGCTCGACGCGGGCCGACGGTCGGCGACGAAGGAGCTCGGCCTCGTCGGCATCGTCGACGACCGACTGCTCGCGCATGCCCCGCACGAGCATGACCGGCACGGTCAGGTCGGAGATGATGTCCCAGAGCCGTTCGAACTGGGGGAACCCGCCGGCTTCAGTGCCGCGGAACCGCGCGTAGCGCCAGACCCAGCCGCCGTCGGGCCGTTGCTCGGCGTTGTGCAGGATGCCGCGACGCAGTGACTCGACCGTGCGGGTGGGGTTGAACTCGATGGTGCGGGCGAGCAGGTCCTCGAAGCTCGGGAACGACTCGGGACCGTTGACGAATGCGGTGATCTGTTCGGTCTTCTCGGCATCGACACCGGGGGTGACGTCGACGAGCACCGCCTTGCGCACCAGCTCGGGGGCGTGGTCGGCGAGGGCGAGCATGGTGAGTCCGCCGAGCGACATTCCGGCCACGCCGAGCGCGTCGGGGGCGAGGGTGCGCACGACCTCGGCGAGATCCTCGGCGTTGCGGTTCGCGTCCGTGGTGGCATCGGCCGGCGGTCCCGAGTGACCGTGGCCGGGCAGGTCGATGCACACGAGCGGGCGCCCGAGGGCGAGCGCGACGGTGTCCCATGTGTGGGCGTTCTGGGCGCCGCCGTGGAGCAACACCAGCTCCGGTGGGTCGTCGCCCCACACCAGCGCACTCAGGTGCCGGCCGTCGTCGAACTCGACGTTCTCCCGGCGCACCGTCGGCGGACCCGGATACGGAATGCCGTACTCGGACGCGTTCTCGTGGAACAGCCCGAACTCGTCGTAGTCAACCTTCTCGACAGCCATCAGCCGACCTTAGAACGCACTGTCCCTAAAGAGCACTGTCCCGCGGGTCCCAGAACTGGCGGGCCTTGTCACCGAGCCGGTTGAGCGCATACACGGTGACGAACATCACCGCCGACGGAATGAACACCAGGTGTGGCGAGGTCCGCAGCTCTCCCTGGCCGGCCGAGATCATGTTGCCCCAGGTGGGCGTGGGCCGCGAGATGCCGACGCCCAGGAAGCTGAGCGATGCCTCGGCGACGATCAGCACCGCCACGATGATGAACGAGTACGACAGCAGGGGGCGCAACACGTTGGGCACCAGCTCACGCAGGATGATCCTCGTGTGCCCGGCCCCCAGGGTGCGGGCCGCCACGACGAACTCGCGGTGCACGAGCGTGAGCGTGTTCGCCCGGGCCAGCCGGGTATAGGTGGGGATACCGAGCAACGCCAGGGCCAGGGCGATGCTCAACACGCTGGGCTCGATCGCAGTGACCAGCGCGAGCAGGAGGATCAGCGGCGGAAAGGCGAGCGTCGAGTCGGTGAGCACACCGATGATCGAGTCCAGTCGACCGCCGAAGTAGCCGGCTGCGATGCCGATCAGGCCACCGAGGACGGTGCCGACCAGTACCGCGATCAGGCTCACCTGGAGCGAGACGCGGGCGCCGTAGATCACGCCGCCGAGGATGTCGAGGGCCTGCGAGTCGGTGCCGAACGGGTGGGCCGACAGCAGGTCGGGCGTGGCCCGGCTGGGGTCGGTGAGGGTCAGCGAGCTGTCGTAGGACTCGCTCAACGGCAGGAAGTCGGCGAACACCGCCGCACCGACGAGCATCACCACCCATGCCAGGGCGAGCCACAGGTCGGTCTCGACCGGACGGCCCATCCAGTGGCGAAGTGCGCGGTCGAGCCCCGTGTACATGACGAAGACGCCGACGAGACCGCCGATCACCCGCGCGGCCATCGGGAACTCGATCGCCATTCCCACGGCGACCATGACGGCACCGACGAACAGGACGGCGATCCACGCCGCAGCCGCGCCCGCCGACCGCGTTGTCGTGGTGGCCCGGGTTTCGGCGGGCACTGGTTCAACGGGCATCGCGCACCCTCGGGTCGAGGTAGAGATACGAGAGGTCCACCAGCAGGTTGATGAACACGTAGAACACGGCGATCAGGAGCACGCCGCCCTGCACGATCGGGAAGTCGCCGGGCGTCACACCATCGCTCACGACGAGTCGTCCGACGCCCTGGATGCCGAACACGGTTTCGACGATGACGGTGCCGCCGATGGCCCGGCCGAGGCTGACCCCCAGCAAGGTGACCAGCGAGAACGACGATGGCCGCAACGCCTCCTTGCGCAGCACCTTGCCCGGGGACATGCCCTTGGCCCGAGCCGACAGGATGTAGTCCTCCTGCAGGGTGGCGATGAGGTCGCTGCGCAGGAGGCGGGTGAACACGGCGATCTCGGTGAGCGCGATCGTGAGTGCGGGCAGGAACGCCGTGCGCAGGTTCTCGCTGAGGCCCTCCTCGGCGGTGATTCGGGAGAAACCGGTGCGGTTGAAGGCGGGGAACTTGTTCGTGACGAGTGCGGTGAGGGCGAGAATGCCGACGCCGATGAGCAGCCAGCGCACCCGGAACCGTCCGCCCGGCGCGGCCCCGGGCCGCGCCGTCCACAGCGCCCAGAGGCCGGCGGCGACGCCGAGTATGCCGATGGCCGTGCGCGGCACCGTGGGGTTGGAGACGAAGAGGAAGGCGAGGAGGAGCGCAGCGACGAAGCTCGGGATCGAGATCAGGGCCGAGGTGAGCGCGTTGCTGGCCCGATCGAACCCGCTCCCCTCCCGGTAGGCAGCCCACAAGGCGGTGGGGATGGCGACGATCAGGGCGATGAGAATGCCCATGGTCGCGAGCTGGAGCGTGATGGGCAGGCTCTGCACCAGCAGTTCGCGCACGCTGAAGGCGGGCTTCAGGAGCGAGTTGCCGAAGTCGCCCTGGAGGGCGTTGCCGAGCCATTCGGTGTAGCGCTCGAGGACCGGACGGTCGAGGCCCAGCTCCATACGGATGCGGGCCACGTCTTCGGGGGTCGCGTCATTGCCCAGCAGCCGAATGGCAGGGTCGCCGGGAACGAGCTCGACCAGGAAGAACGTGGCCAGCGAGACCAGAAAGAGCACGGGCGCCAGCTTCAGGAGCCGGTTGCCGATGATGCGCATCATGGCTTCGACACCCCCAGCGATCCGGTGACTGCCCGCCAGAGCCGCGGGCCGTAGCGGGACTCGATCTCGTCGGATGATGCCGCAGCGACGACCGGTCCCTCCTCGATGTCGGCGTCGTAGTCGATCACCCATGTGCCGAATACTCGATCGAACACGCTGCGGCCCCGGGGGTCCGCAAGCAGCGCAACAACTCCGACCGCCACCGGCAGCAGCGCCAGGCCGAAATCGGGTACGACCAGGACACCCCACGCGACCACGGCACGACCGAACGCCCGGGGGCCCGGGGCGTCGACCGCGATGACCTTTACGTTGCAGAGCTCCTTCCCCGGGGTCTGACCGCGCCGAGCGACGAACGCCGTCTCGTAGGTCACCGCCACGACGAAGACCAGCAGCGCAGGAGCGAGGGCACGCCCCCATGGTCCGACGTCGAGCGCGTCGGTGAGCGGTGCCATGACCGCGAACAGGACGGTCACGGCGAGTCCGAACGACAGGAAGAACACCGTGAAGCCGTCGACCAGACGGGCGGCGATCCGCCGGGCGGACAGCGAGAGTCGGGCGCGGGTCGAGGCGCTCATGACAGCGGATGGTGGCAGGCGACGTGGCGACCGGGGCTCACCTCGACGAGCTGCGGCTCGGTCGTGGTGCAGACGTCGGTGGCATGGGGACAGCGGGTGCGGAACCGGCAGCCGCTCGGTGGGTCGATCGGCGACGGCATCTCGCCCTGGACCGCCGAGGGGGTGCGGGGAATGTGCGGGTCGGGCAGCGGGATCGACCTGATGAGCAGTTCGGTGTACGGGTGGTACGGCCGCTCGAAGAGCGCGCCCGGTGCGCCGACCTCACAGACCTTGCCCAGGTACATCACGAGCACGCGGTCGCTGATGCTGTTCACCACCGAGAGGTCGTGGGCGATGAACACCATCGTGAGCCCGAAACGCGCTTTCATCTCCTCGAGCAGGTTGAGGATCTGGGCCTGCACCGACACGTCGAGTGCCGAGACCGGCTCGTCGCACACCAGGATGCGAGGCCGCATCAGCAGGGCCCGGGCGATCGAGATCCGCTGGCACTGCCCGCCGGAGAACTCGTGGGGGCGGCGGTCGCCAACCACCGTGGGATCGAGGCCGACGGCGGTCAGGGCCTCGTCGATGCGCTCAGCCGCGTCATCGGGTCGACCCCAGATGTCGAAGCCCTCGGCGACGATGTCCTTGACCTTGCGTCGCGGATTGAGCGACGAGATCGGGTCCTGGAACACCATCTGGAGACGGGTCCGGATCCTGCGGAGATCGCGATGGCCGAGCTCGCACAGCTCAGTGCCCTCGAACTTCACCGATCCGGACGTGGGCGGTCGCAGCTGGAGAATGGCTCGTCCGGTGGTCGACTTGCCGCAGCCCGACTCGCCGACCAAGCCGAGCGTCTCTCCTTCGATCAGATCGAAACTGATCCCCGAGACCGCCCGGACGGTCTGACCGCCCGGCAGGGGGAACTCGACGACGAGATCCTCGACCCGCAGAATCGCGTCGTCGGGCGAACGGAGGTGGGCGCTACCCGTGCCGGCCATGTCAGGCACTCTCCACGACGTCGAGCGCGAGACCGGCCGCGGTGACGCCCGACTCGCGATTGGCGGCGCGAGCACGGTCGCCGGCCGGGGTTCCCAGCGGATGAAGGCAGGCGTGGACGTGCTCGCCCTCGATCGGCACGAGTTCGGGATCGGTCTCGAGGCAATCGGGCTGGGCGAGGCGGCATCGGGGATTGAAAGAGCAACCGGTCGGCGGATCGGTCATGTCGGGGGGCCGACCCGAGATCGCGTGCAGCGGCGCGTGAGCCGGCCCGCCCATACGCGGGATGGAGTCGAGCAGCGCCTCGGTGTAGGGATGGGTGGTGGAGTCGAAGACCTCGACGGCGGTGGCCTGCTCGACGATGCGGCCGGCGTACATCACGGCGATGCGATCGGCATACGAGGCCACCACTCCCAGGTCGTGCGTGATCAGGATCATGCCCATGCCCAGATCGTTCTGGAGTGTGGCGAGGAGATCGAGGATCTGCTTCTGCACCGTCACGTCGAGCGCGGTGGTCGGCTCGTCGGCGATCAGCAGTTTGGGCTCACACGAGATGGCGATGGCGATGGTGACGCGCTGACGCATCCCACCCGACAACTCGTGTGGATAGGCGTCGATGCGCCGCTCGGGATCGGTGATTCCGACCATGGCGAGCAGCTCGAGCGATCGTGCTCGGGCGTCGGCTCGACTCAGGCCCAGGTGTTGCCGCAGCGGCTCGGCCATCTGGTTGCCGATGCGGCGCACGGGATTGAGCGACGTCAGAGGGTCCTGGAAGACCATCGCCATCTCGTTGCCCCAGAAGCTCGTGGCGGTGGAGGGGTCGAGCTGGAGCAGATCGCGTCCCTCGAACAGAATGCTCGACTCGGGGGCAACCGTGGCGTTGCGCCCGAGCAGCTGCATGATCGTGCGCACGAGCACCGACTTGCCGGAGCCCGACTCGCCCACGATGCCGAGCGTCTCGCCGGCCTCGAGGGCGAACGACGCGCCGTCGACTGCTCGTAACTCGCCGCGCGACGTCGAGAACGACGTCGACACGCGGGAGACGTCGAGCAGTGGCGGCGCAGCATGCATGGAAGTCATCGGTGAAGGCATTCAAACACGGCGATGGTCCGGGCGCCCTCGGGCACCCGGACCATCGATCGTCAACCGTTCATCAACCAGCGATCACCGCGTCGTGGAAGAGGAAGATGGTGGCGACGGTCGGGACGATGCCCTGGACCTCGTCGGACCACACGATGCCCTCATCGGTCGAGCCCAGCGCAACGGCCACCTTGTCCTCGATGAAGATGTTGTTCATCTCGGCGTAGGCGTCGAGCTGTTCCTGACCGGACGGCGCGGCGAGGATGGCGTCGAGTGCGGCATCCATCGCATCGCTGGCATAGCCCATGCGGTTCGAGGCACTGTCGGATCGCAGGTTGCGTCCGAAGGTGGTCGTGGCCGTGGCCGGGCCGGCGTTGAAGCCCCAGCAGGCGGCGTCGAAGTTGCCGGCGACGACCTCACCGATCTGGTCACCCTGGCCGATGATGTCGACGGTGACGTCGAAGCCGACGCCCTCGAGCAGCGCCTCCATCGCGAGACCGGTGTCGCCGGACGGCGGCGTGGTCGTGCACAGCACCTGGAGAGTGCCGTCGTAGCCGTCGGCCTTGGCCTCCTCGAGCAGCTCGGTTGCCCGGTCAGCATCGGTTTCCGCCACCTCGACGGCGTCGGAGAAGTAACGCGAACCCGGGACGATGAGCGACTTCGAGGCGTTCAGGTTGCCCTCGTAGGCCCGCTCGTTCACGACCGCGTCGTCGACGGCGAGCGAGATCGCCTCACGGACCCGGATGTCGTTGCCCGGTCGGCCCTCGACATGGTTGATGATCAGGACGGTGCCACCGTCCTGGGGCACCATGAACTCGTTCTCACCGTTCTCGCGTGCGAGACCGATCTCCGCGGGACTGCGCAGGAAGGCGACGTCGAGGTCGCCGGCCTGGAACGATTCGTAGGTCGTACCCGGATTGAACACGAAGCGCAGGCGCTCCACGCAGACCGGGCCACCCCAGTAGTCGTCACGAGCGACGAGCACCAGTTCTTCGCCGGGGGCGTTGCGCTCCACGACATAGGGACCGACGCCGGCGGCGTCAGGCGGGTTGGCGCCGACGTCGTCGCCGATCACGCCGACGTTGACGACCATGCCCGGCTCGTCCGCGAACAGGAACGGGAACTCGGCCCACGGTCCGTCGAGGGTGATGACCAGGGTGGTCGCGTCGACGACGGTCTTGTCGGTGATCGTGGTCATGAAGCCGGCGGACGTGTTGCGCACACCCTCGTCGAAGAACCGGTCCATGTGATCGGACACCATCTGGGCATCGAGCGGCGTCCCGTCGCTGAACGTGATGTCGTCCCGCAGGGTCAGGGTCCACTCGGTGAAGTCGTCGTTGGACTCGATCCCTTCGGCCACGTGCGGCGTGTAGGTGCCGTTCTCGTGGTCGTAGATGAACAGCGCGTCATAGATCGCGGCCACCTCGGTGCCACCCACCAGCGCGCCACTGGCGCGGGTCGGGTCGAGCACGTTGCTCGGCGCGAACGTGCCGTAGGTGATCTCGGTACCGGGGACCGTCGCGTCGCACTCACCGGCAGTGTCGGTGTCGGTGTCGGTGTCGGTGTCACCGTCGGTATCGGTGTCGGTATCGGTGTCACCGTCGGTATCGGTGTCGCCGTCCGTGTCGGTGTCCGTCGTGTCCGGCGTCGCGTCATCCCCGTCGTCGTCACCGCAACCTGCGGCGATCACGACGAAGACGCACAGCGCCGCCAACAGACGGAGCCAGTTTCGTTCTCTCATCGCTTGTCCCCTTGTCACTCGTCCAGTTCTCATTTCCTGTCCCCTTTTCACTACTTGTCCCCTTTGTTGACTTCTTGGTTGCTTGCTCGAATCACTTCTTCTTGCCGGAGAACACCGCGCGCAGGTCCTCGAGACCGGCCGGCAACTCGATCGGTGGGTCGGGCAACTGCTCGACGCCGCGTTCGGCGAGAATCTCCGCCATCACCTCGGGTTCGTCACTCCAGGAGCGAGGGTCACCCATCATCACTTCGTAGAGCTCGACGCCTTCGGGGCCGGCCACGAAAGGTCCGAACGCCGCGCCGAAGGGCAGCTCGATGTGCGAGCCGGGGCCGCACAAGACCCCGTCGCAGGTGAACTCACCCGACAACACGGTGATCACGTGGGGGCTGTAGTGGCCGTGGCGACGCACGATCATTCCCGGGTCCCACTTGGCGAACAGACCCAGGTAGAGCGGTTCGACCGAGAAGGCCACCCACCGCTCCCACACGTGGGACTCGCTGCCGTCGGCGTTGCGCTGGCTGCGCACCGCGATCCACGGCACGTCGTTGTCCCCGCCCGGATGCACGATGGTGTGCTCCTTGCCGGGGATCCTCGGGACTTCACCGATGTTCATCTACCTGCTCCCAGTGGTCGGCTTCGAGTGCGTCGAGCAGCATGCTCACGGAATCGTCGATCACGCCGAGTTCGTCGCCACTGAGGCGGGCGAACACTCGCTCCCGGATTCCGTTGTAGGCGGTGAGCGCCTGATCGGCGAGCGCATGCCCCTCGGCGGTCAGCGTGACGATCACCTTGCGACGATCGTCGGTCGGCGTCTCTCGGCGGACGAGCCCCTTGCGCTCCACGCGGTCGACAGCGTGGCTGATCGATCCCATCGGCCGTATCACATAGTCGGCGATCTGGCTGACGGGCAAGGCGTGGGGCGGCGCTTCCTTGCGCAGCGTTGCGAGAATCACGAAATCACGAAAGCTGATGTCGAACTCCCTGACCGCTTCGACCTGCAGCATCTCGAGGAAGATCACGACCCGCTGAAGGCGGGTGAAGAGACCGGCAGGACTGTCGTGATCGAGCACGTAGCCCGGTACGACCGCGGCGAGGCGCACGTCATCGGCAAGGCGCACGTTGTCATCACTTGCTGCGCTCACCGGCCCCCCTCGGCTATTAATTTCATGCGAGACTATCTTGTCTGAGAGCAATTGTCCAGTCTCACCGGCACGGACGGTAGCTCCCGATTCACCGTCTTGCGACTACTCCAGATTTAGTCTAGGGTAAGACTAACTCGCCGTAGAATGACCGGCGGACACGATCAAGGGGGACAGTAATGAGTGATGCGATCTTCCACCCACTCGACGCGGCGCCGTGGGAAAACCCCGACGACGCGCCCGAGGAACTACGCGAACTCGCCGAGAAGGCCAAGGCCGTCGGCGCCCGCCGGGCCCAGGTGACCACCGGCGCCATCGGACTCCACACCCAACTGTCCGAGATGCCCGCCGGCTACGAGGTACCGCCGCACCGCCACAGCGCTCACGAACTGATGGTCGTCCTCGAAGGCGGCTGCACCATCGCCAACGGCCCCACCCTCACCGCCGGCGACATGGCCGAAGTGCCCGCCGACTCCGAGTACGGCTTCACCGTCGGTCCCGACGGCATGCGCTTCATCGTCGTCCGGCCCGACAAGTCCACCACCAAACTGTCCTAGGAGAAACTGAACCATGCGCAACGGCCACAAGGTCTTCGACGCCGATTCCCACGTGATCTACCCGGCGGATCTCTGGGACACGTACCTCGAACCCGAGTTCAAGCACCGCGTCACCCGCAAGGCTCCGGCCGGGCTCGACACCTACAACCCGGTCGTCGTCGACGGTCGCTGGACCCAGCACGACACCAGCCTCTACGGCCAGTTCCAGAAGGTCATCAACTGGACCGCCGAGGACATGGAAGCCAAGTACGGCGACATCGTCCACAAGGGTTTCACCGGCGACCGGGTCGCCGACGCGCTCGCCGTCGACGGCATCGACGTCGCCGTGATCTACGGTCCCGAGTACGACCTCTGGGTCGACGGCATCGACCCGCAGCTCCAGGCCGCCATGGTGCGCGCCTACAACCGTTGGGGCGCCGAGATGCGCGAGACGTCCGGCGGTCGAGTGATCACCAGCTCACCCGTGCCGCTCAACGACATCGCCCGCGCCGTCGAGGAGATCCAGTTCGCCCACGACGAGCTCGGCATTCGGGCCTTCTGGGCGCGTCCGAACTACATCAACCACCGCAACCTCGGTCATCGCTACTACGACCCGATCTACGAGCTCCTCCAGGATCTCGATTGCGCCTTCGCAACCCACGAATTCATGGGCCTGCGGGGCAACACCGAAGGGTCGGATCGCTTCTTCACCTTCACCGAGTGGCACACCGCCGTACACGCCCACGAGGCGCAGAACGCCATGCTCTCGATGATCACCCAGGGTGTCTACGAACGGTTCCCGAAACTGCGCGTGGCCTACATGGAGGCCGGCTGCGGCTGGCTCCCGTCCTGGCTGCACCGCATCGACGAGCACCTCGAGCTCGGCGGCGAGAAGGAATGCCCGGACCTCACCATGTCCGCGACCGAGTACTTCAAACGCAACTGCTGGATCACGACCGAGTGCGAGGATCCGTTCGTCGCCGACGTGATCCGCTGGCTCGGCGACGATCGCATCCTGTGGGAGAGCGACTTCCCCCATCCCGACTCCAAGTACCCCGGCACCACCGTGGAGTTCATGGAGCTGCGCCCCGACCTGATCACCATGGAGAGCAAGTCCAAGATCCTCTGGGACAACGCCGTCGACTTCTACCGGTTCCCGGACGGGTACCTCCCGACCGAGTTCCACGAGGCGACCGACGAACCGATCAACGCTTCGGCCTGAGATGGCGACGTTTCGTCGACCTCACCAAGCCGTCGACTTCGATGAACTCCAGCGGCGGTTCCCACCGCCACCGGAGTACTTCGAGTCGGCCTGGCTCGACGATCCAGAGCGGATCGAGGCCAAGCAGCTCGCCCGAGTGAAAGCGCGGGCGCATGCGGCCCAGCAGGTGCCGTTCTTCGAACGACGCTGGAGTGAAGCCGGGTTCGATGCCCGCGATCTCAACTCGCTCGACGACCTCCATCACATTCCGGCCTACACGGTCGACGACATCCGGGCTTCGATCGAGGCCCATCCACCCTACGGCGATTACCAGGGCGCCTCGGTCGCCGGCGCCATGCAGGAGCCGATCCGGCTCTTCGCCTCCGGCGGCACCACCGGGGCCTCACGGCCCACGCTCTACACCGCATGGGACCGCGAGGTCGGCGCGCTGCTCACCGCCCGGGCGCTCTACCTCCAGGGCATCCGTCCGGGCGATGTCGTCGTGAACGCGTGGGCCTACTCGACCCACAACGGCGCCCACATCATGGATGAGGCCCTCTACAAGTGGCTCAACTGTGTCGTGATCACGACCGGCACCGGCAACGTCACCGCCAGCAAGAAGCAGGTCGAGTTGGCCCTGGCCTACGGCGCCACCGCCATTCTCACCACCGGTGACTATCTGCTCCATCTGGCCGACGTGGCCGAGGAGATGGGCCTCGACGTGCGCGAAGACCTCAACCTCAAGGCGTTGCCCAACATCGGTGATCCGGCGAAGCTCGAGGCTCGCTTCGGTGTGCCCGTGCTCGACAGTTATGGCTTCCACGAAGTCCAGTGGGTCGCCGTCGAATGCCCCGAGCGCGACGGCCTCCACATCTTCGAAGACGCCTTTGCCGTCCAGATCGTCGACGTCGACACCGGCGAGCCCCTTCCCGATGGAGAGCAGGGTTCGATCTGCATCACCGAGCTCTACAAGACCGGAAGCCCGCAATTCCGCTACAACATCATGGACCTGTCCACGTTGCGGCCCCGCGAGCAGTGTGCGTGTGGCAGTTGGCTCCGCAAGATGGAGCCCTTCGCCGGTCGCGGCGACAACATGGTGAAGCTCCGTGGCGTGAACCTGTGGCCCGAGGCCCTGGGCGAGATCGCCATGCGCGTGCCCGACGTCAGCGACGACTACTTCGTGCGGGCCCATCGCGAGGGCAACCGCGACGAGATCACGATCTCGGTCGTGAGCACCTCCTCGCCGGGCGATTTCGACAGTGTGCGCGAGCAGGTCGCCAAGGCCCTGGCCGACACCACCGGCGTGAAGATCGGTGTCGAGGTCGTGGCGCCGGGTTCGCTCGATGCCAAGACCGGGTTCGGCACCGCGGCAAAGCTGATCCGCTTCGAGGACGAACGGTGAACAACCCGCCCGGCGGGCTCACAATCGAACCCCTCACCGGCAACACCGGCGCGCTCGTCCATGGCGTCGACCTCCGGGACGTCGCCGACGAGGTCCATGCCGCGCTGCACCAGGCGCTGCTGGATCACCTGGTGCTGTTCTTCCCCGGCCAGTCGTTGACGATGACCGAACAGCTGGCCTTCGGTCGACTCCTCGGCGAGGTCGAGGTGCCGCCGTTCGGGCCGGGCCATCCCGACCTGCCCGAGATGACGGTGCTCGATCAGCACGCCCCGAAGGGCAACGGCACCGACGCATGGCACAGCGACAACACGTTTCGTGCCGAACCACCCAAGTTCACCATGCTCCAAGCCGAGCAGCTTCCGCCGACCGGTGGTGACACGTGCTGGTCGAACATGTACGAGGCCTTCGACACCCTGAGCGGACCACTGCAACGCCTGCTCGACGGGCTGACCGCGACGCATGATCTCACCAAGATCCTCGAGCTCACCATCGCCAACGGCCACAGCGGGGGCGCCGACCTCGCGGCGATGCGCGCCGCGTTTCCGCCGATGTCGCATCCGGTCGTGCGGACACATCCCGAGACCGGACGCAAGGCGCTCTTCGTCAACGGCAACTTCACGACGAAGATCGACCAGCTCGGCGACGCCGAGAGCCGGCGGGTCCTCGACCATCTCTACGACCACATCCAGACCCCCGACTTCCAGTGCCGTTTCCACTGGACCCCCGGCGCCCTGGCGCTGTGGGACAACCGATGCCTCCAGCACTACGCCGTCCCCGACTACGAGGACCGGCGCGTCATGCACCGACTGATCATTCGCGGCGAACAACCCGCCTGAGGAGAACCATGCATCACATCCGCTACAACGACATCGGGTGGCACGTACCCACGTCCACCCGCGACGAGCTCGACCTCGCCGACGAACCTCCGGTCGATGAACCAGGACGCAAGTTCCTGGTCGACGGCGAGGCCGGCTTCTACATGCAGGCCGTGCGCATTCCGCCGAACTTCGACGCGCCGGCGCACCACCACGATCGAGCGGAGCTGTTCATGGTGGTCGAGGGTGCGTGCACGTTCAACGGTGAACCGATGGTTCCGTTCGACGTGACCGTGGTCGAGCCCGGCGAGAGCTACGGCTTCATCGCCGGGTCCGAAGGCGTGACGTTCCTCGTCACTCGCCACGACATCGCCACGTTCGTCGAGGAGTCGTGAGCGACCTCGTCGTTCGCGGTGGCACCGTCGTCGACGGCACGGGCCTGCCCCGCCGTCGAGCCGACGTCGTCGTCCGCGAAGGAAGGGTCGTGTCGGTCGGCCGGGCCGACAAAGCCACCGTGAACGCGGCCGACGAGGTGATCGACGCCGACGGACTGATCGTGGCCCCCGGCATCGTCGACGCCCACACGCACTACGACCCCCAGGTCACCTTCGAACCCCTCGCCTCGATGTCGAGTTATCACGGCGTCACCACCGTGCTGGCCGGCAACTGCGGCTTCTCGGTCGCTCCCACCCGGGCCGACGACCGCGACTTCGTCCGGCGGCTGTTCGCCAAGGTCGAACAGATGGAACCGACGGCCATGGACGCGGTGTCGTTCGATTTCGAGTCGTTCGGTGAGTACCTGGGCGCCCGCCAGGGCACCCTCGGGATCAACCTGGCCTGCTACATCGGCCACTCGAACGTGCGGCGTTGGGTCATGGGCGAGGCCGGCTCCGAACGGTCCGCCACCCCGGCTGAGGTCACCGAGATGGCCGAGATCGTGGGCGACGCCATGCGAGCCGGTGCCGCCGGCCTGTCGTCGTCGCACGCGCCCACCCACCTCGACGGCGACAACCGGCCGGTGCCGAGCCGGTTCTCCGATCGCGACGAGCTCGCTGCTCTCGCCGAGGCGGCCGGTTCCACCGGCAGCGGCTCGATCACCTACCTCCCCGAGAGCGCCGTGGGCGGCATCGACGAGCGCGACGAGGACTACTGCATCGAACTCGGTCGTCGATCCGGGCTCCCGATCATCATCCAGGGCCTCGGCGGACGGAACAAGACCGACGCCCCCACCGCCACATGGGACCGAGCGCAGGACTTCCTCGACCGGGCAACGAACAACGGCACGCCGGTCTACAGCATCCTGATCGCTCGCCCGCCGGAACGTCCCGTGACGATCGGGCCGGAGAACCACCACTATCTCGCCGTTCCCTCGTGGGTCGAGATGCTCGCCCTCGATCACGATGCCCGCGCCGAGCGGCTCGCCGATCCCGACGCCCGTGCGGTGCTGCGCGACGCGGTCGAGAACTACAACCGCGACCCGGCTCTCGGCACCACCACTCCCCCGCCGCTGTGGCACACCGTCCACGTCCAGCACGTGGCCGACGTTGCGAACCAATCGCTGGTCGGTCGCACCGTGGCCGACATCGCGACCGAACGAGGCGAGGCGCCGGCCGACGTCGTGCTCGACCTGGCGCTCGCCGAGGACTTCGCCACCGAGTTCCGCTGGAACTGGGAGACACCGGAGTGGACCGACGCGGTGCGCATCGCGCAGCAGGACCCGCGCATGATCATCGGCACGTCCGACGGCGGCGCCCACCTGGCCCGCGACGACGGTGCCGACTGGAGCTCGTGGTTCCTGCGCAACTGGGTGCTCGACCGCGAGGTGTGGTCGCTCGAGGAGGGCATCCGCCAGATCACCCACGTGCCGGCCGCCATCCTCGGCATCGGCGATCGCGGCACGCTCGAACCGGGGCGATGGGCCGACATGTTCCTGTTCGACCCCGACCGCATCGACGCCGGCCGCAAGGAGTTCGTCCGCGACCTCCCCGGCGGCGCCGGCCGATTCAAGGCGTGGCCCGTCGGGGTCCACGCCACCATCGTCAACGGCGTCCCCGTGATCGTCGACGACACCCCGACCGGGAAACTCCCCGGACGCATCGCATCACCCGGAGGCCCACGATGACCGACATGAAGATGTTCGACGGCGACGGCCATGTGGTCGAGCCGGCCGAGACGTTCGCCGACCTGCCCGAGCGGTTCCGGCACTACGTGCCCCGGGTCGAGGCCACCGAAGGCGGCTTCCACTATGTGAGCGGCGAGCGGACGGGGTTCACGATCCGGGCCCATCCCGACACCGTCGGATCCCCGGGCACGACCACCGGGTCGGAGCGGCCGCTCGACGAGCCCGTCGTGGCCCAGGGCGGCGCCGACCCGGCCGGGCGGCTGATCGACATGGACATCGAGTCACTGTCGATCGCTGCGCTCTACCCGACCTACGGGCTCATGATCCAGGGCGTGACCGACGACGAGGCCGCCGTTGCCCTGTCACGCTGCATCAACGACTGGCTCGCCGACTACTGCCGGCACGCACCCGACCGCCTGCTCGCAGTGGCCACTCTCCCGATGACCAGCGCCGCCAGCGCGATCGCCGAGGCCGAACGTTGCCTCGACATGGGCTTCGTCGGCGCGTGGCGCCGACCCGAACGCTTCCCCGGGGTCACTGCCCTGCAGGACCCCGAGATGGACGGGCTCTATTCGCTGCTGGCTGAAGCCAACCGGCCCCTGGCCATCCACCCGGGCCTCAACGGTGTGGTGCCGTACGAGTACTTCGGCGAGCGCTTCGACGAGGACTACTCGACGATGCACGCCGCCCATTTCCCGCTCGAACAGATGATGAACCTCACGAGCCTCGTGGGATTCGGGATCCTCGATCACCATCCCACACTGCGGGTCGCGCTGCTCGAGACCGGGGCCACCTGGCTGCCGTTCTACGCCCACCGGCTCGACGAGCACCTCGAGATCTTCGGCTTCCCGGCCGGAAGGTCGCGGAAGTGGTCGGCAAAGCCCTCCGAGCAGATCCGACGCCAGATCTACGTCTCGGTCGAAGAGCCCGAACCGGGTCTCGCCGACATGCTGGAGACCTACACCACCAACGTGACCTTCGCGTCCGACTATCCGCACGGCGACGGGATCTTCCCCGGCGCCACCGAGGAACTGGCGAAGACCGACCAGATCGGTCTCGAACACCGTCGCCGCATCTTCTGGGACAACGCACTGGAGCTCTACGGCATGGACGAGAGCTCGACCAACACCGCAAGCAGGGGGAAGTCATGACCACGATCAACGACATGTCGGTGCGCGACGCCATCTACGGACTGCGGGCCACCCGTATCTTCGACGGACGGCCGATCCCGCCCGAGCACCTCGACCAGATCCTCGAAGCGACCACCATGGCCTGCTCGTCGGGCAACACCCAGCCGTGGGAGCTGGTCGTCGTCACCGACCTCGACCTGAAACTGAAGATCAAGGCGGAGATGGAGATCGGGTTCGCGCCGGTCGATGCCGACCGGGTGCAGCCCGAGAAGGACCTCGTCGACGGGGTCGGTCGTCCGATCACCGGTCACGCAGCCATCGAGAACCTGGAGAAGGCGGCGGCCATCGTCGTCGTCTGCTGGAATCCCGATCGTGGCATCCGCTTCACCGGCGAATACGAAGAGCTGCCCGACGGCTCGCTCAAGGAGACCCGTGAGATTCCCGGCGGTCGTGGTGCCAGCCTGTTCCCGGCCTGTCAGAACATGATGCTGGCCGCCCGCTCGTTCGGTGTGCAGTCGCTGTTCACGACGTTCTTCTACCTCCGCTACCAGCAGATCAAGGACATCCTCGGCATCCCGCCTCGCATCTTCATGGAGAACGCCATTTTCCTCGGCTACGCCGACGAGAAGCTCGGCGACCCGAAGCGCCGGCCGCTGTCCGAGATCGCCCACATCAACGGATGGGACAACGCCTACGAGGTCGCCGAATGAGCCTGACCGTCGATCCGCTCACGGGCACGATCGGCGCGGAAGTGTCGGGAGTCGACCTTCGCGAGAAGCTCGACGCCGACATGGCGGCGGAGCTCACGTCGCTCCTCCACGAGCATCTCGTGCTCGTGTTCCGAGAACACGCGCTCACCCCGGAGCAACAGATCGAGTTCGGTCGAGCGTTCGGCGAGATCAAGAATCCACCCGTGCGCACCAGCCATGGTGGCCCGCCCGAGATAAACGTGGTCTCACAGGACGACCCCAAAGGCGAAGGCGCCGACAACTGGCACGCCGACAACACCTACACCGCCGACCCGCCGATGGGCTCGATCCTGCACGTCAAGGAACTGCCCGGCAAGGGTGGCGACACGATGTTCGCCAACATGTACGAGGCGTTCGCAACGCTGTCGCCACCGCTGCAGCGGATGTGCGAGGAGCTGACGGCCACCCACGACATCACCATGTCGCTCACCAAGGCGATTCAGCGGGGCCACAGCACTGCTGACCTCGACGAGATCCGCAGCCGGTTCCCGCCGGTCGTGCATCCGGTGGTGATCACCCATCCGGTCACGGGCCGCAAGGCGCTGTTCGTCAACGCCAACTCCACGGTGCGCATCAACGAACTGTCCGACAACGAGAGCGACATGGTGCTGCGCACCCTCTACGAACACGTGCGGGCGCCCGACTTCCACGTGCGGGTCCGCTGGGACCTCTCGACGGTGGTGATCCTCGACAACCTGGCGACCCAGCACTACGCGGTACCGGACTACGACGAGCGACGAACACTGCATCGGGTGGCCATCAAGGGCGGCGTGCTCGCGTAGACATACCTGATGCCAGACATCGCGTTTCCAGGGATCGCGTGGTGGGAACTGCCGGAGACGTTCGAGATCAACCGACTCCCGGCTCGTGCCCCGCTGCCCACCGACGATCGCTGGACACGCTCGCTCGACGGCACGTGGAACTTCCTGCTGGTCGGCCACCCGACCGCGGCGCCGGCCGGCTGGGATGCCCGCACCCGGCGGGGACGCGGCTGGCGATCCATCGAAGTGCCCGGGAGCTGGACCAGGCAGGACACCGGTGACCTGCCGCACTACACCAACGTGCAGATGCCGTGGCCGCTCGAGCCGCCGGCGACTCCGGCCCGCAACCCGACCGGCCTCTACCGCACGACTTTCACGATCCCGCGCGGCTGGGCCACGCGGCGGACCATCCTGCACGTCGGCGGCGCCGAGTCCGTCGCCATCGTCTCGTGTAACGGCCGCTTCGTCGGCGTGGGCAAGGACTCGAGGCTGGCGAGCGAGTTCGAGCTGACCGGTCATCTCGTGCCGGGCGCGAACGTGCTCGCGGTGATGGTCGTGCGCTACAGCGACTCCACGTGGATCGAGGATCAGGACCATTGGTGGCACGGTGGACTTCATCGCGGCGTGTCCCTGCGCTCGACGCCGCCGGTGCACCTCGCCGACGTGGCCACCACTGCCGACTTCGACCCGACCACGGGCGCCGGCACGCTCTCGGTCACCGCCCGGGTCGGCGGCGAGTCGGCAGGCATCGGGCCGGGCTGGTCGACCGCCGTGCACATGTTCGACGAGCGGGGTCGATCCGTCCCGGGCGGCGCGGCCGAGGCGGACGTCGACGCGCCCATTGCGGGCTTCGGCCTCGATGCGTATCTCGCCACCCAGGGCTTCGAGGGCTGCCGGTCAGTGACATGGCTCGACCTCGGGGCGGTCGAACCCTGGTCGGCAGAGTCGCCGCGCCGGTACCGAGTGGCCATCGAACTCCGCAACCCCGACGGCAAGGCCGTGGACGCCACCGAGGTGTGGGTCGGGTTCCGGCGAGTCGAGGTCGGCGAACGGCGACTCCTCGTCAACGGCCGACCCGTGCTGATCAACGGTGTGAACCGCCACGACCATCACCCGGTGACGGGCAAGACGCAGTCACGCGACGACCTGCGAGCCGACCTCGTGACGATGCTGCAGCACAACATCAACGCAGTGCGCACCGCCCACTACCCGAACGACCCGGCGCTGCTCGATCTCTGCGACGAACTCGGCCTCTACGTCATCGACGAGGCCAACGTCGAGTCACACGGCCGCCAGGACTCTTTGTGCCACGACGTCCGCTACCACGGTGCCATCGTCAGCCGGGTGCAACGCATGGTGCTGCGCGACCGGAACCACCCCTGCGTCATCGGCTGGTCGCTCGGCAACGAGGCCGGCCACGGTGCAGCCCACGACGCGGCGGCGGCCTGGGTGCGCGCCGTCGACCCGACGCGATTCGTGCAGTACGAGGGATCGCTCCTCACCCGGGTCAAGCACGGCACCGGGAGCACGACGGCTCGCCACACCGTCGCGCCCGACGCATCCGAACGTATGACGAGCGACATCATCTGTCCGATGTATCCCTCGATCTCGCTGATCGAGCGGTGGGCCGAATGGGCCGAGGCGACCGGCGCCGACGACCGGCCGATGATCCTGTGTGAATACTCCCACGCCATGGGCAACTCCAACGGTTCGTTGGCCGACTACTGGCGGGCCTTCGAGTCCCACCCGGCGCTCCAGGGCGGATTCATCTGGGACTGGAAGGACCAGGGCCTCGCCGAGACCGACGAGCAGGGTCGCTTCTACTGGGCCTACGGCGGCCACTTCGGTGACGAGCCCAACGACGCGAACTTCTGCATCAACGGCCTCGTCGGCCCCGACGGGGAGCCCCATCCCGCGCTGGCGGAAGTGGCGTGGTGCCATCGCCCGGCTCGCGCCACGGCCGAGAGTGGCCGCAAGGTGCGCATCCACAACCATCGCTGGTTCACCGACCTCAGCGACCTGCGATGCAACTGGGAGGTGGCCGTGGACGGCGAGGTGGTGGAGCGAGGCCGAGTGGACCTGCCGACCATCGCACCGCGCTCGTCGAAGGTCGTGACGATCCCGCGGGCCACGGCCCACCACCGAGGCGACGAGGCGTTCCTCACCCTGCGATTCGCCCTGGCCACCGCCACCTCGTGGGCCGATCGGGGTCACGTGGTCAGCACCGAACAACTCCCGCTGCCCACGCGCCCCCGTGAGGTCATCGCCCCGCGCACCGGACGCCGGGCGCGAGTCGACGGCGACACCGTGACCACCGGCCCGGTCACGGTCCGCCTCGACCGCGACGCCGCCACGATCAGTGCCATCGACCTCCACGGTCGGGCACTGGTGACCGGGCCGATCGTGGCGACCCTGTGGCGCGCCCCGACCGACAACGACGGGGTCGCCCAGAGCTGGATGGCCGAAGTCGTCGGGGTTCGCAACCGCTGGCTCGAGTGGGGTCTCGACCGGCTCGAGGTCGAGCCGCAGGGAGTCACGATCGACGACGACGACCGCCACGACGACCGTGGCCTCACCCTCCGCCTGCGCCGTCGCCTCGTCGGCCCCGGCGCCCACGCGGACCACCACACTGTCGTCCGCATCGAGCCCCACGGACGCGTGCGGTTCGAGGACACGATCACCGTGCCCGACGAGTGGAGCGACATCCCGCGGGTCGGCGTCAGCTTCCCGGTCGACGGCCGCTTCGACGAACTCCGATGGTTCGGCCCCGGGCCCCACGAGACCTATCCCGACCGACGGGCCGCGGCCACGGTCGGTACCTGGTCATCGAGCATCGACGACCAGTACCACTCCTATGTGTACCCCCAGGAGCACGGCCACCACGTCGACACACGATGGGTTCAACTGCGAGACGGCCGAGACCGGGTGCGCATCGAGGCCGACGACCGCTTCGGCTTCTCGGCCCGTCGACACAGCGACGCTGCGCTCACGGCGGCGACCACGCTGGCCGACCTCGAACGAGGGGACCAGACCGAGATCCACATCGATGCGGCGGTACGGGGGCTCGGGACCGGCGCCTGCGGACCCGACACCCTCCCGGAGCATCGGGTGCGCCCGGGGGTGCACCACCTGCGCTGGCAACTCGTGGTGCCGCGATAGCGCGAGTCGGGTCAGACCATGACCCCGACCGGCTGCGCCGTGTGGTCGGGAAACAGCGAGGCTGGATCGGTGCCGAGCACCGACGACGCGACCTCGCCGAGAACGTCGCGGAAGTCCGTGGTGACGGGGACGTCGAAACGCGGTGCCACCGTCGCCGGGTCGATTCCGGGCCACGTCCCGTGCACCCCACCGACCACCCCCGAACCCAGGACCAACATCGCGCTACCCCAGCCGTGATCGGTCCCGCCGGAGCCGTTCTCCTCGACCCGCCGACCGAACTCGGTCATCACGACGACCGTCACGTCGTCCTGCCCTCGCTGATCGAGGTCGGCAATGAAATCGCTGAGGGAGACGTCGAGCACGCCCAGGAGGTTTCGCATGTCGCCGGCCGACGCCGTGCCCATCGGCCCGTGGGTGTCCCATCCGCCGATGTCGACAGTTGCCACCTCGATGCCCAGATCGGCCTCGAGCAACACCGCAAGATCGGCGAACTGGCGCCGCAGCGGATCGACCTCGGTCGAGCCCGTGAGCGTGGAGGCGGCACCCGCCGCATCGAGCGCCTGGTGCCCGAGCCGCTCGATCGGTTCGTCGCCGTAGTAGAGCATCCGGAACAGGTCCTCGCGACCGGCGGTCAAGCCGCTGCGCCCGCCCAGTCCGAAGGTGTCCAACGACGACACCGCGAGGGCCGGGTAGCCGCGCAGACTCGAGGCGACGAGATCCCCCATCGAGACGGCTCGGAATGACTCACCGCTGACCGCGCCGCCGAGGTGGCGGGCGACCCAACCCTGACCGTCGTCGGGGTACTCGTCGGCGCCGAGCTCCGACAGATCCTGGGCCACGAAGTGGCTCCGGTTGCCCGCCGGGTTCCCCGCTGCCACCACCACACCGACCTGTCCCGCCTGATAGAGCGAGTGCAGTCCCGTCATGACCGGGTGAAACCCGAACGTGCCGTCGAGATCGAGGACCGCCGAGTCGGGAATCGCGATGGTCGGGCGTTGGTCGTAGTACGCCGACTCGGTGAAGGGAACGGTCACCGACAAGTGGTCCTGGCCGCCGCGCAGATACAC
The DNA here is from genome assembly GCA_040219515.1 of Acidimicrobiales bacterium. Taxonomy (NCBI): domain Bacteria; kingdom Bacillati; phylum Actinomycetota; class Acidimicrobiia; order Acidimicrobiales; species Acidimicrobiales bacterium. The sequence continues at coordinate 101,092 of JAVJSI010000007.1, forward strand.
GACAACCATGCGTCCGGTCGGAGAGGTGGCCGCCCCCGCCGGGCGGGTGCCGAGGCGCACCTGCACCGCAGAAGCCACCCCGACCGCGGCGCCGGCAGCCATGAATGTGCGGCGGTTCATCGCGGTTGCCCCGACGCGATCGCCGATGATTCCGGTGAGGGTGGGTGTGGAGGTCGAGTTCGTCATGGTTCTCCTCAGCGGTACTGGGCGTGGGTGGATGCGAGAACGGTCAACGCGATCAGCGGCAGCGCCTCGCGGATCTCGGGCAACGACGGAACCGTTTCCTCATCCCATCCCGTCACCTGGTCGAGCACGACGACGCCCTGTTCGGTCGGGGTCTCGTCGAGCAGTTCGCCCGCGACGACGGCGTAGATCTCCGACCGGGTCCGCCCATCGGACTGGGCGAGAATCGCCGAACCGTCCGGCTGGATGCCGGCGTAGTAGCCGCTGATGATGTCGGCGGCGAGATTCCAACGGTTGAGCAGCGAACCACTGTTCGACCAGGGTCCGGCCACATCGGGGTAGCCGTTGGGCGCCGGCCACTCGAACGGCGCCTGCCCGAGCCCGACGAGCGCCGAATAGAGAGCCACGAGGTCACCGACCTCGGTCGTCGGCACGATGTCGGCCTGCGCCGCACGCGCGATCATCGCCAGATAGTCCAGCGGACGCCGGAACTTCCGGGGCGCCGCGTCGAAGTCGGCGTGGTCGATCATGGCCCGCAGTACGGGCTCGATGTCGGAGTCGTGGGCGAGCCATGCGTCGGCCATTGCCTGCACCAAGCCGGGCGAGGGCGTGTCGCTCACGAAGCGGACGGCGATCTTTCGACACACGAAGTCGGCGGTGCTCGGCAGCACCGCGAGATGACGGAGGAAGTCCTCGCCGTGCGCGAGCGGGTCACCGCCGGCCGGCCGCGACCAGTCGAGTATCGACAGCGCGGCGGGGTCGTGGCGCGCGGGACGGAACCAGAACTCGCCGGTGTCGGGATCGACCGTCCAGCCGGTGAGCAATCGCGCCGTGGCGACCACATCGTCCTCGTCGTAGCCGCCGTTCACGCCCACCGTGTGGAGCTCGAGCAGCTCCCGGCCGTAGTTCTCGTTGATGGCGCCGGCCGAGGACCGGGCATTGTCGAGGTAGACGAGCATCGCCGGGCTCTGCGCCGAGGCGACCAGGAGGTCGGCGAACCGGCCCAGTGCGTGCGGGCGGATCACTTCGCGGTCCTCGATGATCTTGAGCAGGTTCAGCTGGGGGTTGATCGCCGGGACATTGAAGTGATCGGACCAGAACTCGACCATGCGTTCGTGCAGCTGGGCGGGGCTGTGGACCATACGGATGAGCGACGCCAGTTTCAGCTGTGCTCCGGCGGCGGTGCTGCTCGACCCGCCCGAGTAGTTCGCGAGCAGCTGACCTGTGGACATCGACAGCGCCGGTAGCTCGGCGAGCTTGGCGTCGACGGCTGTGGTGTCGAGCAGATCGACGGCGAACTGCTCGTCGACCCACGCGTCGCGCCCCACGGCGGCCAACCGGGCGCGTGTGTCGGGATCGGCGCCGAACGTCAACCGCTGGACGAGATGACGGTCGGCGTCGAACGTCGAATCCGTGATGTCACAACCGGCGCCGATGGCTGCCGCAAGGGCCGCCGCCATCATCGGCAATGGGCGACGGAGCAGCGATCGACGATCCACTCTCTCGCCTCTCTCGCCTCTCTCGTCGATCTCGTCGATCTCGTCAATGCCGTCGTCGGCGATCGGGGTTTCGGTGGTCATGGAGTCTCCAGCAGTTCGTCGAGTACGGCGTGAAGGCGTCCGGTGTCGGCGTCGTCGAGTGGCGCCGCGAGAACCGGCTCGGCCCGGTCGAAGGTCGCCACGCTCCAGTTGAGGAGCGCATCGACGTCGGGACCGAGAGCATCGATGAGCGAGGGCCATTGCGCCGTGGCGTCGTCGCCGAGCGGATCACAGGCCGCGGGCTCGGCGGCCAGTACCTCGGCCAGGCGGCCCGGGACGCGAGTGGCGGCGAGCCCGAAGCGAACATCCGGATGCCGGTCGGCGAGTTGGGCGTAGAAGGCCGAGAACCCGATCGTCGCAGGAGGCACCGGGGCGATCCAACGATCGGGCGGTCCGAGGTTCCATCGCGCATCCCACTGTTCGGCCAGACACATCGACGGGAGGCGGGCCGACCCCGGAAGCGGCGCGCCGTCGATGAGTGCAGCGATCTCCGTCGTCGGAAAGATCTCCCGGAGTCGCCCGATGGTCCCGTAGACCCCCAGGCCACCCGCTCCCGACCCGGCAAGAAGGACACGATCCACCCTGGCGTCCTCCTGGCCGGCGATCGACCGGAGCACGCGAGCCACGTTCTGGGCCCCGACGAAGTGCTGTGTCGCGTCGCCCGCCGCTGCCGGGTCGGCCGACCGGCCGAGGTGCAGATCCCCGTTGGCGTTGGGGATCGCCACCACGTTCCAGTCGCGGAAGTAACCCTCGTCGACGTCGAAGACCCCCTGGCTGAGCAGGCCGCCCTCGGCAGTGTCGCGGGCGAAGTCCTCGGCGTCGTAGTCGGCGTCGTGGCGGTCACAGGTCTCGGCGTCGAGGCAGATGCCGCCGTCGAGTAGATAGACGAGCACGTCGCTCGACTCGGCATTGCGGCGCAACGCCACCCCTGTCGTCGAACCGTCACGGGCCTGGAGGGAGTCGGCCGGCCGCCAGGTCCACGCCGCGGAGCCGGCAACGCCCGCTCCGTCGTCGTCGACCGCAACGGCTGCCGACGGCAAGGTCAACAGGCCCTCGGGAAACGCAGCCGTTTCGACCTCGGTCTCCGATGCCGGGAGCGCAACGGCGAGGCCTCCGACAACCGCCAATGCGACAACCAGCGCCCCCCCGCGTCGTCGCACCCTCCGGTTGCGTCGACGGCGTCGCAGCTCCGCCATGGGAGGAGCGTCGGGAGTCGCGATCGCCTCGAGCCCTTCGATGAGTTCGTTGCGCCCCGGCCGATCCAGCGGGTCAGTCACGGCAGATCCTCGGATCCGAGGGCGTGACGAAGGCGCTGTCGCGCTCGCGACAGCGCGGCGCTCACCGTGCCCTCCGACAGGTCGAGAAGGGACGCGATCTCCGCCTCACCGAGATCGGCGACATAGCGGAGCGCCACCAGTTCACGGGTTCGCGGCGGCAAGTCGTCCAGTACCGCCCACACCGAGATCGCATCGGCGGTCGCGCCCTCGAACGACGGAGTGGCGACGCGTTGCCGACCGAGCGAGAGCAACCGACCCTCGTGCGCCTGACGACGGAACCGCCGCCGGGCGACGTTGAGTGCCACCGTGATCGCCCATCGGTCGGGCCGTCCCATCTCGCGGACCCGCCGCCAGCGTTCGAAGGCCCGAACCATCGCCTCGTCGGTGGCCTCGGCCGCGATCTCCGCTCGGCCGCCGCAGGCGACGGTGACGACGCGCACGACGAGTGGCCGGGTCCGGCGATACCACTCCTCGAATTCGTCATCGGATTCCATTCAGCGCCCCCGGTCGGGAGCTGGAGCGCACACGACCCCTGAAGTCACGAGCGGACCGTTTCCCTGCCGAATGCCCAAGATTTTCTTGCTCAGCGGTAGGACGCGAGGAACCGATCGAGCAGGTGGTCGGCCAATGCCCCGGTGTCCACCTGGCTGCCCGCGAGCGCAGCAAGCACGAGCGGCCCGATGAGCTGGAAACCGACGATCTCGACGTCGAGTCCCGCCGGCAACACACCCTCGTCGGCGCCCAGCTCCAGCACGACCCGCAGCGCTGCGAGCTTCTCCTCCTGATCCTGGGCGGTCAGCTCGTCGACCTCGGGGATCTGCTGCTTGAGCGCGAACATCGCCGGCAGGATGCGCGCCCAGCGAGGGTCGGCCAGCGTGGCGGCGACCTGGGCCACGAGGGCCCGCAGGGCGGGCTCGAATCCGTCGCGAAGATCCGGTACCGCGATCTCGGGTGCGTTCGAGCGCATCACGTCGGTGAGCAGCTCGGTCCGTGACGGCCAATGTCGATAAAGGGTCGACTTCGCGACACCCGATCGCTCCACGACGGCATCGACCGTGACCGATCTCGCGCCCGAGTCGACCAGGAGTTCGGTGGCGGCATCGAGCAGCTTGGCCCGACTGCGGGTGATGCGCGGGTCGGTGGCCGCCGTGTCGTCCGGGCTGTCGGTCCCCGATGGTGTGTCGGAAGTCATGTCGATCGCGCTCGTACCCATGCAAACAGTACGATACCGTTTCGTCTTGTTATGACCACTCCATCCCCCGAAGCCCTCTCGAACCCCGCTGCGATCGTGACGGACAAGCGCCGCCAGCGCAACATCCTCCTCGCCACGTGCACCGCCCTCATGGCCGTGATGGCATCGGTGTCGGGCCTGAACGTCGCCCAGCAGCAGCTGGCGATCGATCTCGGTGCCTCGCAGGGCGCCATCCTCTGGATCATCAACGGCTACACCGTCGCTCTCGCCGCGCTGCTCATGCCGATCGGCGCCATGGGCGACCGCTGGGGTCGCAAGTACGTGCTGCTCGCCGGCCTCGCGGTCTTCGCCATCGCCAGCCTCGGCGCCGGCGTGGCCACCACCACGACCATGATGATCGCCGCTCGCGTTCTCGCCGGCGTCGGCGCCGCCATGATCATGCCCGTCACATTGTCGGTCATCACCTCGAGCTTCTCCGACGAGGACCGGGCTCAGGCCATCGGCGTGTGGGCCGGCGTGGCCGGCAGCGGTGGGCTGGTCGGACTCTTCGCCGCCTCGTTCATGGTCGACATCCTCACCTGGCGCTGGCTCTTCGCCATCCCCGCCGTGCTCGTCGCCTACTCCGCCTACATGACCGTCCGCCACGTCCCGAACTCGGCCGAACACACCGAGCATCGCTTCGACGTCGTCGGCTCGATCCTCTCCATGCTCGCCATCGGCGGACTCGTCCTCGGGATCCACGAGGGTCCCGAGCAGGGCTGGACGGCCACGATCACCGTCGTCTCGATGATCGTCGGCGTGATCGGGGCCATCGGCTTCGTGATCTGGGAACGGCGCCAGGTCGATCCGCTCCTCGATGTCCGGGTGTTTCGCAACCGCACGCTCACCGCGGGCGCCGTCACCCTCATGGCCGTGTTCGCCGTCATGTTCGGCATCTTCCTGGTGCTGTTCCCCTTCTTCCAGGCTGTGATCGGCTGGTCGGCACTGAAGTCCGCGGTCGCCCTGCTCCCCATGGCGGTCGTGATGATGCCCACCTCCGCCGTGCTCGCCCCCTGGTTCACCAACCGGGTCGGCACCCGCAACGCCATGCTCGTCGGCGCGTCCATCGCCGGATTCGGACTCATGACCCTGGCCCTTCGGGCGTCGGTCGACGGCGGCTACCTGTCGATCCTGCCCGGCCTGATGATCATCGGCCTCGGTATGGGCATCACCATGACGCCCTCCACCGCCGCCATCACCGAGACCCTGCCCGAGGACAAGCAGGGCGTGGCCTCGGCGCTCAACGACACCACCCGTGAGCTCGGCGGTGCCCTCGGTGTGGCCCTGCTCGGTTCGATCCTCACCGCGCGCTACGAGTCGAGCATCGATCCGCACCTCGTCGGCATTCCCGAGGAGTTCGCCGAGCCCGCCCGCGAGGGCATCGGCAGCGCATTCGCCGTCGCCGGCCGCGCCGGCGACAACGGCCCTGCCATCATCGACGCCGCCAAGAACGCGTTCGTCGACGGCTGGGTGCAGTCGATGTGGGTGGGCGTCGCGCTCGTCGCCGCCGCGGTGGTCTTCCTGATCGTGCGAGGCAACCCCACGACCGACGCGGTCACTGTCGGGCTTGAACCACCTGCGACGTCGACGACAGACCAAAGAACCCCTGCGCATCGCTCATCGTCGCCGTCGACACGCCGTGACCGTTCCCGTAGTCGAAATGGGTCCCGCCGACAAGGGCGATCCATTCGCCCACCGGCGGGCGCAGGACGTGGGCGTTGACGTCGGGATTGATCGCGGTGAAGCGGTTGCTGGTGAACTGCACGCCGATCAGGTTCACGAGGTCCATCGGCACCGTCACTCGTGACGTCGCCCGCACCGGCTCCCCCGCGACCACCGGGACCCTCAACCGCAACCAGATCCCGCTCACGTCGTGCACGGCCGGGTCGGTCCGACGGAAGTCGACTCCCGTGCGGAGGAACTCGGCGAAGGTGGCCATCCCCTCCATGCCGACCAGCTCCTCGGGCTCCGGCATCGTCGCGGCAGGGTTCTGATCGGTCGTCGACGCGGGGGCACCATCGGTGCCGCTCATGTCGGCGTCGCGGATCCGCAGCACCCGTGCCCGGACGTGCTCCGCGTGCGCGGAGGTGACCGTCAGATCGACCACCTGGATCTTCTTGCCCTCACGAACGATCTCGTGATCGATTCGCAGGCGCTCCCCGACCGGCACGGGGCGCACGAAGTCGGCGGTGAGCCGGCTGACGCTCATTGGAGCGAGGGTGTCGATGTCCTCGATGACATGACCGAGTAGGGCGAGCACCGCGCCCCCGCTCTGTGCGTCGGGACTCCAGCCGCCGGTGGTGGCCACGGTCCCGACGAAGCCGTCGCCCTCGCGTTCGTAGAGCGCCGGTTCCGTCATCGGATCAGTGCTCGAGTTCGGCGCATGCGCCGACGCTAGCGGTCGCCCCACCGATCTAGAGGAGCGACTCGTCGCGATGGGACAGGCCGAGGCGGTCACCGATCCGGCTCATGCTGTAGACGCTGAGGAAAAGGAACACCCCGGGCACCAGCGCGATGTGCGGATGCTCGCGCAGGGTCGTGAAGTCCGCCTCGGCGATCATGTTGCCCCAGGTCGGCTCGGGCGGCTGGAGTCCCAGTCCGAGGTAGGCGAGCGAACCTTCGGCGACGATCAGCACGGCCGCCATCACGAAGGCGTACGCGACCACCGGCACCGCAACCGACGGGAGGATCTCCCGGAAGAGAATGCGACGCTGTCTCGCCCCGATCACCCAACTGGCCTGCACGAACTCGCGTTGGGCCACCGACATGGTGTTGGCCCGCACCAGGCGGGCCATGACGGGCATGCTCGTGATGGCCAACGAGACGCCGGTCTTGAGGATCGCCGACGACGCGGTGGCCGGTGGCCCGAGCACGGTGGCGAGCGCGATCAACATCACGAGCGCGGGGAAGGCCAGGAAGCTGTCGGTCACGATGCCGACGGCGGCGTCGATTCGCCCTCGCCGATACCCGGCGATGAGGCCCACGGTGCCACCGATGAGGAGGCTGCCGACCACACCGACGACGGCGGTCAGGAGGCTGACACGGGCGCCGTAGATCGACCGGGCCAGGATGTCGAGGCCGAAGTTGTTGGTACCGAAGGGGTGCGCCGACAGCAGATCGGGGTGAGCCTTGCCCGGCTCGTTGAGCGTCGCCACCGTGTCGACATGTTCGCTCAACGGAAGCAATCCGGCGAACGTCGCGGCAAGGCCCAGCGCCACGATCCATCCGATCGACAGCACCAGTCCGGTGTCGAAGGTCGGCCCACGCCACGCGACGCCGGCAATACCGACCGCCCGACCGATGAGTAACAGTCCGAACAGCACGAGCGGACCCTTGAGGGTCATGGCGAGCGCACCGAACGGGTCGAGCGTGAGGAAGATCAACGCGACACCGGCGAACGCGCATGCGACCGCGCGTGGCAGCGCTCGCCGGACCCGTGTGCGGGTCGTGAGGACCTCGGGTCCCGAAGGATCAACGACCTGCATGACTCACCCTGGGGTCCAGATAGCCGTAGGCGATGTCGACGACGAACCCGACGACCACATAGACCACTGCGATCGCCAACACGCCGCTCTGCACGACCGTGAAGTCGCTCTGACGCGCGCCGTCGACCACCACCCGACCGACACCGGGCAACGAGAAGACCTGTTCGATGACGATCGTGCCGCCCATCAGCCGCCCGATGCTCACGCCGACGAGCGTGATCAACGAGAACGACGACGGTCGGAGCGCGTGCCGCAGGACGATCAGCCGTTGCGGGAGCCCCTTGCCGCGCGCCGCCTGGATGTAGTCCTCCTGGAGGGTGGTGATCATGTCACTGCGCAGCACTCTGGTGAACGTGGCCATCTCCGGCAGCGCCAGGGTCAGCGCGGGCAGGAAGGCGTGGTGGAGATTCGATGCCCAACCCCCGTCGCTGGGCCGGACCCACTGGCCGAGCGGGAACACCGGGAAATAGATCGCGAAGACGAGGACCAGCACGATGCTGGCGAGAAAGGGTGGCACGGCAATCACGGCGAACGTGCCCGACGTGGCGATCCGGTCGATGCGGCTGTCGGGCTTCTGCGCCGTCCACATGGCGAGCGGAACGGACACCGCGAGGGCCATGACCAAGGCCAAGACGGCCAGTTCGATGTTGACCGGGAAGGCACGCACCAGGCGGGTGCTCACATCCTCGACCGGCGGCACGAGGTTGCGACCGAGGTCGCCCTGGAGTGCACCGCCGACCCAGTCGAGGTAGCGCTCGACCATCGGTTCGTCGAGGCCCATCGACTCGCGGACCCGCAGATACTCGTCGCGGGTGCTGTTCGGGCCGAGCACCTGTTCGGCCGGGTCGCCCGGCACGAGGTCGACCATGAGAAACGTGCCGATGCTCACGATGACGAGTACCGGGATCAGCCGAAGAAGTCTCGAGGCGACGAGCCGGACCATCGGGCTCACAGCATGTTGAACCGGTGGAAGCCGCCATCGGTGGCGAGGAACGCACCCGAGAGGTAGGAGGCGTCGGCCGAACAGAGGAAAGCGATCGCGGCGGCGAACTCGTCGTAGGACCCGACTCGACCGAGGTGCACCCACTCGTCGAGCAACTCCTGACGGTCGGCGGTGCGGCTCGGGTGCGGCGCGTTGCCGACCGTGATGCCGTTGACCGCCACACCGTGAGGCCCGAGTTCCTTCGCGAGCGAGGCAACCAACCCGACGAGTCCGGCCTTGCCGGCGGCATAGCCGGCTCCGGCCCGTTGGCCGTTCTCGCCGGAGATCGAGTTGACGCAGACGATGCGGCCGTAGCCACCGTCGATCATCGACGGGATGACCGCACGGGCGCAGAGGAAAGCCGACGTGAGGTTGAGGGCGAGGAAGCTGTTCCACTCCCCGGTGGTGGTGTCGGCGACCGGGACCCAGCGCGACCCTGGCATCGCGCCGCCCGCGTTGTTCACCAGGATGTCGATCTTCCCGTGGTCGGCGACGACCCGTGCGACGAGCGCATTGATGGCGCTCTCGTCGGTCACGTCGGCGACCCCCGCGACCGCGGTGCCCGGTTCGTCGGTCAACGCGGCGACGGTGTCGGCCACCGCGGCGGCGTCGACGTCGTTGACGACGACGGTCGCACCCTCACGGGCGAGCCGGGTGGCCGTCGCGCGACCGATACCGCGCCCGGCGCCGGTGACCAGCGCGACGTTGCCCTCGAAGCGTGTCATCCCCATCGGCCGAGCTATCGCTGGAACATCGGGTTGCGGGCGTTCTCGCTGATCACCGTCATGCTGCAGAACCGCCAGACGTCGGGATCCCGGCGGAAGCCGAAGATGTAGCCGCCCTCGTGCACCCCGCGCCGGAAGTCGTCGCCGTCCCCGCTGGTGGCGACGATGCTGTAGCAGGTCGCCGCGGTCGCGGTCTGGTTGTCATCGCCGACGCGCACGACGGGCGGATGGATCAGGTGCCGGATCTCGAGCGAGTTCACCTCGTCGGCCGGCGGTGGGCCACCGGGCTTGCCATCGGCGCGCGGCAACACCGGCGCCTCGTAGACCGCCCGCATGTTCTCCTTGCCCGAGATGCGCTCGACGAGGGTGCCGGCGAGCACCCGCTCGAAGTCGTCGGTGTAGATCGCGAGCAGTTCGTCCCATCGGCGAGCGTCGCACAGCCAGCCGTATTCCATGACCCGGTCGGTGATCGCACGATGGTCCTCGGCCAACTGCAGGCGCTCCTCGAGCGACGTTCGCGGCGCCTCGGCCTCGTTGACCACGTCCAAGAGCATCGCCAACTCGTCATCGGTCATGTCGTTCTCCCCTCATCCGTCCCCCGGATATGCGTTCTTGATTTTATCTTTTACTTATTACACAATAGTACAGCTCGCCGAACAGCGGCTGCAAAATCTCAGGGGGACACACCATGAAAGTCACACGACACCTACGGCTGCGCGTGTTGGGAATGGTCGCCGTTCTGGCGATGTTCGGCGCATCGTGCGGGGACGACAGTGCCACGCCGACCGATGACCCGACCGATTCCGCCGACACCGACACGGGTTCCGACTCCGACTCCGACTCCGGCGACAGCGACACCGGCGACAGCGATGGCGAGAGTGCCGATTCGATCACCATCGGCGTGTTCGCCGAATCGCAGGGGCTCGACCCGATCATCCAGAGCAGCACCGGTCTCGCCGGTGGCATGGAGAACGCGGCAATCTACGACGTCCTCATGCGCTGGATTCCCGAAACGGGCGAGTACGAGCCCCACGTGGCCGAGTCGCTCACCGCCAATGACGACTTCACCGAGTGGACCCTGGCGCTGCGACCCGAGGTCGAGTTCAGCGACGGCACACCGCTCACGGCCGATGCCGTGATCGCCAGCATCAATCGTCACATCGAGAACAACTCTCGTACGGCGGGCCTGGTCACCCCGATCGCCTCGATGGAGGCCACCGACGACCACACCGTGGTGTTCGGGTTCGAGTCGCCGTTCGCGTCGCTGCCCTTCTCACTCGCGTCGGCACCGGGGATGATCGTGAACCCCGCAGCCGTCGAGGCAATGGGCGAGGACTTCCCGACCAATCCGCAGGGTGCCGGTGTCGGCCCCTACGTGATCGACAGCTTCCTGCCCAACGAGGCGGTCACGCTGACGGCCAACCCCGACTACTGGGGCGGTGCACCCGCCATCGGCGAACTCCGCTTCGTGTTCGTGGCCGGGGCCTCGGCCACCTACGAGACCTTCAAGAGCGGACAGTTCCAGGCAGCGTTCCTGCGCGACGACGCCGCGATCAACCAGGCCCGAGACGACGGCTTCGACGGATTCGAGGCGGTCTACTCCGCGGGCGGCGTGATCCTCATGAACAACGGTGTACGTGTGACGTGCACCGGTGAAGCCGAGGACGCCGCCATCTGTGAGGGCGAGGAAGCCGGCGCGACCCCCCGCGTCGAGTCGATCGCCAACGACCTGCGTATCCGTCAGGCCGTGGCCGCCGCGATCAACCTCGACACACTCAACGAGCGGGCGTTCGAGGGCGCCGGTCGCATGTCGACCTCGCTCATCCACGAGGAGAGCAGCTGGTTCAACGGCATCGAAGGGCCGCAGTACGACCTCGATCTCGCCACACAGCTGGTCGACGAGGTCAAGGCCGAAGGTTGGGACGGCACGATCCGCATCGCCTGCCACGACGGTCTCCCCGCCTGGGGTACCGCGGTGGGCGCGATGCTCGAAGCGGCCGGGTTCGCTCCGGTCATCGAGGACCAGCGTGACATCCAGGCCAACATCAGCGCGATCATCGTGCAGAAGGACTTCGATCTCGCCTGCTGGGGCCTGACCATTGCCGACGAAGCACCACTGTTCGCGATGAACCGCGACTTCAACCCGGCCCTCAACGGACTGGGCGGCAACTTCGGTGGCTACGAGAACGACGAGGTCGGCGCACTCCTCGCCGGTGCGTCGTCGGCCGGCCCCGACGAGATCCAGGCGATCGTCGATGGCATCGCCACGGCGTACACCGAGGACGTCCCGTTGTTGTCCCTCCAAGCAACCTCGGACTTCATCCTCATGAACCCGGATCTCGACGGGGCCGAGCTGACGGTCGGGTCGGTGGTGCTCTTCGACGACGCCACCTTCGCCGGGTGATGCCGGCTCCCGTCGCCATCGTGACGGGGGCCGGAGACGGCATCGGCCAGGCGACCGCACTTCGCCTGGCCGATGCCGGCTACCGGCTCACCCTCGTCGACGTCGCGCAGGAGGCGCTGGTCGCCACCGCGGCGGAGATCGCCGACGGCGCCAATCCGACCCCGGTGCACACGGTCGTCACTGACGTCACTGACGAAGCGGCCACTCAGGCTGCCGTCGACGAGACGATCGAACAGTTCGGTCGGCTCGACGTGCTGGTCAACGTCGTCGGCGGGAGTCGGCCGGGCAAGACCGTGCTCGACCTCGACCTGGCCGAATGGAACACCATGCTGGCCCTCAACCTGACGAGCACGTTCCTGATGTGTCGAGCCGCGATCCCCCACATCGGGCCGGGTGGCGCCATCATCAACGTCTCCTCGGGTGCCGGCGTGCGCGGGATGAAGGCGAACCCGGGCTATGTCGCGGCCAAGGCCGGGGTGGTCGCGCTCACCCGCGCCCTCGCCATCGACCACGGCGGCGACGGCATCCGTGTCAACGCGGTCGCCCCGGGTCCGATCCGCACCCCGCTGATGCGCCGCAATCGCACGCCCGACGAGATCGACGCCATGGGCGGCCTCTCGCTCACCGGGCGCATCGGTGAACCCAGGGAGATCGCCGACGTGATCGCATGGCTCGCCGGCGACGAGTCGTCCTATGTCATGGGTCAGACGATCGAGGTCGACGGTGGCACGTCGCCCTCGATCTGATCATCATGGAGGACTTCGACGGTCGGGTCGCCGTCGTCACCGGCGCGGCCAGCGGCATCGGACTGGCGTTGTGCCATCGCCTGGTGGGTCTCGGCATGCAAGTCGTGGCCACCGATGTCCAGCGGGACCGACTCGAGGGCGCGGTCGCCGATCTCGGCGAGTCCGTCCTCCCTCGCGTCGTCGACGTCTCGGATCACGGGGCCATGCTCACGCTCGCCGCCGAGGTGTTCGAGACCTGCGGCGGTGTTCATCTGCTGTGCAACAACGCAGGGGTGACCGTGCGCACCTCGCTGCTGGAGGCGACGCACGCCGACTGGGAATGGGTGCTCGGCGTCAACGTGTGGGGCGTGATCCACGGCATCGAGGCGTTCGTGCCCCGCATGATCGCCGGCGGTGAGCCGGGACACGTCGTCAACACCTGCTCGATGGCCGGTTTCCTGGCCGCGGCTCGCTACGGAATCTATTGCGCGACGAAACATGCCGTCGCCGCGATCTCGGAGTCGCTTGCGGGCGACCTCGCCGATGTCGGTGCGCCCATCGGGGTCACCGCGCCCTGCCCGTCGGCGGTCGCCACCAACTTCGCGCAGGCCGAGACCACCCGGCCCGCCCGCTACGGATCCCCGGCCGCGTCGAGCACCGGCACGGCCGAGCAGGATCGCATCAACGCGGCGCGAGACTCGGCCCAGAGCGCCGACCAGGTGGTCGATACCATCATGGCCGGGGTGCGGAACAACGAACTGTTCGTGTTCCCCGACGACGACGCCCGGGCGCCGGCCCGCGACCGCATGACGAGGATCCTCGGCTGATGAACGCACCCACCGACCAGTACCTCCGCGACCGACTCGCCATACTCGACACGGTGACGGCGTACTTCATCGCCATCGATCATCGCGAGTTCGACCGGCTCGATCAGGTCTTCTCGGCCGACGCCGTCGCCGACTTCGACGGCAAGGCGGTCGGGCCCGGCCTCGAGGCGATCATCGACTTCGTCGCCGGCCGGGGCAAGATCGACTACCCGGTCGACATCCAGAACCTCCAGCTCTCCCAGCATCAGATCTCGAATCACGTGGTCCGGATCGACGGCGACACGGGCTGGTCGGAGACCTATGCGGTGGCCTATCTCGTCGACCGGCCCGACTCGGGGCCCCGCATGCGGACGCGGGGCCTCCGGTACCAGGACGTCCTGACCCGTACCGCCGACGGCTGGCGGGTCAGCGACCGGACCCACGTGTGCGACTGGATGCGTCTCGACGCACTCGAATGGGCCGCCACCGGCATCACTCCCCTCCCCGACCAGCTCCGGTCCTGAGCGTCCGGTCCCGAAAGGACGAACATGGCACACATCGGCATTCCCGACGGCGACGGCCTCGAACGCGAACGCATCTGGCAGCACAAGCCGGCGGTGGGCGCCGCGCTCACCCAGCTGGCCGTGGCCCTCTACACCGACAGCCTGCTCTCGGTGCGCGAGCAGGAACTGGCCCGCATGCGGGTCGTGGTCATCAACGGGTGCCACTATTGAATGCAGTCCCGTGTCTCGCAGTCTGCGGGATCTGACGATCTGTGGTCCGAAGAGGACGAGGACGCGATCAATCACGTCCTGATGTGGCCGGACTGGCCCGGATTCAGCGACCGGGAACGGATACTGATCGAGTACGCCGAGCGGTTCGTCGAGGACCACAACTCTCTCGACGCGGCGTTCTACGGCCGGCTTCGGTCGATCCTCAGCGATGCCGAGATCGTGGAGGCAACCGCCCTGATCGGCCGCCATCTGGCGTTCGGGCGCCTGTCGCACGTGCTCGCCCTCGACACGACCTGACCGCCGTCGCCGGAACCACACCAATGATCTAGTAATTTGACGTCATGGCCCGACCCCAATCGCAACGACGATCGCCACGCCTGGCCGAGGACGTCGCCAACCAGCTCCGGGGTCGGATCCTGGCCGGCGAGTTCGCGGAAACCGAGTCGCTCCCCACGCAGGACCGACTGGTCGAGGAATACCGCGTCAGTCTGCCGTCGGTTCGGGAAGCCCTTCGCATCCTCGAGACCGAGGGCCTCCTCACCGTGCTGCGGGGAAAGGTCGGCGGCTCGGTCGTCCACGTTCCGCAGACGAAGAAGGTCGGGTACATGCTGGGCCTGGTTCTCGAATCCCGGGGGGTCGAGGTCGACGAGGTGCTGTCGGCCATCGCCCAGGTCGAGCCGCTCTGCGCCGCGGCCTGCGCCCGCCGCGAGGACCGGCTCACCACCGTGGTCCCCGAACTCGAGGAGATCCAGGCGGCGTCCACTGTCGCCATCGACGATCCCGCCGCCTTCGCCCGCGCCGCCCGCCGATTCCACGAGGTGCTGGTCGAGGGATGCGGCAACCAGCCCCTGGTCGTCATCGTCGGCGCCCTCGAGGCGCTCTGGTCGGGACAGGTGGAGACCGCGGGCGACAAGATCGACTTCGGTGCCTTCCCCGAGGTCACGACCCGTGAGGCATCGCTCGAAGAGCACCGTCAGATGATCGACCACATCGCGGCCGGCGATCCCGAGAAGGCCGCGGCCGCAGCGCAGGCCCACAACCACGACCCGGGTCGACACCAGCTCTCGGGGCAGTCCGTGCTCGTCTCGGCCGAACCGCTGCGCGAGTCCTGACCCTCTGGCGCGGTCAGGCGTCGAAGTCCCGGCGCAACCGGTGTTTCTGGATCTTTCCCGATGCGGTGGCGGGCAACTCGTCGAGCACCTCGAGCAGCTCGGGCAGCTTGTAGGTGGCGAGCCCCTTCTCTCGGAGACGTTCGACCGCGGTTGCCAGCGTGAGTTGGGCACCGTCGACCAGGGTTACGAACGCAGCCATGCGTTCGCCGAGCCGCGGGTCGGCGAGACCGACCACCGCACAGCGTTCGACTTCTGCGAAGTCGAGCAGCATCTCCTCGATCTCACGAGGGGCGATGTTCAGCCCACCGCGGATGATGATCTCCTTCTTGCGGCCCACGATCGAGAGGGATCCGTCGTCGTCCAGCACACCGAGGTCGCCGCTGCGCACCCAGTTGTCGTCGAGGAAGGTCGCCGCGGTGCGCTCGGGATCATCGTAGTAGCCGAGCGCGTTCTGCGGGCTCTGGACCTCGATCTCGCCGGGTGCGCCCGGTTCGAGGAGTTCGCCGTCGTCGCCGCGGATGCGGATGGCGACTCCGGGCAGGGCGACGCCATCGGTGTGCAGCCGGGCCGCCTCGGGCCGGTCGGGGCGATTGCACGACACGACCAGCGCCTCGGTCGACCCGTAGAGACGCTGTACACCGATGCCACGTCGCCGGGCGGCCGTGACCAACTCGGGTGGCACCGCCGCACCACCGCAGGCGAAGGAGGTGAGCTCCGGGAGTTGCTCGTTGCGGTCGCCGAGCACCCGCACGAGGTCCTGGAGGAACGTGGTGGCGGCCAGCGTGTAGGAGGCGCCGAAGCGACGCACCAGGCTGATGGCGATCGCAGGGTCCCACTCGTCCTGCAGGATCAGCGGGAAACCGTGGAAGAGGGCGAACCGCAGCCCGAAGTTGAACCCGGTCGAGTGGCCCACGGGCGAGGGCATCCAGACGACCGCATCGTCGTCGAGCCCGAGGAACTCCCGGAACGACCGCACACCGGCGTTCGTGGTCTGCTCGGAGTGCAGCACGCCCTTCGGCGTCGATTCGGTGCCCGAGCTGAAGATGAGCTCGGACCATGCCGAAGCCCCCGGCTCGGGCGCCGTGATCGCCGAGGCGTCCTGCGGGTCGGCTCGCAGCTGGTCGAGGAATTCGTCGCCATCGACCACCACATGGGAGAACCGACCCGCTCCCCCACCCTGGAGCGAGTCGATCATCGGTCGATGGTCGAAGCGACGATGGACGGCCGGCGTCACGACCGCCCGGGGTGTCGCCGTGCTGAAGATGTGGTCGAGCTCGCGCTCGCGATAGTTCGGCAACAGCGTGTTGATCACCAGACCCAAGCGCAGCGCGGCCAGGGCCACGACCGCCGTCTCGTAGCGATTGGGGAGCTGCACCGACAGCACGTCACCGGGAACCAGCCCGTCACGCTCGAGGGCGGTGGCGAAAGCGACCGAATCGGCGAGCAGTTGGCCCCGGCTGTGGCGACGCGAACCCTCGCGGTCGACGACCGCCAGGGCCTGCGGGTCCGCAGCCGCGTGCGCGGTGAAGTGCTGCCACAACGTGTCGTCGTTCCATCCCGGCCGCGTCATGCGCCTCTCCATTCCGGCGGTCGTTTCTCGAGGAAGGCGACCAGTCCTTCGGTGGCATCCGCGCTGGTGGTCGCGTAGTCCTCGACGACGTCCATCTCTGCTTGCAATGCCTCGGGCCGATCCATCTCCTGGGAGATGCGGATGAGCTCCCTCATCCGGCGCACGGCCAACGCGCTGTGGCCGGCGACATCATCGGCCATCGCCTCGACGCGGGAGACGAGTTCGTCGGGCGCCACCGATGCGACCACGAGCCCGATGGCCGCCGCTTCGTCACCGGTGATCGTGCGTCCGGTGAGGAGCAGGTCCTTCGCGTGCTGCAGGCCGACGGCCCGGCAGAGCCGCTGGCTCCCGCCCGCGCCCGGCAGCTGGCCGAAGTTCAGGTGTCCGTCGGCGATGGCGGCCGACGACGAGGCGACGAGCAGATCACAGGCGAGGGCGAGCTCGAGACCGCCGGCGACGCAGGCGCCGTTGATCATCGCGATGCTCACGAAGTCGGCGGCCTCGAGTTGATCGCAGACCCGACCGAACGTCTCGAGGAATCGCCGGAACGCAGCTGCGTCGCGATAGAGCTCGACATAGCCCTCGAGATCGCCGCCGGCGGAGAACGCCCGACCGGCGCCGGTGACCACGACCACGCGCACGGCCGGATCGTCCGACGCGCGCTCGATCCGTTCCTCGAGTGCGGCGATCGTCGCCTTGTCGATCGGGTTGAGCTTGTCGGGCCGTTGCAGGGTGAGCGTGCGGACGACGGCCCCCCGGTCGGTGGTGCGGTCGGCGACCGCGACGAGTTCGGTCACGATGCCACCCGCCCCGTCTCGGCGACGAACTCCAGTCGACGGCCGCCGTCGGCGAGGCGCGGGTAGGTGGCCTGAAGGGGAAGACCGTCGGCGAGATCGGCCGGGTCCACGGCCACCCGGGCGACGATGCGGGCGCCCTCGGGTACGTCGACGAGCCCGACCACATAGGGCGTCTCGTCGGCGAAGGCCGGGTCGAAGGCGATGTGGCAGACGGTCCACGAGTAGAGCGTGCCGCGGCCACACGACTCGACGACGGCACCGTGTTCGTGTCCGCAGTGGGGGCAGCCGGGCATCGGTGGGTAGGCGGCCCGGGCGCACGACGAACACACCCGGACGAGCAGTCGCTCGTCGTCGATCCCGTCCCGGAAGAACTGCACGTCGCTCATCGTCGTACCAACACCATCGCCGACCCGTCCTGCAATGCGCCCGAGGTGACCACGGCGACCTCGGCGTCGGCCACCTGGCGATCGCCGCCCCGACCCTGGAGCTGGATCACCGCCTCGGCCACGGTGTTCATGCCGTGGAGGTACCCCTCGTTGAGGAGGCCACCGTTGGTGTTCGTCGGCAGCGAGCCACCGGGAGCCGTCGCGCCCGACCGAACGAGGTCGCCGGCGCCGCCGCGTTCGGCGAATCCGAGGCCCTCGAGCGCGAACAGCACCACGCTGGAGAAGCAATCGTAGAGCTCGGCGACGTCGACGTCGGCGGGGCCCAGACCGGCGATGTCCCAGAGCCGGTCGGCCAACAGCGATGTGTAGTTGCGGCTCAGGTCGGGCCATGTGGCCATGTCGGCCATGTCGAGCCCGCCGCCGCCACCGAGCGAGTAGGCACCGGCTTCGATGCCGATACCGGGATGCGGCGCATCGAGCGCGGCCCGCGAAGAGGTGAGCACCAGCGCGCACCCGCCGTCGACCTCGGTGGTGCAGTCGACGGCCCTCAGCGGGTCGGCCACATAGGGGGATTCGTGGTGCAACTCGAGCGTCATCGGCGTGCGCCGGAACGCCCGTTCGTTGCGCGCCGCCCACTCCCGTTGCGCAATGGTGACCGCGGCGAGGTCGTCCTCGGTCGCGCCGGTCTCGATCATGAACCGGCGGGCCCACATGGCGATGGCCTGCGGATACGCGGTGAGCCCGGCGTCGTGGCGCAGGTCGGCGGCATCGCCCGGCGCCCGGGCGCTCCCCACCCGCTGCCCGCTGCGCCCGTTGAGCGCTCGATACACCACGATGTTCTCGGCCACGCCCATGCCGATCATCGACGCGGCGTGGGTGGTGAGGTAGCACGGCGCCTGCCCGGCGAGCCCCGAGTCGAGTGTGTGGGCGAGGGTGCCCATGCCGAGCACCGAGGCCACCGCCTGGGCCGGCACCGAGTCCCCGAGGTACTGGTAGGTCACCACACCGTCGATGTCGCCCGGCGTGAGCCCGGCATCGGCGATGGCGGCCCGGCAGGCATCGGCAGCCACGGCGAGCACCGAGCGACCGGAGTTCTTCGACAGTTCGGTGAACCCGACCCCGGTGATGCAGGCGTCGCGGTACGGCAAGCTCGTCACGTTCTCATCCCCACGGAAGCATAACCTCTAAACATTGGAAGATACAGTAGGTGCCGCGGGGCCCGACACCCGGTCACGGCCGAAGGCCCTCGGCGCGGTCCACGCCGTCCACGCCGAGCTGGCCGACGAGCGCCTCCACCAGGGTGTCGTCGCTCGTGAGCCGCGGGGCTCGCGGCCACCCGCCGGGAGCGCCGAGCGCCCGCAGCGCGGCCTTGGTGCCCACGATGCCACCGGCGGCCTGCGTGGCCCGGAACATCCGGATGAGCCGGGCGTAACGGCGCGCCATTGCATCGGCATCGCCTCGCTGGTGGGCATCGATGAGTGACACGCAGAGCTTCGGGACCAGGTTTCCCTCGGAACTCAGGTAACCCTGCGCACCGAGGGCGAGCGCAGTGAGGGCGTGCATCGGGCCACCCACGTGGACGTCGACGGCGCCGTCGATCGCATCGATCACCCGGGAGAGATAGCCGACGTCGCCGGTGGTCACGTTGAGACCGATCACCTGGTCGTACTCACGTGCCGCGTCGACCAGCAAGCCGACCGGGTAGAGATAGCCGACCGACTGGTGCGTGGAGATGACCACGGGACACTCGACGGCATCGAGAACCGTGTGCAGGTAGGTGCTCAGCTCCTCGGGCCGGGGCGAATAGCCGTGTCCGAGGTCGAGCGAGTAGAGCTGCATCGCGTCGAGTCCGACCTCGGTGGTCATCCGCCCCAGGGCGATCGCCTCGTGGGCCGTGCGCGGTTCCACACCCATGACCCGCACCGGCACATGTCCCGACAGCTCCTCTCCTGCGATCTCCATGACCCGGCGCACCTCGTCGACGGTCAGCGTGTAGCCCTCGCCGCTACCGCTGCCGGCGACGTAGACACCGATGCCGCTGTCGCGCAGCCGGCCCAGGTGGCCACGGAAGCCGACCTCGTCGAGCCGACCGTCCTCGGTGAAGGGCGTCAGGCTGATCACGAACGTGCTGGAGGGGTTGGCCATGGGCCGAGCCTATGTTCTCCAATCCTATGAGGAATGGCCTGAAGGGCCTGGCGGGCCTTCCGCTTCGTTGACAGCCGTCCCGACCGGGCTACTGGTCGAGCGACGTCAACAGATCACCAATGGTGTGCTGGTCCTCGAGGGGGTGACGAAGCGATTGCTCGTCGTTGACGACATAGCGGTTTCGCCGCCCCACCTTCTCACTTCGCAGGTAGCCCTCTTCCTCGAGCTCGTGGATGATCCGCTGCACTGCGCCGACCGTGACCCCGACCGCGTAGGCGATGTCACGCTGACGGGCCTCGGGGTTTCGGGCGATGGCGATGAGCACATGGGCGTAGTTGGTGAGGAACGTCCACGAGGGGATCTTGGTTTCCGGCGCTTCGAACATCGTCATTCAGTCACACCCATCACAAGGGCCACTCGTTGACACCTGTATCAGATTACCTGCATTTCTATTCATATTTCAACTCCAGCCTATATGGTGGACGAATGGTTTCAGTACCCAGCCCGACCTCGGGCCCCGTGACGAGGACAGGTCTCCTCTCCGGGCTGCGGGTGGTCGAGGTCGCGCATCTCGGCGCCGGCGCCCTCACGACCTCGTTGGCCGACCTCGGCGCCGACGTCATCAAGGTCGAGCCACTCGAGGGCGACTACGGCCGCCAGATGACCTGGCCGATGGTCGAGGGCACCTCGCTGCTCTTCCGGCACATCAATCGCGGCAAGCGGTCGGTGCAACTCGACCTCGCTTCGGATGCCGGCGTCGCCACCTTCCTCCAGCTGGTGGAGGCCAGCGACGTCGTCGTGGAAGGCATGCGACCGGGAGCCCTCGATCGCCGGGGTCTCGGTTACGACAGGCTCTCCGGTGTCAACCCCACGATCGTGCTCGTCTCCATGAGCGGCTTCGGCGCCACGGGCCCGTACCAGAACATTCCCACCCACGGGGTGGCCTACGACGCCTGGGCCGCCGTCTTCGCCCCCGATCACGATGACGACGGTCGGCCGTTCATCCCCGAGCACGTCTCCATCGGCATGAACGCAGGACCGCTCTACGGCGCCATCGGCGTACTCGCCGGGGTCCTCAGCGCCCGTGCGACCGGGCGTGGTAGCCATGTCGATCTCGCCCAGGCCGATGCCGCCGTGGCGTTCGACTGGCTCCGCCACGAAACGGCGCGGGCCTACGAACGCCCCACGACCGAAGTGGCCGGCAACCCGACCGATGGGAACGAGCGGCGGGCCGCCGGCACCGCAGGCCTGCGCGACGGCGTCCGCTACCAGATCTACGAGTCCGCCGATGGCCACGTGCTGTTGATGGCCTCGGAGCGGAAGTTCTGGCGCAACTTCTGCGAAGGCTGCGGCCGCGCCGACCTGTTCACGCGATGGCCGGGGTCGGAATACGCCGATCACGCCCGCGGCAACGACGCGCTGCGAACCGAACTCACCGACCTCTTCCGTACCCGCACGACCGCAGAGTGGGTCGCCCTCGCGATTGCCGCAGACACCGCGATTGCACCGGTGAACTCGCCGGCGTCGCTGCCCCTGGATCCCCAGTTCCTCGACCGGATGCCGTGGCTGTCGCGCGACGATCATGGCGCCGAGCTGGTGCCCACCCCGCTCCGACTCGTCGGCGAGAGTCGTTACGAGCCGACCCCGTCGCCGACCGCCGGGCAGCACACGGCCGAAGTTCTCGACGAGGTGATCGGTCTCGACGACGATCAGATCGACGCCCTCCGCCGACTCGGCGCCATCCGATGAACGACCGGCAGCCGTGCCTGATCGGGACCGGGCGGCGAACGTGGCACCCCGACGGTTCAGCGCCGGAACCGCTCGCCATGATGGAGCACGTGGCCCGAGCAGCGGCCGACGACGCCGCCGTTCGAGTCGATCCGCTCGCCCTGCTCGACGATCTCGGTGTGGTCCACTGCCAGTCCTGGGCCTACGACGACCTGCCGGGTCGTCTGGCCGATCGTCTGGGGGCGACCGATGCCGCCCGCCACGAGTCGATCCTCGCCGGCACCTCGCCACAACGTCTGATCGACGCGGCCGCCGCGAGGATGCTGGACGGCGAGATCGAGGTCGCCCTCGTCGTCGGCGGGGAGGCCCTCCACACCCGTCGAGCCTTCGCCCAGGATGGGGAAACACCCCCGTGGAGTCACCCGCATCCGTCACCGCCCGTCCTCCCCATCGATCTCGACGAGTGGCACCTGCCGACCGAACTCGCCCACGGGGTTCTGCCGGCATGGCTCACGTTCGCCCTGCTCGAGCAGGCTCGCTGGGCCTCTCGCGGGGCGACGCCGGACGACCGCGACCGTCTGGTTGCACTCATGTCCCGGCTGAACGAGACGGCGATCCGCAATCCGGACGCATGGTTCCGGACGCCTCGCACCGTTCACGCCCTGGCCACGGCGACGCCCGGGAATCGTATGGTGGCGCTGCCGTACACCAAGCACATGACGGCCTTTCCCGATGTCGACATGGCCGCCGCCAACCTGCTGGTGACGAGATCGGTGGCCGACCGCTGGCGTGTCCCCGAGGATCGGCGCGTGTATCTGCGGGGTTGGGGGTTCGCTCGTGACTCGATCCACATCGGTGCGCGCGCCGACCTGGGTGCGTCTCCCGCCATGCGGTCAGCGACGGCGGAAGCCCTGTCGATGGCGGGTCTCGAAACCGCGGAGGTCGACGCGTTCGACCTCTACAGCTGCTTCGGCTCGGCGGTGCAGTTCGCGCGGGACGCGCTGGGAATCGGCCCCGAGGATCCGCGGCCACTGACGCTCACCGGCGGTCTGCCGTACCACGGTGGACCCAGCAGCAACTACATGAGCCACTCGATCAGCCATGCGGTCGAACACCTGCGTGCGAACCCGGGCCAGGTCGGTCTCGTCACCGGCGTGGGCATGCACATGACCAAACACGTCGCCGCGATCTATTCGACCACGGCCGGCGAGCTCCCCGACCCCGCCCAACCCGTTCGTTCGCAGCAATGGGACGCACCCCCGCTCGTACCCGACGTCGCCATCGTGGAACGGGCCGACGGCCCGGCGAATGTGCTCGCCGCCACCGTCGTCCACTCCGGTGACGGCAGCGCCGGCCACGTCGTCGCAATCTGCGAGTTGGATGACGGCACCCGGTGCTATGCCCGTTCGGACGACGCCGACGCCATCGAGGTCGTCACCACGGCCGCATGGGTCGCAGCGAAGGCCCAGGTCGTGCCGGCCGGCGACGGCACCAACGAGATCCGCTGGTAGTCGCCCCCGCACGCCCGTGTCCACGCGGGCTCATTCGTCGACCCCGGGGGCCGTGAAGTACTCGGGCCGGCTCACATGGGTCTCGCTCACGAACATCACGCCGTGGGTGTTGTCGAGCACTCGCCGAATGCCGGCGACCAGCGACTCGGCGTGCTCGATCGGAATGATGCTGATGAGCAGCGAAAGACTGTTGCGGTCGTTGAAGAGCAGACGCCCTTCGTGTTGTCCGCCATGACCGAATCCCGACACTCCGTGGAGTGCCGTGTAGCCCGTTGCCCCCGAGGCGAGCAACAGGTCCCGAATCGTGGGGACGTGCTCGCCGTCGATGACGACCTCGATTCGAGCCATGGGCGTCAACCCTGTCCAGCTGTTCATGCGTTGTCCTCTTTCGCTCTGGGAATGTGGCTTGCTGTGGGGAAGGGGTCGGCGTCGAACGCCTGAGGGGTTTCGATCCAGGTTCCGGACGGGGTTCGTGTCGACCATCGTTCGTGCGGCTGCGAACGTCCGGCGATGCGAAGCCATGATCCTCCGGTCAGGGTCTGGAGGATGGGATTGGCGGCGATGATGCCTTCGATCCGGGTGAGGTCCGCCTGGATCACCGCCAGCAGCCGCACCGGCTGATGAAAGCGCCGACCGTCGACGTGGGTGCTCTGGAGTGGAAGCCCGACCCGGAGATCGCCGCCGTCGCCGGAGATCACCCCGGTGGTGCCGATCGGATTGTGGAGGAGCTTGTCGCCGGCGCCGAAGGCCTGGGGGTCCACGGTGGAGAAGTAGTACTGGCTGGAGATCCAGTGCCCGACGACGAGCGGCGCCGTCATGATGGTCTCCAGCACCCGGCCCGTGGGATCGTCCTCGGCGTCATAGGTGTGCAGGAAGGCGCGCCCCTCGAGGTCGATGCCGGCGGTCAACGACCGTGGGCCGATGATGAAGGCCGCGTTACGGGCGAGACCCCACTCGGGACGGACCTGGGCCCAGTCGGCGCCACGGTCGCGCACCTTCGACGCAGTCCCGGGCAAGTGGGTCGATCGCGCGGCCGCCTGACGTCGGCCGGCGACCTCGAGTGTCTCTTCCAGCGTGTCCACGAGCCGACGGTGTTCGGTGGGGATGTCGGCGACGTCGAGCAGGGTCACGCGATCGGCGGCGGTGTCGTGCAGACCGGCGGCGAACCACGTGTCGTCGGGAATCGCGATTCCACGGGTCTCGAGGCCATGCCGCACGTCGGGTGAGTTGAGCAGTGCGGCCACGGCTCGAGCGTTGTCATCGCCGGAGGCTCCCGCGCATGCGCCACATTCGAGAGCAGTGGCGTGCGGGTTGTTCGTGGTGCGGCTGGTGTGGCCGCAGAGAACCACGATCGGCGCGAACCGATCGGTGAGCCCCATCGTCTTGAGCACCGACTCGGCGAAGAACGTCCGCTGCTCGAGGAGGACCTCGTCGTCATCGAGGAGCATCCGAGTCGGTGGCATCGCCGGCATCGCCGACACGCCGGGCCGGAACGTCTTCCATGCGGCTCTGGGCCCGAGGAACCAGCCCGCGGTCTCGGCGAGGGCAAACGGCGAGCCCGGGCCGTGCTTCGCGCCGGCGTGGGCCGCGAGCAGCCCGGCCGCCGTGCGTTGACGGCCCAGCCCTGCGGCCGCCTGTTCGATGCAATGCTCGCGCGGCTGCTCTGATGCGCTGATGGCCGGTGCCACCAGCACCGGACACCGTGGTTCGTGGTGGTCCCATCCGAGCTTGCGGATCTGCATCGGTACGCCGAAGAACCCGGCGAATCCGATCGTCTCGAAGTTGCCGAGCGCCTCGACGTGGCTGCGGAGCCCCTCGGAGCGGACATCGATGCAGAAGACCATCTGGGCGTCGGGACGAGTCGTCGCTCTCCCGGGGTCCAGGCGGCTGAGCTTGGAGAGGAGGCCGGCATCGATCGTCCGTTCCTGCGCCTCCAACCACAGCGAGGCCCGGTCCTGCGCCGGCACCTCGGACAGCACCGCCCGGATCGCTGCCCGGTCCGAGCGGCTCCCACGGGGGGCGAGAACGGCCGCCACCGCTGCGACCCTGGCATCGAGGAGGTCTTCGTCGCCGCTTTCTCCCTCGTCGTCTCGTTGCGCCGACCGCGACTCCGGTCGCGGGTCGACGACGGTCCCCGACCCGAACACCGCCGCCTCGAGCAGCGCCCGGATCGCGACCACGTCGATCGGCGTCAACGGAGGCCGTTGCTCGTCGGGCTGGGCCCACTCGCTCCTCCACTTCGCCAGGCCGGACCAGCCGGCGAGGCGGCACAACTGGCTGCGCACCTCGTCGACACGGTCATCGTCGGCGACGCCCGACACTGCGAAGGCGGCGTCGATGATCACCGCCGGATCCGAGCCGAGCGACTGGACCCAACGGCGCGACGGGGCAGAGAGTAGCGACGCGAGCCGGGGATCGGCGACCATCAGTCGGCAGCCCATGGTCACGAAGCTCTCCCCCGCTCGATGAGCCGGCCAGTGGGGTGGCTCGACGTAGGCCGACAGCCATGACGACACCACGTCGTCCACGACCGCACCCGCGCGACCGAGTCCACGACGCTCGAGCGCAGTCGGCACTCTCGCCGGCTGCGGCGAGTCCGGCCCGTGCAGGAGATCGGCGACGATCACGTCGACGGGAGAGACCGCCTGTCCGCCGATCGCCACCGGAGCGCGCTCGCAGAGTTCCGTGAACCGGTAGAGGGCGACGTGGACGAGGTCACCGGCCCGCGAGAGGCCGAGTTCGTGGTCTCGCCGATATTCATCGAGTGTGAGGTGGGTCTTGGCACCGTGCCAACGACGCGCGGTCTCCGCCGCGGTGTCGAACCCGAGCGACTCCATCCCGCCGAGGGGGTTGACGGCGACGAAGGAGGAAAGCGGCCACTGCGGCGCGATCACGGCACTCGCTTGGGATACGTCGGCCCGGATCTCGGCCCGACGGGCACCCTTGGTCGACGGGACCACGAACTCCGATGGTGGGGTCCCGGTCGACTCGGTCCGGAGTCGCCACGACACACTGTCGGATCCGCCCAGCCGCACCACCAGGTGCCGGAGACGGTCACGGGTGGCGGCGCCCCCCGTTCCCGGCAGCAGAACCAGCGTTCCCGCCGCGCCGGCGACGACAGCCATGACCGCCACGAGCTCGCCCGAACCCACGACCGTCGCGCCGGCCACGGCCTCGACCGACGGCTTCATGAACGCCTCGGCGAGACGCAGGCCACCGACGTAGGTCATTGCGGCGACCACCGATCCGAGCGTGCCGACGACCACGGAGCCGATTGTGGTGAACGGCGCCCGCGTCAACCAGCCGTGCATGCCCGTTGCGATCGTGAGCCAGGCGAAGGCGAAGACGAGGATCTCGCCGGCCGGCGAGACGTCGGGACGAATGACGGTCCCGGCCACCCCGACCGCCACCGCGGCGGCTGCCGCCGACGCGAGCAGGGCGGCGCTCCGTGGGATCTCGACCGCACCGGGGGGCCGCCGACGCGCCCGGAGACCCCCGGCCGCGGTGTCGCCGGAACCGAGGAACAGTGCAGCCTTGTACATGCCGTGGCCGGCGATGTGAAAGACCGCGCTGCTGAATGCGCCGACCGAACACTGGACCACCATGAAGGCCATCTGGGCAACCGTGGACCAGGCGAGGGTCCCCTTGACGTCGGAGCGCACCAGCATCGACCCCGTGGCGACGACGATGGTGACGACGCCGAGGGCGAACGCCAGGGCCACCGCGATGTCCGATGCCACGAACGGCGACGCGAACCGCAGGAGCAACAACCCCGCTCCGCTCACCAGACCGGCATGCACCAGGGCCGAGACCGGTGTCGGTGCCGCCAGCGTCCCGATCAACCAGCGTTGGAACGGCACCATCGCGGAGCGCGACGCTCCGGCGACCACGACCAACACCATGACCACGTCCAGCGTCTCGAAACCGAGGGTGGTGGAGTTCCGCAGCGCGTCTGTCGCGTCGGCGGCATTGCCGGTCAGGATTCCATCGCTGTGACGCGAGGCCAGGACGAGCCCGCCCAGCAGGGCCAGGTCACCGATCAGGAGCGTGCGCCGGATACGCGCTCGGGCCCGACGCGCCGTCGACCATGTCGACTCGAAGCCGACCAGCCCGACGAGGGCCCATCCGGACAGGATCCAACCGAGCGCCAGCAACAGGGGCGACACAGGAAGCACCACCATCGCCGATCCGAATGCCACAATTCCGACCAGCGCGAAGTAGCGGCTCGCACGGCCGTCGTCGTCGAGCGACCGGGACGAGAAGCCGGCGATCACCGCAACGGTCCCCATGACGACGGTGAGCAACAGGGCACTCACCCGGTCGATCGAAGCATCCATCCATTCGGCGGTGACGATCGTTCCGTCCTCGTCGAGGCCGCTCATCACGACCAGGACGAGCGCCGCGGCGAAGGCGAGCACCCCGGCCAGCGTCACCACTCGAGCAGATCGACGGGCATCCCCGAGGGAAAGGGCCAGGGCCGCACCGACGAGCGGCGCGAACGCCGCGACGACGACGGCGACGCTTGCGGGTATCACTTCGCTCCGATCGAACGGTGACGGGCACGCGCCGCGGTACGCCCCCCGAGTTCATCGACCCGACCTGTCTCTGCCCCAACTGAATGCATGGGTTGCAATATATGTATTCTGTTTCATGTATTGCAACCCATGCAACGAGGTTGTGTAGAGTTGGCGCGGTGGCCTCACGTTCCGACTCTCGCTCATGGACGTTCCTCACCAACCACGCCCACGTGCTGCTTGCCATCTCTTCGACGCCCGACATCCGGATCCGCGACCTCGCACTGCTCGTGGGTGTCACCGAACGAACGGCGATGCAGATCATCGACGATCTGGAAGCCGGCGGATACATCACCAGAGAGCGACTCGGCCGCCGCAACCGCTACCACATCGATCGGGCGCACCCGTTGCGACATCCTCTCGAGGAGCACCACGAGATCGACGCGCTCCTCCGAGCGGTCTCCCATGAGACCGCCGACCCGCCGGCACCCTGATATTCCCTGAACCTATATTCTCCAATCCTATGATGAATAGCTCGATCCTCGACCGGTTCCGACTCGACGGAAAGGTGGCGGTCGTGACCGGGGCCTCGTCCGGACTCGGGGTCGCGTTCGCGCGGGCGCTCGCCGAGGCGGGTGCCGATGTCGCCCTCGGGGCCCGCCGAGTCGACCGGCTCGAGGACACCCGGACCCTCGTGGAAGCCAGGGGCCGGCGCGGCATCGCGGTGCGATGCGATGTGACCGAACCCGGCGACTGCGAACAACTCATCGGCGAGACCGTCGACCAACTCGGCCGGGTCGACATCCTCGTCAACAACGCCGGTGTGGCGTCCGCAGTGCCGAGCACCCGCGAGGAGCCCGACAACTTCCGCAACGTCATGAACGTCAACGTGAACGGCACCTACTGGATGTCACAGGCCGCCGCCCGGGTCATGCCGGCCGGCTCCGCCATCGTGAACATCGGCAGCGTGACCGGCTACATCTCCGCCGGACTCCCCCAGGCGGCCTACGTCACGAGCAAGACGGCGCTCATCGGACTCACCCGCGACCTCGCCCAGCAGTGGACCGGCCGCAAGGGCATCCGGGTCAACACGCTGGCGCTCGGCTGGTTCCCCACCGACATGACCGCCGCCCACGCCGACGGCTACCTCGACAAGATCGCCGAGATCGCGCCGATGGGGCGACTGGGCGACGCAGAGGAGGCCGCCGCCGCGCTGGTGTTCCTCGCCAGCCCCGCGTCGTCGTACGTGACCGGCACAGTCCTGTTGGCCGACGGCGGCATCCTCACGTCGCTCACGGTCTGAGCCGAGAGCAGCGTGGTCAGGTCCCCTACTCGCGCTCGGCGGCCGACGTGTTCGGGGCACCGAGCCACCGCAGGACCGGTGCGGCGAGCGTGCCGTGGACGAAGAGCGACAACACGATACTGAGGGCGACCACGGTCCACAGGGTCGATGCCTCGGCGAAGTCGGCGGTGCTGAGCGCGTAGGCCAGGTAGAAGATCGAGCCGATCCCCTTGATGCCGAAGAAGGCGATGGTGGCTCGCTGTCCGTTGCCCAGACCGGAACCGATGAGCGCGACGAGTCCGACCGCCGGGCGGACGACCAGCACCACCGCCACCGCAACCAGCACATCTCGCAGCGCAACACCCTCGAGAACCCCGGTCGTGAGCGACGCGCCGAAGAGCACGACGATGATCACGACGAGCACATGCTCGAGCTGCTCGACGAACCTGTGGAGCACGCGGTGGTAGTCGTGGTGGCGCTCGAAGCTCCGTACGGTGACCCCGGCCGCGAAAACGGCGAGAAAGCCGTAGCCGGAGATCGCTTCCGCGGCGGCGTAGGCGGTGAGCAACGTCGCCACGCCGACGAATCCGTCGCCCGCCTCCGAGAGCTTGGCCAGCCGCCTCGGCGGGAGGAACGCGAGGCGGCCCACGAGCCAGCCGACCACCACGCCGACCACCGCACCCGCGGCGACGCGGTAGATCAGGTCCACGGCAAACCAGCGGACGACGTCGCCCGTTTCCACCGAGCCGGCGACGAGGAGGATCGCGGCATACACGAACGGGAAGGCCAGCGCGTCGTTGAGACCCGCCTCACTGGTCAGCGTGGTGAGCACCTCGTCATGGATCGCCTCGGTGCCCTCATCGCCGTCACCGCCCGATGTGGGCTCACCGACCTGCACCTCGCGAGCGAGTACCGGGTCGGTGGGTGCCAGGACCGCTCCCAGGAGCAACGCGCTCGCAAGCGGCAGTCCGAGCACCCCGATGCCCAGCAGCGTCGTGGCCGCGATCCCGAGAGGCATCGCGATACCGAGCAACCGCCATGTCGTGCTCCAGCGTCGCCACCCGATCGGCCGATCGATTGCCAGGCCGGCGGCCATGAGCGAGACGAGGACGCCGAACTCCGTGAGCCGCTCGGTCACCTCGAGTTCCACGGTGGCGTCGGGCACGACGTCGGAACCAACCGCAAGATGCAGCCCCGCACCCAGCGTGACCATGATCATCGGCACCGACACCGGGCGCTCCGCCACGATCGCGGGGAGTACAGCCGCCACCAGCGCGGCGAAACCGACCACCAGAACCACCGACTCGTACGGATCCGTGGAGATCATGCGGTCCGGGCAACCTGTTCCTCGACTGTGGAGAGCATCGCCGTTCGCGAGCCTCGGTGCGTTGAACTACCCAACACCGCACGTCCGCAAACACCCCGACGTGTGACGCGAGAAGACCGGTGGCAGTCCCGAGCGTCTCAGGCGATGACGACAGGCTGATCGGTTCGACGTAGCGCAACGACGGCCTCGCGTCCGGCCAGCACGATGAAGAACTGCAAGACGCTGAACCCCGCGATGGTGGCGCCACCCGCGGTGCCGTGATGGAAGCTCACCACCAACCCCGCAGCCACGGCGACCGTACCGAGCAGCATCGAGGTGACCATGATGGCCGGGACACGATGCACGAGGAGCGACGCGGTGGCAGGCGGTCCCACCAGGAGGCCGAAGACCAGCAACGTCCCGATTGCCTGGAAGCTGGCCACGATACTCAGCGCCAGCAACCCCAACAGCGCAGCCTGCGCGAGTTGCGGACGCATGCCCAAGGTCTGCGCCTTGGCCCGATTGAACGTCAGGGCAAGAAACGGCCGATACAACACGACCGTCGAGACGACCACGATGGCCGTCGCCACGATCTGGTTGCGGATGTCACCGCGGGTGACGCCCAACACGTCGCCGAACAACAGCGCGGTCACTTCGGTCGAGAACGAGCGAGCCCGCGACACGATCACGATCCCCAGTGACAGCATCCCGACGAACAACAACCCGATCGCGGTGTCCTCGCGGACAATCGTCCGGTTCGACACGACGCTCACCAGTCCGCTCATCACCAGTGCGGCCACGAAGGCGCCGATGATCGGACTGAAGCCCCACAGCACCGCGAGCGCAATACCGGGGATGACGCCGTGGGCCAGCGCGTCGCCGAGAAACGCCAGCCCGCGCAGGACGACCCAGGTCCCCACCAACGATGTGGCAACGACCGCGATCAGGCTTCCGATGAGCGCCCGCTGCATGAACGCGGGTTCGAATGCTTCGAAGAGATAGTCCATCGCCGACAGGCCGCCTCAGCCGGCGACGGCGTCGACGATGCGCCGGGCGTTTGTTCGCACCATGTCGAGATAGGTGCCACCGTCGGAATCGTCGGCTCCGAGCGATTCCGAGTAGAGCTCGACAACCGCGACATCACCGACTTCGCTGGCCAGGGTCTGCACGAGTTCGTCGGACGAGGAAGTATCGGCGAAGATCGCAGGCACGCCCTCTTCCTCGATCAGCTCGGCGAGCTCAGCCAACGCCTGGGCACTGGTGCCGTCGGTAGTGCTCCCCGAAGGGATCACCGTGCCGACGACCTCGAAGACGAAGCGGTCGGCGAAGTAGCCGAACACCTCATGATCGGTCAGCAATACTCGATCATCTGCATCGATTGCGGCCAGCATCTCGTCCACCTCGCTGTCGAGTGCCTCGAGCTCGTCGACATACGCCGCTGCCGAGGAGCTCAGGGCTTCCGCATCGATGCCATCGACATTGGCGACCAAGAAGTCTGCGATGGCATCGGCGGCCAACGCCATGCGTGCCGGATCGGTGAAGAAGTGCGGATCGGCTCCCTCGTGGTCATGCCCGTCGTGGTCCTCATCGGCATGGTCCTCATCGGCATGGCCCTCATCCGCATGGTCGTGTCCGCCTTCTCCGAACTCGATCGTTTCCACGGCGCTGATCGCTTCGAAGACGGGGACCCCGTCGGCCTCAGATGCCTCGATCACGTCGAGGAGGCCCTCTTCGAACCCTGCACCGTTGACGATGAGCACATCGGCCTCGCCGATCTGGGCGACCTGCTGCGCCGATGCCTGGAAGTCGTGGGGATCAGCCCCTACCGGCATGATCGTGACGACATCGAACCCGTCGCCGACCAGATTCTCGACGACATCACCGAGGATGTTGGTCGTCACCACGATCGTCGGCCGTTCGTTGGCCACGCTCCCAGTCTCGGAGCCGGTGCTGCTGTCGTCGCCGCATCCGGCGGCCACCAGTGCGAACATCGCGATGATTACGACGAGCAGAGGATTCGAGACCCTCATGGATCACACTCCAGATTGAGAACCACTATTACTATCGGCACGCTAGACCGATGTGGGGATACCACCAACTCGAAACGAGAATCGTTTCCGTTCCCAACACGATCTAGCCTGTTGATGTGACCTCAGCGATCAGCACCCGTGGACTCGAGGTCCGTTTTGGCGACAAGGTCGCGTTGTCGGGCGTGGACCTCGAGGTCCCCCCGGGGACTTCACTGGCGGTGATCGGTCCGAACGGGTCGGGCAAATCCACCCTCTTGGGCGCCCTGGCGGGAACACTCGCAGCCAGCAGGGGTGCGGCAGTCGTCGCCGGTTCGGGACCGGCGTTGGTGTTGCAATCGACCGATGTCGATCGCAGCCTGCCGATCACCGTTCGCGATGCCGTCTCGCTGGCCCGGTATCCGAGCCTCGGCCTGTTCGGGCGGTTTCGCGCCGAGGACCATCGCTGTGTGGACGAAGCACTCGAGCGGCTCGCGGTGGACGATCTTGCCGGCCGTCAATTCCATGAGCTCTCCGGTGGCCAGCGCCAGCGAGTGCTCGTTGCGCAAGGCCTCGCGCAGAACACCGACGTGTTGCTGCTCGACGAACCGGTGAACGGTCTCGATGTCGTGTCGCGAGCCGTCATCCTGGATGTGATCGAAACTGAAATCTCCGCCGGCCGGACCGTCGTGGTGACCACCCACAACCTCGATGATGCCGGCCGCTGCGACCAGGTCTTGCTCCTCGACCGCTCGCCCATTGCGGTAGGTCCACCCCACACAGTGCTGACCGAGCACCATCTACGCCGCGCCTTCGGTGGCCGGTTCATCCGCATCGGCGACCACCTGATGCTCGACGATCCCCACCACAGCCACTGATCGGCACCGCCCCGATGACGACGGTAGTCCCAGTCGTTCTCATTCTCAGATAGCCTCTCGCGATGCCAGCAACCGAGATCGATGCTGAGGTCGATGACGAGGTCACTGCGCTCCTGCGTCGTGCCGACCAGCGCTACACCGCCGGACGACGGCGCCTCGTGGCAGTGCTACAGACGGGAGACGGTCCGCTGACCATCACCCAGATCTTGGCGGCCGATCCGTCGCTCCCACAGTCCAGTGTGTATCGGAACCTGACCATCCTTGAAGAGGCCGGCGCCGTCACCCGTATCGTGACCCGCGATGACTTCGCTCGCTACGAACTCGCCGAGCATCTGACGGAGCACCACCATCACCTGATCTGCTCGAACTGTGGCGACGTCGCCGACTTCTCGCTCAATGCCCGCGCCGAGGCCAGCTTGGAACGCTCCCTACAGAAGGTCGCCGACCGATTCGGCTTCCGCGTCGACACCCATCGCCTCGACCTTCTCGGTAGCTGCGAGTCCTGCCCGGGTTAGGAAATGATATTGATACTTCTTCTGGTCTAGTGCTTGAAGAACCGACTCGACTCCGGAGTCATGAAGATCACCCGACCGGACCAAATCGCGATCGCGACCGGAAGACTTGACCCTGTCCTGGAGAGCAGCGCGATGGATTCGCGCCAAAAGGCCACCTCCGACCAGGCCCCCTCCCTGGAAACCGATTCGTGGTCGAAACGGGCACAGACGACAGCAGGACACGAGCAACCGTCCAACCCGGACCAACGCCTGCGATCGAGTGCGGCCCAGTCCGACGAGTCCGACCTGATCCGTGCAGTAGACGGGATACGGATGGGATGACGGACCGGCAGAATCCGCTCGACAGTCAGATCTCGTCGATGACCCTCACCCACTTGCTCGTGCCGCTGCGCGTCGAGCGCATGCGCTCCCGGCTCAGCGAGCGCGACTGTTCCGCAAGATCGAATACGGCAAAGACCCGCTTTGACCAGACCATCCCATCCCTGACAGCCGATTTGTGGTCGACATGGGCACAAAACGACAGCAGGCCACAGCCGAAAGGGCTGTGACCTGCATGTTCTTGGAGCGGACGACCGGGTTCGAACCGGCGACCTCAACCTTGGCAAGGTTGCGCTCTACCAACTGAGCTACGTCCGCAACGGGAGGCAACTGTATCGGCGTTTCCGCCGATCACGCACTCCCGAATGCCAGTTCTGATCAGCCGCCGACCCGGGCGCGCACGCCGGACGCGATCTCCTGAGCCATGGCCCGATCGCTGATTCGATCCACCACGATCTCGTGGCCGCCGCGGGCGAATACGAGGGCAGCGTGTCGCTCGTCCTGCCAACCCTGCACGGTGAGGCCGGGCTCGAGGGCGACCGGCACGATGTCGGGTTCCCACTCGCGGGCGTTGACGACCAGCAGACGACGATCGCTGAGCGCGAGGGCAGCCGGTGCACCGAGGAACCGGCAGGAGGCGACGACCGCGATCTTCTCGTCCTCCTCGAGCACCCGGGCCAGGACCATGAACGCGGCGTGACCGTTCTTTCGGCCGCTGCCGGACAGACGACTCACCGCGGCACCGAGGCCGTGGGGATCGGTGATGCCCGGCCCGCTCTCGGCCGACGGCATGGGACGAACCGGTTCCGGAGACGGCACCGCGGCGGCGGGCGGTGCTGCGGCCGGCGCGGGCACCGGGGGTGCCTCGGCCGGCGGGGCGGGTGGGGTCGGCGGGGCGGCCGGCATCGGCGGTGGCGGGGGTGGCGGCGTCGCCTCGACACCGGCGATGGGTGCCGGGGGCGACGCCAGTGGTGACGGCGGCGCGGTCGGCGACGAATCGACACCGGCGATCGACGATGCCAGATCGGCGATGTCCTCGGCCGGCGCCTGCACCGGTGGCGGAGGAGGCGGGGG
Source organism: Acidimicrobiales bacterium (assembly GCA_040219515.1). NCBI lineage: Bacteria > Bacillati > Actinomycetota > Acidimicrobiia > Acidimicrobiales > Acidimicrobiales bacterium. The sequence goes on from JAVJSI010000007.1 coordinate 136,324, forward strand.
CGGGGGCGGGGGTGGCGGAGGAGGCGGGGGCGGCGGCGCAGCGGGGGGCGGTGGTGGCGGTGCGTCGTCGGCGTCGAAGGGGTCAGACACCTGAGAACTCCTCGGTAGCGATGAGTCGAATGTAGATCACCCTCGACGTCGAGTCGGTGACACGGTGTCGTTGACTCGGTGCCGGTGATTCAGTCGTCGGCCGGTCGGAGGTCGATCGTGAGGGTGAGGACGCCGTCGACCAGTTCGCCCTTGGCGTCACCCAACAGGGCGAAGTCCATGAAGTCGTTCTTCGCCTGGTTGAGGAACTGTTGACGCTCGTCGCCGCCGACCGGCGGCAGGTTGCGCTTCTTCACCGCCAGCGCCCGCTGTTGGAAGCGGGCGATCATCGCGTCGATGTCGAGTGCGTCAGCCATGCCCCGCACAGTAACCGGCGCCGGCCGGAGAGCGCGTCAGTCGCCGTCGGGCTCGTCGAGGATCGCCTCGGCGTGTTGGGTCGCCAAACGGAGACGACGCGAGGGGCTCGTGTGCCACAGGTACACGCCGAGGGCCACGGTCATCACTCCGGCCACGATCACGAGATCCCGACGGATGCGCCGGATCGTGGCGCTGGTGTCCTCGTCGCGGATCACCGCCGACTCGGGCTGGGCTTCCTCGCCGCCGTCGAGCACCGTGACGCCGGTGGATCCGGGCTCCGGCGTGTCCTGTGTGTCCTGGGCCGCGACAGGGGACGTCCACGTCAGACAGAACACGACGAGTCCCGCCGCGAGGATTCTCCGTGACCAACCCACGAATGTGGACGGTAGCCGGTTTCACCCCTGATGTTGCAGGCACCAGTAGGTGGTGCGGCCGCCCACTTCCTCACGACGAAGCGGCTCGCCGCACTTCGGACACGCCCCACCGCGCACCCTCGCCGGCTGTAGGTCGCCGGTGTGGCTGCCGCCCCGTTCGCCGAGCACGGCGAGGGTTCGTCGCATCGCCCGATGGAGCCGAGCGACCTCGTCGTCGAGCAGCGAGTTGGCCGGTCGGGTGGGATCGATGCCGGCGCGCCACAGCGCGTCGTCGGTGAGGAGATTGCCCATCCCGGCCAGTTTCGCCTGGTCCATCAGTCTCGCCTTCACCGGCGCCGCCGACCCACGGAGGATCTCGCGGAAGGGCTTGAGCGTGACGGACGCCGCGTCAGGGCCGAGCCGGGACTCGTCGGGATCCAGCTCGACGCCACCCAACCGCCGGGGGTCGCGGATCACCAGGCCGCCGACCGGTCCGAAGCCGAGGCCGAATCGGTCCCAGGCCGGGTCGTTGCGGTCGCTCGAGTACTCCAGCTGCTCGATCGACGCACCCCCGTCGACCAGGAGACGCCCGGTCATGCCGAAGCGCAGTCCGAGCGTCGGACCATCGGTGTCGAGCAGCAGCAGCTTCCCGATCCGCCGGGTGCCGGTGATCGTGCGACCGGGCAGGACGGCACGCAGTTCCTCGGCGGTCGTGTCGCTCTTGGCATACCACTCGTCGGGCGCGTGCACGGTGACGATTCGCCGGCCGACCACCGGCTCGGCGGCCCGCCGATAGGTCTCGATCTCGAGGAGTTCCGGCATCGACGACGACCTGTCTACGCGATCGAATCCAGGGCGCGGCGGAAGTCGGCACACAGGTCCTCGGCGCCTTCGAGTCCGCACGACAGTCGGACCGTTCCCTCGCCGATACCGGCCGCCGCCAGCTCGGCGGGCAACAGCCCGACATGGGTGGTCGATGCCGGATGGGTGAGCAGGGTCTCGGGTCCACCGAGCGACGTGGCCAGCTGCGCCAGTTCGACACGTTCGACGAGATGTCGGCCCGCGTCGCGCCCACCGGCCAGGTCGAAGGTGATCAACCCGCCGGGCTGTTCCAGTTGCCGCTGGGCGAGCGCGAACTGCGGGTGCGAGGGCAGGCCGGGGTAGAACACGCGGTCGATGGCCGGATGGGCTTCGAGCATCGCGGCCAGCACCCGCGCCGTCTCGGTCTGCTGGCGGATGCGCACCGCCAGCGTACGGATGCCGCGCAGCCCGTTGAGCGCATCGAAGGGCGACGCCACTGCACCGTGCAGGATCGCAAAGCCGCGGATCCAGGCGAGCAGCTCCTCGCTGCCCGACACGACGCCGAGGATCGCGTCGTTGTGACCGGCGATCGACTTGGTCGCGGAATGCACGACGAGGTCCACGCCGTACTCGAGCGGACGCTGCACCACGGGCGGGGCGAACGTGCCGTCGACCACCGTCATCGGGCCCTTGATCGCGCCGAATCGCTCGAGGTCGACCAGCGCCAGCTTCGGGTTGGCCGGCGTCTCTGCGAAACACAACGTCGTCTTGCCGGGGATGATCGCGGCGTCCCACGCGTCGGGATCGGTGCCGTCGACGAAGGTGACGTCGATGCCGAAGCGCGGACAGACGGCCTGGAAGAGGAGCTGCGTGTGGGAGTAGAGCTGTGACTGGGCGACGATGTGATCACCCGACGAGCACAAGCCGAGGACGACCGCGCTGATCGCGCCCATGCCCGAGGCGAACGCCCGGCAGGACTCGGCCCCTTCGAGGTCGGCCATCGCATTCTGGAAGTCGGCGACCGTGGGGTTCGAGTGGCGGCCGTAGAACTTCGGCATCGTGATGTCGGTCGCGAACCGGTGGGCCTCCTCCACTCCCCCGGCCACGAAGGTGCTGCTGGCCCACAGCACGGGCGCCAACGCCGTGTCGTTGTGGACACGGCCCGACCGGATGGCTCGGGTGGCAGCGCTGTACTTCGGTGAATCTTCGGTCAACGTGACTCCTCGGCGGTGGCGACGGTGCGGGCGATCAACGGGCCGAGCGACGCGGATTCCAGCAGGAACCCGTCGTGGCCCTGCGGGCTGTCGATGACGTGGTACTCGCTCGTACCACCGGCCGCCTCGACGCCGGCGTGGATGAGTGCCTGCTGGTAGGGCGGGTAGAGAATGTCGGACGTGATCGATGCCGTGAGCACCGGCATGCGGAGGCGACCGAGCGCTGCGGCGACGCCGCCGCGCCCCCGCCCGATGTCGTGGAGATCCATGGCCTTGCTCAGCACCAGGAACGAGTTCGCGTCGAACCGACGCACCAACTTCTGTCCGTGGTGATCGAGATAGGACTCGACCTCGAAGCGACCCCACTGGTCGAACTCTCGACGCTTGTCGTGATGGGCCCGGCCGAAACGTTCGTCGAACACCTCGGTGGTGCGATAGGTGATCTGCGAGATCTCCCGGGCGAGGGCGAGGCCGGCCCACGGCCCCTTGCCGGGCGGCGCGTCGTAGTAGTGACCGCCGGCCCAGTTCGGGTCGTTGACGATGGCCATGCGTTCGACCGCGCTGAAGCTGATCTGCTGCGGGCTGGCCGCCGCACAGGTGGCGATGGGGATCAGGGTGTCGAGACGATCAGGGAACATCGCCCCCCACTCGAGCACCTGCATCCCACCCATCGAACCGCCGACGACGGCGAGCCAGCGGTCGATGCCGAGGCGGTCGGCGAGGCGCCGCTGGGCCCGGACGACGTCGCGCATGGTGATCTGCGGAAAGGTGGCGCCGTAGCGCACGTCGGTGCCGGGAACGAAGCTCGCCGGTCCGGTGCTGCCCTGACAACCGCCGAGCACGTTGGCGCACAGCACGAACCATCGGTTCGTGTCGAGCGCCTTGCCCGGGCCGATCAGGTTGTTCCACCAGCCGTCGCTCAGGTGGCCCGGCGAGATCGAACCCGCGGCATGCGAGTCGCCGGTCAGGGCGTGGCACACCAGCACCGCGTTCGACGCGTCGGCGTTGAGTTCACCCCAACTCTCGTAGGCCATGACCACTTCATCGATGCGGCCCCCGCCCTCTAGGGCAAACGGACGCCCATCGGTGACCGTGACGAATCGACGATTTCCCGCAGGGGCGCCGGGGGTCCAGGCGCCGGAGGCGGGCAGGTCGTCGGCGAAGCGCGAGTGCGGATCGAATGCGAGAGGTTGAGGCTCGGTGTGGTCCAACGAACTTGCCTTCGGGAGTTCTTCCTCGGAGCCCAGTGGCGATGGTGGAACCACGACACTTTGTTGCCCACGCAGTTCCGTGGGCCACATCCCCGCCGCAGCGGGTGGGCACCTTGGGTGTCTCTCCCAGGTTGCCGGGCCCAGAGTGTGACCTCTGAACCGCTCTGAATGTTGCTGCGCACCCTATCGGTCGGGAAGTCGCCTTCGCCACCATTCGAGGATGTCGACCCGGTCGTCGAGCCCGTAAGCCGCCAGCGTCAGGCGGCCGATGGCCACCAACTCCTCCACGGAAGGGCTGTCGCCGACGGCCTCCACCGCCGCGGCGGCCGCGTCCCAGGCCGGACCCGGTGCAGGCAGCGGCAACCCACCGATCGCCTGCGCGCTCACCCGCATGGCGTCGGCCGAGAGAGCAGAGCCCGCGGCATCGTGCAGGAGCAGCAACGACGCAACCGGCGAGGTGAGGGCCGCGGCCAGGTGGGCCAGCGACGGCGCGGTGGCGAGAGGTTCGACCGCGATCACCGGCGTGCACGGCACGAGGTCGCCGCGGGCGTCGATGGCCGCCTCGATCACCCGGGTCTGGCTCGCCACCACCAGCTTCGGGACCAGTCGGTTGGCCACCCACTGGCGGATGGCCGGGTCCACCGCGTCGATGTCGACGACGGGACGCCGCCACTGTTGCTTGTCGAAGCGGCACGTCGTGGTGCCCCACCGGCACGTGAGCGGATCGATCAGGCCCGACGTGACCAACCGTGGCCCGAGCGCGGCGTCCCCGTCCACCGCCTCGGCCACTGCGCCACGCAGGCCGTAGAACTGATCGCGGAACCCGGCGGTGACGAGGGCGACATCGGCCAACGTGGTGCCTCGAGCGAGATCGGCCGCGGTGATCTGCGGCGTGTCGGTCAGCAGCAGCGACGCCCATGATCCGGACGTCACCGGCGGGTGCGTCGCCTCCACCCGGGCCGGCACGCCACGGCGCCGTTGGACCGGCCCGCCCGCGATGCCCTTCTGCAGCACCAGCGTCACCGTGTCGACCGCGGCGGCGAACTGGCGGCCACCGTCGACCCAGAGGCCGACGGGCGGGGCGTCGTGGGCGAGACGGGCGCGCACCGGGGCGGCGTCGCGGGCGGAGAGCATTGACGAGGGCTGCACCAGCGCCACCACTCCCCCGGCGGTGACCGCGTCGGTGCCGGCGAGGAGGAACGCCGCGGCATCGTCGACATAGCCGGTCAGCTCCGGCCTCCGGGCGACCAGCGACGCCCGTCGACTCGTGTCGCGGCCGGTGCGGTCGCGCAACTGCGACAGGAACGGCGGGTTGCCGAGGACATGCGACGCCGGGCCGAACGGCCACGGCTCGGCCAACGCGTCGGCGACGACGAGTGAGCCCGCCGGGATGGGGGCGCCGCCCGACCACAGCTGGAGGGCGGCGGCGGTGGTGGCGACGGCGAGCGGGTCGAGATCGAGCCCCCGCACCTGTCGGACCCGGTCGGCGGGGTCGCCGTCGAGGAATTCGCACACCGCGAGGAGAAAGACGCCGCCGCCGACCGCGGGGTCGACGACGACGCTCTCGGAATCGAAGGGGCGACACGAGGCGGCGAAGTCGACGAGCGTCGACGCCATGGCCGGGGTGGTGTGATGCACTCCTCCCCGACGGCGGTCGCCGGACGACAGAAGCTGCTCCCGCACGAGACCCGGCAGCCACGGGCCCCCATCACGCAGGATCGAGCGCTCGGCGGCGACGGCCGCCACCGCAGGGTCCGCGGGTACCGCGACGTCGTCGACGACGAGGCCGACGTCGACGCCCGTGGCGTGTGCCACCCGCGCGACCACGGCCGCGAGTGCGCCCGCGTGGTTCTCGGGATCAGCTGCGGCGACCCACGATTGGAGTGTGGCCGCGACCCGAGGATCAGTCGGCGAGAGGATCCCAGCCGGCCAGGTCGTTGAGCCGCTCATCGTTCGAGAACATCTCGGTGAGGGGCTGGATCACGTCGATGCGCTTCTGGAGGCGCTTGATGTCGAGCTCCTCGTCCCACATGGACAGCGTGACGACGAGACCGGTGGACCCGGCGCGGGCGGTGCGGCCGGCGCGGTGCAGGTAGGTCTTGTGGTCCGACGGCGGGTCGTACTGGATCACGATGTCGACCTCGTCGACATGGATGCCTCGGGCCGCCACATCGGTGGCCACGAGCGCCTCGAGCTTGCCCTCGCTGAAATCACGGAGCGACTTCTCGCGGCTGGTCTGGCGGAGATCGCCGTGGATGGGCGCGGCCTTGACGCCGAAGTCCTCGAGGTCGCGGGCGAGGCGATCGGCCATCGCCTTGGTGCGGGTGAACATGATGGTGCGGCCGGCGGACCGTGAGATGGCAGCGGCGACCTTGGGCTTGTCCATCTTGTGGACGGCGATGAACCGATGGGTCATCTCGTCGACGGTGACGTCGTCGCTCGCGACCTCGTGCATCGACGGGTCGTGCTGGTAACGCCGGATCAGGGTGTTGACGGCGCCGTCGAGCGTGGCGGAGAACAGCAGGGTCTGGCGGTCGTCGTCGACGTTGCGCAGGATCCACTCGACCTGGGGCAGGAACCCCATGTCGGCCATGCGGTCGGCTTCGTCGACGATCACGTGGGCGACCGCCTCGACAGAGACGGCCTTTCGTTCGATGAGATCGATCATGCGGCCCGGGGTGGCGACCACGAGGTCGATGCCCTTGTCGAGGCGTTCGATCTGCTTCTCGATGGGCGCACCGCCGTAGATGGCGAGGGCTCGACGGCCGACCGCCTGGGCGACCGGTTCGAGCTCCTCGGTGACCTGGTTGGCCAGCTCACGGGTGGGCACGAGCACCAGACCGGTGGGCCGGTTGGGCTCGGCTTTGGCCATGCGCTGGAGGACGGGCAGACCGAACGCGAGTGTCTTGCCCGAGCCGGTCTTGGCCTTGCCGCAGACATCGCGGCCGGCGAGGGCGTCGGGAATGGTGAGGGCCTGGACGGGGAAGGGCGACGTGATGCCTCGCTCGTGGAGGACATCGACGATTTCGTCGCTCAAGCCCAGTGCCGCAAAGGATTCCGGGAGGGGGGCGGTTTCTGACATCGAGAGGCCAAGGGTACCCGGATGGCAGGCTGGGGCGGTGGCCCGCCTACGCAAGGACCAAGCCGAAGCTCTCCTGACATCGCTCGATTCGGCGACCTCGGGTCCGCTCGAGGAGATCACCGTCATCCGCGAGCAGTTGACCATCGCCCTGCGCGTCGTGCTCGACCGCGACGGCGACTGGTCCTCTCTCGTCCCGGCCGCCGCGGTCGCCGGCGGATGGACCGACGACCACACTGCCCTCCTGGCCTCCGCCGACACCCCGGAGCTGGCGTCCGACGCCGAGGCGGTGCTCTGGGCGATGTGGGATCTCGTGACCCAGCTCAGCGAGGAGCGCTCGCTCAACCCCTGATGCGACCGTCGCTCACCTCGGTGCCCTCGGCGGCCAGGCGCGCGGCCTGTTCCGCCTCGTGGCCGGCCAGCAGCTTCCCGCTGGCGCTGACCACCCGCCACCAGGGGAAGACCCCGTCGGAGCGTCGCAGGACCGAACCGACCGCGCGGGCCGCACCGGGGAAACCCGCCTCGACCGCGACCTCGCCGTAGGTCACCAGATCGCCGGGCCCGAGCCGATCCAACACGGCGCCGACCGCCCGCTCGAAATCGGTCCACTCCTGACGGTCGTCCGCGAGCACGGAGCCGACCGTTCAGGCTCGCGCCGACAGCCGCACGACCGGGAGTGGATCATCCAGGCCCGGCAGATCCCGCGAGCCGGCGGGCTCGACCCGGGTGCTGCCCATGAGCCGCTCCCCGGCTTCGACCACGGCGAGCACCTCGTGCGACGCGGCCTCGTCGCACAACCGGGCGGCGATGTTCACGGCGTGACCGATGTAGTCGTCGCCCTCGAACAGGATGACCGGCCCGACCGAGATACCGGCCCGCAGCGGTAGTGGCGTGTCGGCAGCGCTGATCCGCTTCTCGATGTCGACGACCGCTTCGACGACCGGCTCGGTCTCCACGCCGACGAGCATCGCCCCGTCGCCCAGCCACTTCGCGATCCGTACGCCGCGCGACGACGAGGCCTCGCGCACTGCGACCCGGAACTGGCGCAACACGTCGACCGCATCGTCATCGCCGCGATCGTTGGTGTAGGCGGTGAAGCCCGAGAGATCGATGAATGCAAAAGTCCGGACGACTCGCGTCGTTGCGACAGGTGTCTCAGTCACAACGTCAACCTAGTGTTCGGACCGACACCGACCGGACACCCGCCCCGAGGATCCGCCCATGCACGCATTCGAACAGGTCACCGAGTGGCCTCAGGTCGACCGGGTCGCCGCCGCGATCGTCGCCGCCGACGGCTCCGTGGAGCGCTTCGGGCCCACCGACGAACCGTTCGCCCTGGCATCGATCAGCAAGCTCTTCACTGCGATGGCGGTCCTCGTAGCGCACGAGGAAGGCACGCTGCCGCTCGACGAGATCGTCACCCCGGGAACCAGTGCCACTGACGAAGGCGCGACGGTCGCCGATCTGCTGGCCCACAGCGGCGGGATCGCCCCCGACGAGCCGGCGCCGATGACCCTGCCCCGGACCCGGCGGATCTACTCGACCGCCGCCTACGACATGCTCGCCGATCGCCTGGCCGAACGGGCCGGGATCGAGTTCTCCACGTACCTCCACGAAGCCGTCGCCGAACCACTGGCGCTGACCAGCACCCGCCTCGACGGGTCGGCGGGCGCGGGGATGCATGCGTCGGTCGACGATCTCGTTCGTCTCGCGGCCGCCTGGACCACCCCGTTGCTGGTCGATCGGACCACGCTCGACCGCGCAACCCGGCCCCATCTGCCCGAGTTGGCCGGGGTGCTCCCCGGTTTCGGCCGCCAGGACCCGAACCCATGGGGGCTCGGTCCCGAGATCCGTGGCCACAAGCAGCCCCACTGGACCGCACCGCAGAACTCGCCCGGCACATACGGACATTTCGGCCAGACCGGCACGATGCTCTGGATCGACCCCGAGGTCGACATCACGGCGATCGTCCTCACCGATCGCCCGTTCGGACCGTGGGCCGCCGACACGTGGCCGGTGTTCTCCGCCGCCGTGTTGGCCGGTCACGGGAATGGGCCGAACGACCCAGGCGGATGAGCCGTACGGCAGCCCGTGCTCAGTTCGGGCGGGTGGGTGCCGATGGAGATCCCATGGATCCAGCCTTGTCGAGGCGCGTGCTCGGAGCGACGTGAACGAACGCCGTAACCCCATGGCCATGGCGCGGGCGCGCCACGCCCTTCTGCAGGCCGGCCTCGACTCGACCGTCTCGCTGGAGCCCGCCAGCAGCGTCACCAACGAGGTGTGGCTCACCCCCACCCACGTGGTCAGGGTGAACCGACGGCCGAACCAGCGACTTCGACGAGAGGCGATTCTCGGCCCGAGTCTTCCCGACGAGATCGGCTACCCGATGGTCGTCGCGTACGGCGGTCGGATGGGCGCGGACTATCTCGTGCTCAAGCGGATCGAAGGCAAGCCGCTGGCCCACTGGTGGCCCTCGATGGAACCCACCCAACGACGCGAGGCCGTACGCCAGCTGGCGGCGAAGCTGCGGCGGCTCCACCACACGCCCGGGCCCGCCGATTTGCCGGCCATCGATGCCCCGCAGATGCTGCGCGACGAGACGCTCTCACCGGTGATGTCACTGCTCGTCGCCCTGGACCAGGCCCGATCGCTCGCCCACGTCGACCGCGGATTGATCGACGATGTCGAGCGGATGGTGTTCGACCTCACACCGTCGATCGAGCCGTTCGTGAGCGAGTTCCTCGTCCACGGTGATCTCACCTTCGAGAACGTGTTGTGGAACGGCGAACGCATCACCGCCATCCTCGACTTCGAATGGGCTCGCACCGCGCCGGCCGACGTCGACCTCGACGTCTTCCTGCGCATGTGTTGCCTTCCGCAGCTCCACGTCGGCGACGACCTGGTGCCGCACACCCGACCGGCCGACTATGCCGACATTCCCTGGTGGCTTCGCGAGGACTATCCGGAACTCTTCGACGTGCCCCGGCAGTTCGACCGCCTGCGGCTCTACGCGATCGCGTACGACATCCGTGATCTCACGATGTTCCCGCCGCCGGCGCCGGCGTCCCGGCTCAACGAACACCACTCGCTGAACCGGCTACGACGCACCATCGTCGGGAACAGCCACCTCGACCGGCTCGACGCCGGCGCCAGCACCCTTTGACGGGTCCTCGTCGCCGCTGACAGGGCGGCCGCGCAACAGCAGATACGCACCGGCCACCACGATGCCGATGATGCTCATCCAGATGTTGATCCGTACGCCACCGATCTCGGTGGCCTCGTCGATCCGCACCGTCTCGAGCCAGAGCCGAGCGCTGAGATAGCCGACCACGTAGACGGCCAGCAGGGCGCCGGTGCGCAGCCGCTTGGTGGTGCCCAGCCAGATGAGGAACACCACGAGCCCGAGGTTCCACAGGGCTTCGTAGAGGAAGGTCGGGTGAAAGGTCGTGACGTCGGGGTACTCGTCGGGCCGGTACTCGGGATCGATCTCGACCGCCCACGGGAGATCGGTCGGCCCGCCGAACAGTTCCTGGTTGAACCAGTTGCCGATGCGGCCGATCGCCTGGGCCAGCGGCAACGCCGGGGTGGCAGCATCGAGCATCTTCGACCGGTCGTAGCCCTCGCGCCGGATCACCCACAGCGCCATCAGGACGCCCCCCGCGATGCCGCCCGGGATGCCGAGCCCGCCCTCCCAGATCTTGAACACTTCGACGATCCCATCGTCGAAGCGCCAGTCCGTGAAGACGTGGTACACCCGCGCGCCGACGAGCCCGGCGGGCACCGCCCACATCGCGATCGTGGCGACGTCGTCCGGGTCGCCGCCAACTGCGGCCCAACGTTTCTGCGCGAGCCACACCCCGGCGAGCACACCGAACGCGATCGCCAGACCGTAGGCCCGCAAGCTGAGTGGACCGAGTTCGATCGCCTCACTCGGTGGACTGGGGAAGGACGCGAGGGTCAGCGACGCGAAGCTCATTCGAATGGAACCCTATTCGGTCAGGAAGCGCGCGTGGGCCGCGGCGAGTTCGGGTCCGAGGTCGGTCACCCCGGCTCCCATGCCCGGCACCCGGGCCATCCGGTTCGCCGCGAAGAAGCGGGCCATGACCGCTCGGTCGGCGGCATCGGGTTCGTCGGCGGCGTCGGCCGAGAGGGCGCCGGCGATCAGGGTCTCGCCGCCGGTGGTGACCGCGAGCATCTCGAGATAGCTGGTCGCCCCGGGCAGGACGGCGGCCGGCGCGGTGGCGCCGACGTCGAGGAGCCAGGAGGTCGCGGCGTCGAGGGCATCGACGGCTGCGGTGAGGTGGGCGGCGGCCGGCGCCAGCGACGCCATCTCGGCCGCACGGGTGGCCGTGGACCTCATCGAGGCGAGATGCCGGCGGATCACGTCGCCACCGTCCATCGGCACCTTGCGACCGACCAGATCGATCGCCTGGATGCCGTTGGTGCCCTCGTAGATCGGGGTGATGCGGGCATCCCGGAAGTGCTGCGCGGCGCCCGTTTCCTCGATGTAGCCCATGCCGCCGTGGATCTGCACGCCGAGACTCGTGATCTCGCAGGCGAGATCGGTCGACCACGCCTTGGCCAGCGGCGTGAACAACGCTGCCATGGCGGCGCCGTCGTTCCGGTCGGCCTCGGTGGCACCGTGCTCGCTCTTGTCGGTGGCCGCCGCCGTGCGATAGCAGAGCCCGCGGATCGCGGCCGTGCCCGACCGCATGTCGAGCAGCATCCGCTGGACATCGGGATGGTCGACGATGGGCGACGGTGACGAGGGGTCGGCCCCGGCGGCGCGGCCCTGACGTCGTTCGTTCGCGAAGGTCCGGGCCTGCTGATATGCCCGCTCCGACACGCCGACGCCCTCGAGGCCGACGGCGAGACGGGCGTTGTTCATCATCGTGAACATCACCCGCATGCCCTGACGTTCCTCGCCGAGAAGCCAGCCGGTGGCCCCGCCGTTGTCACCGAATGCCATGACACAGGTGGGGCTGGCGTTGATGCCGAGCTTGTGTTCGATGGACACGCACTGGACATCGTTGCGTTCGCCCAACGAGCCGTCGTCGTCGACCAGGAACTTCGGGACGACGAAAAGGCTGATGCCCTTGGTGCCGGGTGGTGAGTCCGGCGTGCGGGCCAGCACGAGGTGAACGATGTTCTCGGTCATGTCGTGCTCGCCCCACGTGATGTAGATCTTCTGACCGGTGATGCGCCACGAACCGTCGTCGTTGGGCACCGCCTTGGTGGTGAGCGCACCCACATCGGAGCCCGCCTCGGGCTCGGTCATGTTCATCGTGCCCGTCCATTCGCCGAGCACCATGTGACGCAGATACGTCTCCTTCTGCTGTTCGGTTCCGTAGTGGAGCAGGGCGTCGATCGCCCCCTGGGTGAGCATCGGACAGAGCGAGAACGCCAGGTTCGCCGAGGTCATCATCTCCTGCAGCGAGAGGTTGACGAGCCACGGGAACCCGCCACCGTCGTAGGCGGACGGGAAGCCGACCGTGCTCCATCCGGCCTCGACATAACGCTGATAGGCCTCGTCGAAGCCCGGCGGGACCGTGATGGTGCCGTCGTCGTTGCGAACGGACCCGATCTGGTCGCCCACACGGTTCAGTGGCGCCACGACCTCTTCGAAGAATCGGCCCGCCTCGTCGAGCAGACCCTCGACGGTGGCCGAGTCGCTGTGCTCGAACCCGTCGAGCGCAGCCACCTCCTCGAGACCGGCCACGTGGCGTAGCGCGAAACGGATGTCGTCGATGGGGGCTCGATAGTCAGACACGATTCGAGGCTAGCCACTGCGTCCGGCATCCAGATCCAGGCCGAGGCGCACGGCGCGAATCGAATTGATCTCGGCGCCGAGCAACAGGCCCATCGACATCAGGTACAGCCAGAAGAGAAGGCTGATGGCCCCGCCGAGCAGACCAAAGATCGCGTTGGCGCCGGAACTGGCCACCGAGAGGTAGGTGCTGAACCCGACAGACACGGCCGACCACCAGACGGCGGCGATCACCGCGCCGGGAATCTCCGAGCGCCAGGGCGACGTGTGGTTCGGCGCAACGTGGTAGAGGCTCGCCGCCCACAGCACCAGCACCACGAACACGACCGGCCACCGCAGCCAGTCCCACATGGTGCCGACGACCGCCGGGATCCCGAGGTCCGACGCCAGCTCGCTGCCCTCGCCGAACAGCGGGCCGACCACGATCAGGGAGAGCACGAGGGCCGCCACGATCACCGTCATCAACGTCAGGCCGAAACCGACGAGGCGGGTCGACCACCAGCTGCGGTGATGACCGTGGTCGTATGCGACGTCGAGCGCCCGCACCACCGCGGTGAAACCCCGGGAGGCGGCGTAGACGGCGATCACTGCACCGACCGTGAGGGCGCTGCCGTTGCTTCCGTCGAAGAGGTCGCGCACGGTGTTCTCGAGACTGTTGTCACCTCCGAAGATGCCGACCATCTGGTCGACCAACCAGGTCTCGACATCGGCCGCCGTGTTCTCGCCGATGATCGCGTCAGCCGATCCGAGGGCTGCGGCCAGGGCAACCACGGCCGGGAAGAAGCCGAGCAGGGCGAAGAACGCGATCTCCGCCGCCAGTCCGCCGACGCGGTCCTTGGACCACTCGTCGACGAGTTCCTTCACCGCCGCGAAGGACCAGTCCCACGCGTCGCGCAACCTCGACCGAGCGTCGAGTACCTCAGGCAAGGATCTCGACCGGGGTCCCGACCGGCACCGTCTCGGCCAGCGCGGCCACGATGTCGTTGGGAATCCGGATGCAACCGTTGGAATGGGCCCCGCCCATCAGCTCGGGGCGGTTCGTGCCGTGGATGGCGATCACAGGGATACCGCCTCCGAACGTCTCGAGCGCTTCGGAGAAACCGGACAGGCTCAAGATGTCGGGCCCGTAGGCACTGCCCTCCCATTTCTCGACGAAGTCGTTCACGAAAAACCTCCCCACCGGCGTCGGCGTCGTCGGCGTCCCGATGACGACCGAGGTCTCGGCCACCACCTCTTCACCGTTCCACACTGTCAGCGCCCGCGCCGTCAGGTCGACCTCGGCCCGAAAACGATGGGACGTGACCTCGGCGTCCTCGGTCCGGATCCAGGCCTCGGTGCCGTTCGGCCGCACCGGAACCTGCACCCGTAGCCATCGGCCGTCAGCGGTGCGATCGGTGACCATGAGGGCGAGGGGGTTGCCGAAGTACGTCGGGTTGGTGATGGCGAACTCCAGCCGGGCCGGTTCGCCGTCGGGCTCGACGAAGAGCGCCAACGTGGTCACCTCGTCCACGATGTTGGCCACGAACGTCTCGTACGGGTCGACGGGGACGGTCGTGGCCGGCGCCGCGGTCGTCGTGGTCTCCACCGTGCTGGTGGGTGCGACCGCCCTGGGTGCAGGGCTGGTGGGGGCAGGGCTGGTGGCCGGCGGCTCGGCCTCGGTGCCGCAGGCGGCCAGAACGACGGCGAGCGCCAGCGCGAGCGCGACGAATCGGCGGAGCAGGTTCGGCACAGTGTCCATCGTAAGGATCATCGGCACCGACCATCGCCGGGTGAACCCTCACCGCCGTGCACCTCCTACGCTGGGCCGGGCATGACCGAGGTTCGCAGCCACTCCGCACTCGACTTTCCCCTGGCGATGTTGCAGGAGGCCAAGGGCGATCACACGATCTCGGTGTGCATCCCCGCCCGTAACGAGGAAGCGACGGTCGGCACGATCGTCGGGGCCATCCACGATCACCTCGCGTCCAACGGCCACACCTTCGTCGACGAGATCCTGGTCATCGACGACCGCAGCGACGACGACACCGCCGCCGTCGCGACCGCCGAGGGAGCGACCGTCGTGCAGGTCGCCGACATTCTCCCGGAGTGTGGCCCGGGCCGGGGCAAGGGCAACGTGCTCTGGAAGAGCGTCGCGGCGTGCACGGGCGATCTCATCGTGTGGATCGACGCCGACCTCACGTCGTTCACACCCGCGTGTGTCACCGGTCTGGTGGGCCCATTGCTCACCGACCCGGCCGTGGCAATGGTCAAGGGCTACTACGAGCGACCCGAGATCGGCGGTACCGGCGGGGGCCGCACCACCGAACTGATGGCCCGACCGCTCCTCGCCACCCTGTTCCCTCACCTCACCTCGGTGCGCCAGCCGCTCGGCGGCGAGTACGCGGCCCGGCGGGACATCCTCGAGCAGGTGCCGTTCAGCATGGGCTACGGCGTCGAGACCGGCCTCCTGATCGACATTGCGGCGCGAGTCGGCGTCGAGCGACTCGCCCAGGTCGACCTCGGCGTTCGCGTCCATCGCAACCGACCGCTCCACGAGCTGTCGGTGCAGGCGATGGAAATCCTCCACGTGGCCCTGCGCCGAGCGGAGGTCGAGTGGCAGCCGGAGTGGAGTCAGGTCCTGTTGCGCCCCGATCTGGCCCCGGTCGAGGTCATGGTCGACGAGCGCCCACCGCTCGCGTCATTGGCGGAGTACCGGCGCTAGCGCCAGACTCGTCCCCGACCGGCACACGGCCGGCCTGAAGGGGACGACATGGGACGTTGGACGCGAGAAGAACTCGAGCAGGAGTTCGACAAGTACCAGGCGAGGGCGCTCGAGGCAGCCACCTCGCACGACTGGCGTGCGTGGGCCGACCAGTTCACCGAGGACGCCACCTACATCGAGCATCACTACGGCACGATCGGTGGACGCGAAGCGATCTACCAATGGATCCAGACGACCATGGACACATGGCCGAACAACGAGATGATCTACTTCCCCATCGACTGGTACACCGTCGACGAGGACAAGGGCTGGATCATCTGCCGTGTGTGGAACCGCTTCGCCGACCCGGGTGACGGGTCGATCCACCAGGAAGCCAACATCACGATCCTGCACTACGCGGGCAACGGCAAGTGGAAGTACGAGGAGGACGTCTACAACCCGCAGCACTTCGGCGACATGGTGAAGGGATACCTGAAGCGAAAGAAGGAACTCGAGTCCGACGACTGACAGACTCGATCGATGAAACCTGCGCAACGGCGGCGACTCGACCGGTTCTGGATCCTCCTGTTCGGGGCGACGCTCGGCCTCGTCGCCGTGGGTGCCGCGTTCGCCGGCGACACGGAGCGCATCGGCGCCTACTGGGCCCATGCCCACATCGACGCCGACGGCCGAGCGCAGGTCACCGAGGTCATCGACTACGACTTCGGCTCCAACCCCCGCCACGGTCTGCTGCGCCAGATCCCCGACGTGCGGCCGTCGACACCGTTCACCGTCGACTCCCCCACCGCGCCGGATCAGTTCGAGGTGCTCGCGTGGTGGCTGGGCTCCGAGATCCGGGTCGGTGATCCCTACTCCACCATCAGCAATCGCCACCGCTACACGCTCGGCTACCCCCACGGCGGCCTCGTCACCGGTCAGGGTCTCGGGTGGAACGCGGTCGGCGACGGCTGGAGCGTGCCGATCGGTGACGTGGAGATCCACGTCACGTCCGACCGTGAGCTGAACGACGTGAGGTGCGACACCGGGGTCGCGGGCGACACCGGCGGTTGTGCGGCGGAGGTGGTCGGACCCGGCCACCTCGTCGTCCGTCACGACAAGCTCGAGGCCGCCCGCTTCCTGACGGTGTGGGCCACCCTCGGCGACCCGGTCGCCCCGGCCGCCGTGACACCACCGACGGGGCCCGCGCCCGATCCCGGTGCGGGGTGGAAGGCGCCGGGCCTGATCGCCGCGTTGACGCTCCTGCTCGGCGCCGCCGTCACCTCGCCGCTGATTCGGCGAGCAGGACGGGAATGGGTGTGGGACGGCGGCACGGTCGACGCCGCCTTCGGCCCCGACCAGCCCGCCGCGGCCACGACCCGGCTGGTGGACCACGACGAACTGCAGTCGATGACCACGATCGAGTTCGAGCCCCCGCGAGACCTGAGCGCGGCCATGGGCGGGGTGATCCATCTCGAGCGGGTGCACGACGACCACAAGACGGCGTGGCTGCTCGAGGCGGCCATTCGCGAGGAGATCGTCCTCGATTCCGACGACGACGATCCGTCGATCAGTAGGGGCACCGCCGAACCCAACCACGCCGTGGGCCAGATCCTCGATTCGATGTTCGGCGGCGACAGCGTGATCAGCCTCGAGAAGTACAACCCGTCGTTCGCCGGAGGCTGGACGACGCTCGGCAGCGAGCTGGACAAGTGGCGGGAGTCGAGTGGCCTGTGGGACGAGCGTGGACGGCGCCGTCGCGTTCAGTCGATCCTCGTCGGCATCCTCGCCCTCGTCGCCGGCACCGCCATGGTCGCGATCGGCTCGGCGATGTCGAACCGCACCGGCGAAGCCTGGTATCCGCTCATCGCCGTGGGTGGCGCCGTCACCGGGCTGGGCGTCGCCGGGCTGGTCCGCTCGTGGGAGCTGCGCGTGCGCACCGCCGAGGGTTCGGGCGCGTGGATCCGGATCGAGTCGTTCCGGCGGTTCCTGCACGACTCCGAGGCCGAACACGTCGAACGGGCCGCCGACATGGGTCTCCTGCGCCAGTACACCGCCTGGGCAGTCGCGCTCGGCGAGGTCGACCGCTGGGAGAAGGCCGTCGAGGCGGCGGCCGCCGTGCCCGGGTCGTCGATCAGCGGCTACCACGACATGCACTTCGTTGCCGCGGCACCGGCCATCGCCCATGCCGTTTCCACTGCCTCGACCGCACCGTCGTCGTCCGGTGGTGGCGGCGGTGGTGGAGCCGGCGGCGGTGGAGGCGGCGGTGGCGGCGGCTCCTGGTGAGTCGACCCGGGTCCTAGGCTGCGCCCATGGTCGAGATCGCCGCCCGACGGCGCATTCGCGACGCCCGAAGCGACGCATGGGGGCGATTCCGCATCGGCGTGGCCTTCCTCGGCCTCGTGTTGGTCGCCGGCACGGTCGGCTACATCGCGCTCGGACTCGATCCGTTCGACGCCGTCTACCAGACCGTCATCACCGTCTCGACCGTCGGCTATCGCGAGATCGGCGACACCGGCGAGATCGACGACCTGTATCAGGCCTTCACCATCATCCTGATCCTCTTCGGCACCGGCACCGTGCTCTACACCCTCGGTCTGCTCCTCGGAATTCTCTTCGAAGGCCAGCTCGACGACCAATTTCGGAGGCAACGAATGCAACGGACCATCGACCATCTCGAAGGCCACGTCATCGTCTGCGGCTACGGCCAGGTCGGACGTGCCATCGTCGCCGAAATGCACCGAGCCGGACGTGAGGTCGTGATCGTCGACCGCAAGGCCATCAGCCTCGACGTGCTGCCCGACGGCATCGATGCCGTCGAGGGCGAAGCAACCGAGGACGACGTCCTCGCCCAAGCCGGCCTCGATCGAGCCGGCACCCTCGTCGTGGCGCTCGACAGCGACGCCGACACCCTCTTCGTCGCCCTCACTGCTCGTTCACAGAACGAGGGTCTCTTCATCGTGGCCCGGGCCAACAGTGCCGGCGTGCTGGCCAAGCTCGAACGGGTGGGAGTCGACCGCGTCGTGAACCCCCACGAGATCGGCGGTTCACGGATGGCCGCGTTGGTGCTCCAGCCGGAGGTGACCGACTTCCTCGACGTCGTCATGCACGACCGCGAACTCGAGGTCCGTATGGCCGAGGTCCTGGCGACGCCCACCGGCCGATTCGTGGGCAAGACCGTCGATCACCTCGACGACGACGGCCCGTCGGCGACCCTGGTCGCGGTGCGCCGCGAGGGCCGGTTCGTCACGAACCCGCCCGGCGACATGATCGTCGAGTCCGGCGACATCCTGATCGTCCTCGGCACCGAGGAACAGATCCAGGCAATGGCGTAGCACGGTGCAACGCAATGCGCCGGTGCGAACCGTGGTCGCCGGCGTCGGCGTGGGTGCGTTCGCGCTGCTCGTCGGCATCGCCCTCACGACGGGCGACGACGGCTCGCCGGCCGCGATAAGGCTCGTCTGGCCCGATCCCCCCGACGGCATCGAACTCCTCGACGCCGACGACGTCACCCTCGTCGACGACGGCCCAGGAGTGTCCCAGGGTCTCCTGTTCGGCGCCGGGACCGACGACGATCCGTTCGCCGACGGAGACCTGCTGCTCGCCACCTTCGATGGCGGTGAGATCGAGGACCTTGATGGCTTGGGTGATCCGATCACCGTGCGTGGACACGCCGGGGCTGCTGTGGCGCCGCAGGGACCGAACGTTCCTGCCTCGATCATCTGGGCGGAGAACGAATCTTTGTCTGTGATGCTCGCGAGCCGCAGCTACGACACGCTTCAGCTCATCGACATCGCCGAATCGCTCACCTTCGACGGCCATCTGGCCTCGCTTGCCGACACCGACGGGCTCGACCTGTTGGTCGACAACGACCTCCTCGCCTTCGGGTCGTACTCGGTCGGCGCCAAACGGTCGATCGTCTCCTACGGCCGTACCGACGACGAGTCCACGAGCGTGACCGTTCGCGCCGCTCCGGGCGATCCTTCAGGCCTCCTTGGCGCTCGCTACTTCGCCGGCGGTGGAGAGCCCGTGACCGTTCGGGGCGAGCAGGGATGGCTCGTCGCCGACGACGAAGATGCCGGGTTCGGTTTCGACGGAAACGCCGTGGTTTGGCTGGCCGACGGCGTGATCTTCACCGTGCGAACCACCGGGGATCTCGACCCGGCGGCCCTCGCCGAGCAACTCGAGGGGATCGACGACAAAGCGTGGAGGAAACTGGTCGACGAGTTCGGGCAACCCTGAGATCGGCCGCTAGGGCTCGACGATGCCGAACACGCCGCTGAAGGTATCGAGCGCGCCAAGGAAGGTCCGCACCGGGGCCTCGTGATCGATGGTCACGTCGGCGGCAGCGATGAAGCCGTCGACATCGATCTCGCCTCGCAGCAGCTCGGCGACCCTGGCCTTGGTGGCCGTCACCGTCGCCGCTGCGGCCGGGTCGGTCGTCGACGGCCGATGGTGGATCGCACAGTTGTCGATGCCGATCACGTGATCTTTCTCGTCGGCCAGATCGGTGAAACGCCAGTTCATCGTGAACCGCTCGCCCTCGAGCTGCTCGGCGATCAGCCGCACCCCGATCACCTCGACGAGCATCGACACGTCGAGTTCGTCGGTCACCGCCCGCATCCCGATCCCGAGCCCCTTGCTCCCGGTCCGCAGCTCGCTGGCACCCATCAGGTAGGAGTCGCGCCACGGGCCCGACTCGGACTGGTACGCCAGCTGTTCGAAGCTGTCGGCCTGGAGCAAACGGGCGGCCTCGTTGTCGGGTTCGGCGAACACGAGATGGTTGAGCAGCTCGCACACCCAGCGATAGTCGCCGTCGTCGAAGGCGGTCCGGGCCAGCGCGAGCACCTTGTCGGCGCCTCCCATCGCGGCGACGTAGCGCGCCCCGCTCGCCTCGGGCGGGTGCGGGTGGAGGTTGGCCGGGTTGCCGTCGTACCAGCCGAGATAGCGCTGGTAGATGGCCTTCGAGTTGTGGCTGACCGTGCCGTAGTAGCCGCGGGTGTGGCCCTGGGCGGTGAAGCACTCGGGCGCGGTGAGGTCCTCGGCGATCTCCCTCGGCGTCATGCCGTGGTTGGCCCGACGCATGGTCTGGTCGTGAAGCCAGCGATACATGTCGCGCTGCTGTTCGAGGTACCGGCGGGCGTCGTCGTTGCCGAAACGGGGCCAGTTGTGGGTGGAGAACATCACGTCCATGCCGTCGGCAAAGAGGTCGATGGCCTCCTGGATGTACTTGCTCCAGCTGAGCGTGTCTCGGGCCTGGGCACCCCGGAACGGGAGCGCGTTGTGCATCGTGTGGGTGCAGTTCTCGGCGATGCAGAGGGCGCCGTGGTCGGGGAACATGAAGTTCATCTCGGCCGGGGCCTCGGTGCCCGGCGTGTTCTGGAACACCACCCGCACCCCGTCGATGGTCAGCTCGGTGCCGGTCAGCGAGATCTCCTCGGTGGGCGCGAGCAGGTCCGAGGCGGCACGAGGGATGGCCTTGCCGAGACCACAGTCGATGTGCCCGGTCGGGCCGACCGGCAACAGCATGCCGAACTGGTAGAAGGCCCGCCGCGCCATGGCGGGACCGGCGATGATGTTCTCCGCCACCGCCTCGGCCATGAAGCCCTCGGGAGCAAGGATGCGGACGTCACCGCGGGCGACGGCCTCGTGATCGGTCACGCCCAGGATCCCGCCGTAGTGGTCCGTGTGGCTGTGGGTGTAGATCACCGCGGTGACGGGTCGTTCGCCGAGCGTCGCGTTGGCCAGGTCGAGACAGGCCCGGGCGGTGAACGACGTCGTCAGCGGGTCGATGATCACCCACCCGTCGTCTCCCCGGATGAACGTGATGTTCGAGATGTCGTAGCCCCGGGCCTGCCACACCCCGTCGGCCACTTCGAAGAGTCCGTGGATCGCGTTCAGGCGACCGTGACGCCACAGGCTCGGGTGCACCGTCGCCGGCGGGGTCGCCTCGTCGCGCAGGAAGTCCCACTCATTGACGTTCCAGGCCGGCCCGATCGGACCGTCGATGATGCCGGTGTCGTGAGTGGCGATCAGGCCCCGCGTCGCCCGCTCGTGATCCCCCGCATCGTCGAGCCTCAGCGCCGCCGCATGCGCGGCGTTCACCGCGGCCGTGTGCGCGGATGCGGGCTTGGGCTGGCGCGGGTCATCACTCATGCCGGAAGTATTGCCCAGGGCCACCACCGTCGCCGAGGTGCGAACGTACCCGGGTCAGCTACACCCACTGGTGGTGCCGCAGTCGCCGCACACATAGCAGGCACCGGCCCGCTGCATCGGCACGCCACACGTCATGCAGAACGGCGCATCGGCGGCGGCCGGTGGGTCACGGGGGATGTCTGAGCCTTGCGTGCTGGCGGTGACGTGTTCCTCCACCCCCGGCAGGGTCGGCTGCGTCCGCTCGCCCGTGGTGAGGATGCCCATGGCGACCCGCTGCTCGTGACTCAGGTACATCACCGCGAGTCGGCGGAAGAGGTAGTCCATGAGGCTGTTGGCGATGCGGATGTCGGGGTCGTCGGTCATGCCGGCGGGGTCGAAGCGCATGCCCACGAAGGCCTCGACGAACGCCTCGAGCGGCACGCCGTACTGCAGGCCGTGGCTGAGCGAGATGGCGAAGGCGTCCATGATGCCGGCAAGGGTCGAACCCTGCTTCGACACCCGCATGAAGATCTCGCCCGGCCGACCGTCGTCGTACTCGCCGACCGTGACGAACCCCTTGCAGTCGGCCACGCGGAACTCGAACGTCTTCGACGCCCGCGACCGGGGCAGTCGCTCGCGCACCGGCTCCTGCACGATCTTCTCGACGATGCGTTCGACGACCTCGGTGCCGGACCCCGCCGACCGGCTCCCCGCAGCGCCGTCTCCCACCGAGAGGGGCTGGGCGACCTTGCAGTTGTCCCGATAGAGCGCAACGGCCTTCAGGCCGAGACGCCACGACTCGATGAGCAGCAGCTCGATCTCCTCGATGGTCGCCGTCTCCGGCAGGTTCACGGTCTTGGAGATCGCGCCGGACAGGAACGGCTGGACCGCGCCCATCATCTTGATGTGGCCCAGGTGGTGGATGGGATCGGTGCCGAGCGAACACGCGAACACCGGCAGGTGCTCGGGGTCGAGTCCCGGCGCGCCCACCGCGCTGTGGTGCTCGTCGATGTGCGCGACGATCGCCTCGATGTCGGTCTCGTCGTAGCCCAGATTGCGCAGAGCCCGGGGCACCGAACGGTTGACGAAGCTCATCGTGCCGCCGCCCACCAGACGCTTGAACTTCACGAGCCCGAGGTCGGGTTCGACCCCCGTGGTGTCGCAGTCCATCAGCAGTCCGATGGTGCCGGTGGGGGCCAGCACACTCGCCTGGGAGTTGCGGACACCGACCACGTCGGCCTGCTCGCAGGTGTCGTTCCAGGCGGCTCGGGCGGCGTCGAGAATGGCGCCCGGCGCAAGGGCACCGTCGATGGCGTCGGCCGCGACTCGATGCTGATCGAGAACGCGCAGCATGGGCTCCCGGTTCTCTGCGAACCCGTCGAAGGGCCCCAACCGGGCAGCGAGTTCGGTCGACGTGCGATAGGCCTGGCCGGTCATCAGCGCGGTGAGCGACGCGGCCACGGCCCGACCGGAATCGGAGTCGTAGGGATGCCCGAGCGTCATCAGCAGGGCGCCCAGGTTCGCGTAGCCGATGCCGAGCTGGCGGAACCGCCGGCTGGTCTCACCGATCTGCTCGGTCGGGTAGTCGGCATTGCCGACGAGGATGTCCTGGGCGGTGAAGAGCACCCGCACGGCGTGGGCGAAGCCGTCGACGTCGAAGGCCCCCACATCGGTGGCCCGGGACTCGTCCTCGAGCGGCAGGAACTTCATCAGGTTCAGCGACGCCAGATTGCACGCACTGTCGTCGAGGTGCATGTATTCGACGCATGGATTGCTGCCGTTGATTCGGCCGGTGTTGGGCGCCGTGTGCCACTTGTTGATCGTGGTGTCGAACTGGATGCCGGGGTCGGCGCACTGCCAGGCGGCATCGGAGAGCTGGCGGAACAGGTCGCGGGCCCTCACGGTCTCGATCACGCGGCCGTCGCTGCGGGCGGTGAGGTGCCACTCGGAGTCGTCGACCACGGCCTGCATGAACTCATCGGTGACCCGGACGGAGTTGTTGGCGTTCTGATACTGCACCGAATGGATGTCGGCGCCGTCGAGCGACATGTCGAAGCCGGCCGCTTCGAGGGCGCGGGCCTTGCGTTCCTCCTTGGCCTTGCACCAGATGAACTCCTCGATGTCGGGATGGTCGGCGTCGAGGATCACCATCTTGGCGGCACGGCGGGTCTTGCCGCCCGACTTGATCGTGCCCGCCGAGGCGTCGGCGCCCCGCATGAAGCTGACGGGACCGCTGGCCGTGCCGCCGCCGTTGAGCCCTTCCTTCGACGCGCGAATGCGGGACAGGTTCACCCCGGCACCGCTGCCGCCCTTGAAGATCCGTCCCTCTTCGGCGTACCAGTTGAGGATGGAGTCCATCGTGTCGTCGACCGACAGGATGAAGCAGGCCGAGGCCTGCTGGGGCACGCCGTCGACGCCGATGTTGAACCACACCGGCGAGTTGAAGGCGGCCTTCTGCGTGATCAGCAGATGAGCGAGCTCGGCTCGGAACGTGTCGGCCTCGGCCTCGTCGGCGAAGTAGCCATCGGCGCGGCCCCACTCGGTGATCGTGCCCACGATGCGGTCGACGACCTGGCGCAGCGACCGCTCGCGCCCCGGGGTGTCGAGCGCGCCGCGGAAGTACTTCTGGGCGAGGATGTTCGTGGCGTTCTGGCTCCAGCCGACCGGCACCTCGATGGCCGACTGTTCGAACGCCACCGAGCCGTCGCGATAGTCGGTGAGGCGGGCGTCGCGCGCCTCCCATTCGACGGCGTCGTAGGGGTCGGTGCCGGCCACCGTGAAGAACCGGCGTAGGCCCGTCTGGTCGATCGAGCTTGCCTGATCACTGATGAGCGCCATGTTCGGGCCCCTTTCCGATTCCGCTGGACGGGCCAGATGTTCGAGATGGCCGTGCGGACGGGTCGACCTGGGTAAGAGGGCGACACCGTTGGCGCCGATTTCCCCACACCCCCCGGCGTAGGGCCCCCAAGGAGCGATTCGACTCTGTGCGAGACGTTTGCCACCACCATCCTGGCGACGACCCGTACCGCACGGCGTTGAGCACCCTACGGGTCTGCCCATGTGGACCAAAAGGGGAGCGCATGTGGATTCCCGGTGGATATGCCCGCCCCTGTCCACAGATCGTCCCCATCTCGGTGGACAACCGGTGGATGCCACCGACTCGCCACGCGGCGTGAGAGTAAAGTCCCGGTGCGTGCGCCAGATTCACCCCCATTTCGAGGACGACGTCGATCCGCTCGACCTCTATCTCGCCGACCCGCGAGCGCCGCGCGACGGCCGCCCGTGGGTGATGGCCAACATGATCGCGAGCATCGACGGTGCCACGACGGTCGACGGCCTCAGCGGTGCACTCGGCGGACCCGGCGACAAGGCGGTGTTCGGTGCGCTGCGGGCCAGCTGCGACTGGGTCCTCGTGGCATCGGGCACCGCGGTGGCCGAGCGTTACCGGATGCCGCAGACGTCGCCCGAGATCGCGGCTCGCCGCCACGCCGCCGGCCGTGCCGCCGCGCCGGGCCTGGCCATCGTGACGGCCAGTGGCCGCGTGGACCCGACCCTGCCCGCCTTCGCGGAACGAGCCGATGACCAGGCCCGGCCGCTGGTGATCGCCGGTCACGATGCCGACGCCGATGCGCTCGCGGCCCTCGACGCCGAGGTGGTGCGCCTGTCGACGGCCCGGCCCGAACCCGAGGGCATCACCGCCGAGCTGGCCCGACGAGGAGCAGGAGTGGTGCTCACCGAGGGAGGACCGACCTTCAACGGGATGCTCCACCGTGCCGGAGCGATCGACGAGATGTGTCTCAGCATCTCGCCGCTGCTGGCCGGTGGTGATTCGAAGCGGATCGTGGCCGGCGCGCCCGGAGCGGGGATGACGATGCGCCTCGTGCGGCTCCTCGAGGACGACGGCACGCTGTTCGCCCGCTACGTGCGGACCTGAACCGACCGGGCTCGCTCAGTCGACGAGATCGCCGGGAATCTGCAGCAGCTGGCCGGGCTGGATCGACGCGCCACCGGCGATCTCGCTGAGCTCGGCGACCAGCGGACGAAGGTCGGTGCCGCCGGCCAGCGAGTCGGCGATGGTCCACAGGGTGTCGCCGGGCTGCACCACGACCAGCACGGCCTCGGCGGCCTGGACCTCGGCGGTGCGGGTGGCGTCGGCCTGACGGCCGAACGAGGCGAGGCCGAGCAACAGGCCCACGACGAGGGCGACGACGGCGAGGCGACGACGACGGTAGACCTCGGGACTCAGCGGACGAGCCGGACGCGAAGCCCGAACGGTGGCGGCGGGGGCGAGGGTGGCGGGGGCGAGTGCTGCAGTCATGGCTCGAGTGTGCTCCTGGGGTGTGACACTCATCGGGGAGGAATTCCGAAGAGGTACTTGACGGCGAACGAATGTTTGGCGAACATGTGTCCGGCGAACAGCCGTTCGACACAGTCAACCCGAACACATGTTCGTTGTCAACAACTCATCCACAGGAAGTCCCCAACCCCTGGGGACGACCGGCCCCGGAGGCGGACATGTCCGACACGCTCACCCCTCGCCAGCGACAGATCCTCGACATGATCGTGGAGCACCAGGCCGACCGTGGCTACCCGCCGTCGGTGCGCGAGATCGGCGAAGCGGTGGGCCTGCGCTCTCCGGCGACCGTCAAGTCACACCTCGACAACCTGCGAGACGCCGGCTATCTCGTCCGTGACCCGTCCAAGCCCCGCGCCATCCAGGTCCACTACAACGGCGGCGCCTCCACCGCCGATCGTCGACCGGTCAAGCACATTCCCCTCGTCGGCGACGTCGCCGCCGGCACCGACGTGCTGGCCGAGCAGAACGTCGAGGAACTCGTCCCGATGCCGGCCGACCTCACCGGCGGCGGCGAACTGTTCATGCTGCGGGTCCGGGGCGAGTCGATGATCGACGTGGGCATCTTCGACGGCGACTTCGTCGTGTGCCGCAATCAGGACGACGCGGCCGACGGCGACATCGTGGTCGCCGGCATCCCCGGCGAAGAGGCCACGGTCAAGACCCTGCGCCGCCGCGACGGCAAGATCGTGCTCGTGCCCGCCAACCCCGCGCTCACCGACATGGTGTTCTCGCCCGACGAGGTGCAGATCTTCGGCAAGGTCGTCACCGTCATGCGCAAGCTCTGAGGCGCCGGGCCGACCGCCTGCCTCACGCCCCGTGGGTCAACAGATCCACGAGGGCGGCGTGGGTGTCGGTCAACCACTGACGCTCGAGATACTCGTCGGCGGTGTGGGCGATGGTGGCATCGCCCGGTCCGAAGTTGCTGGCCGGCACTCCACGGGCCGAGAAGAATGCCACATCGGTCCAGCCCAGCTTCGCCCGAACCTCCAGGTTGCCGCGCTCGATGAGGGCGGCCAACAACGGATCACCGAGACCCGGAAGCGCGGCGGGCGAGGCATCGACCACCTCGAGGGTGTCGCCCTCGGCCATCGCCGGCGCGAGTAGGTCCCGCAGGAACACCTCGGCTTCCTCGACCGTGCGGTCGGGGGCAAAGCGGTGATTGAGCCGCATCATGGCGCGATCCGGCACGACATTGCCGGCCACGCCGCCCTCGACGTGTACCGCTTGGAGCGCCTCGCGGTAGGCACAACCCTCGATCATGGGTTCACGAGGCTTGTAGTTGCCGACGATGTTGAGCAGCGCACCCAATCGGTGGATCGCGTTGCGACCCATCCACGGGCGGGCGGTGTGGGCCCGAGCACCCACGAGCGAGATCTCGATGCGCATCGTGCCCTGGCAACCCGCCTCGACGGCGCCGAGGGTCGGCTCACCCAGCAGCGCGACATCGCCCTCCAGCAGCTCGGGACGGGCGGCCTCGATCTCGAGCAGGCCGCTGTTGGCGACGGCGATCTCCTCGCGGGCGTAGAAGACATACGTGACATCGACGGCGGGTGCGGTCATCGTCCGGGCGAGTTCGAGCATCGTTGCGATGCCGCCCTTCATGTCGGTGGTGCCGACGCCGTACATCCGCTCGCCGTCGATACGGGCGCCGGCGTTGCCATCGGCGGGCACGGTGTCGGTGTGGCCGGCCAGCACGAGCCGTCGCGGTCGTCCGAGCGTGGTGCGGGCAACGAGGTTGTCGCCGATCCGATCGACGGTGAGGTGCGCGTGCGAGCGCAGGTCGTCTTCGAGGAGCTGCACGATCTCCTGCTCGTTGCGGCTCTCCGACGGTATGTCGACGAGCGCCGCGGTCAGTGCGAAGAGGTCGCCGGTCGGAAGTGAGGTCACGCGCACCGGGTCAGCATCTCAGGTCGCCGCGCCATGGTCACGAAGGATGTCGTTGAGCGCGGACTTGTCGTGACGCTGGCCCTCGGTGAGCCGCTTGATCACGAGTACCGCCGGGAGACCGAACTCGCCGCCGGGAAACGAGCGGGGCCGGGTACCGGCCACCGCCACGGACCAGGGCGGCACGACACCGCGGGAGATCTCCTCGCCGGTCTCCACGTCGATCACCGGAATCGACCCCGTGAGCACCGCACCGGCACCGAGCACCGTGCCTTCGCCGACCCGGGCGCCTTCGGCGACGATGCAGCGGCTGCCGATCATGCATTCGTCCTCGATGATCACCGGTGCGGCCTGGGCCGGTTCGAGCACACCACCGATGCCGACGCCACCACTGAGGTGCACGTTCTTGCCGATCTGGGCGCAGCTGCCCACGGTCGCCCAGGTGTCCACCATGGTGTTCTCGTCCACGTAGGCGCCGATGTTGATGTAGCTCGGCATCATCACGACCCCCGGAGCCTGGTAGCTGCCCCAGCGGGCCTGGGCGCCCGGCACCACCCGCACACCACGGGACATGTAGTCACGCTTCAGCGGGATCTTGTCGGCGTACTCGAACGGCCCGTTGTCGATGGTGTCCATCTTGGAGATCTTGAAGAGCAGCAACACGGCGTACTTGCACCACTGATGCACGATCACCTCGCCGTCGTCGCCGACCTCGGCGACGCGGGCAACGCCCGTGTCGAGCTGGTCGATCGCCTCGTGGACGGCGGCGATGACCTCCGGGTCGTCGACATCCAGGCTGTCGCGGGATTCCCAGAGCGCTTCGATACGTGACGTGAGATCGGACATGGCGGGCAGGCTATCGCCCGGTCCCCGGCCACTCCCCCACCGCCGGCAGGGTCACGTCAGGCGATCGACCGCAAGCTGGAGTCGTTCGGTGGGCTGCACGACGGCGAGCCGCACATGACCGGCGCCGGCGTCACCGTAGAACTCACCGGGGCTCACGATCACCCCGGTCCGTTCGGCCAGCTCCCGGGTGAGACCCCACGCATCGCCGTCGGGTGCGGCGACCCACAGGTAGAACCCGCCCTGCGGCATCGTCGCCTCGATGCCGATCCGGGCGAACAGTTCGATGCCCAGCTCGAGGCGGTGCCGGTAGACGTCGCGCAGCTCGTCGACATGCACCTGGTCATCCCACGCGGCAACAGCCGCAGCCTGCACCGGACCGGGCACGAGGCAGCCGCCGTGCTTGCGCACCTCGCGGAGGTACTCGACGAGTTCCGTGTCACCGGCGTAGAAGCCGGCCCTGGTGCCGGCGAGGTTGGAACGCTTCGACAGGGAGTGAACGGCGAGGACACCGTCGGTTCCCTCGGTCAGGATCGTGCGACCGGGGCCATCCCATGTGAACTCGACATAGCACTCGTCGCTCAACACGACGACGTCGTTGGCGCGGCCCCACGCGGCGACCGCAGACAGGTCGTCGAGACCGCCGGCCGGGTTGCCGGGCGTGTTCACCCAGAGGCACAGCGCACGACGGGCATCGGCGGGGTCGATGGCCGCCAGATCAATGCGCCACTGTGCGTCGACCGGCACCGGCACCGCTCGACACCCGGCGAGGGTCGCTCCCATCGCATAGGTGGGGTAGGACACCGCCGGGTAGAGGACCGTGTCACGGCTGGGGTCGCGCAGCTTGAGATAATTCGGTGTGCTGGCCACGAACTCCTTCGTGCCGATGCAGGCCGCCACTTGAGTGTCGGCGTCGACGGCCACGTCGAGCTCACGAGCCAACCAGGCGGCGGCAGCGTTGCGAAAGGCCGGGGTGCCGACCGACGGCGGGTAGCCCCGTTCGGCACCCGAGGTGGCGAGGGCGGCGATCACCTCGGCCGGCGGCGGATCGAACGGGGTACCGATCGAGCAGTCGATGGCACCGCCCTCGAATCGCTCGGCGGCGGCCCGGAACCCGTCGAGCCGGTCGTAGGGATACGTGGGCGGCACGAAGCCACCGATGGGAGTCGTCATGAGGTCGACGTTCCTTCCCCATCGGCCACGACGTAGGCCTTGAGCGCACCGAGCGACGACGGCTCGAGCCGGGCCTTGATGCGCATCCCGTGCTCCTCGGCGGCTTCGCTGAGCACCTGTCCCTCGCGGTGGACCGACGCGAGCACGTCGCCGCGATCCCACGGCACCAGCAGCTCGGCCAGCTCGGTCATGGACCGCACTCGGTCGCCGATCGTGGCCATCACGAGATCGATGTTCTCACCGGTGTGGGCGGAGCAGGCGACCGATCCCTCGTAGCGTTCGGCGAGCTTGGCCGCGCCGTCGCCCCGGTCGGACTTGTTGAAGACCATCAGCTGCGGCACCTCGCCGGCCCCGATCTCTTCGAGCACCTCACGGACCGCGGCGATCGATCCCTCCGGGTCGGGACCGGACCCGTCGACGACGTGCACCAGCAGATCGGCGTCGCGCACCACATCCAGGGTGGTCTTGAATGCGGTGACCAGCTGGTGGGGCAGCTTCTTGACGAAGCCGACCGTGTCGGTGGCGAACACGGTTTCGCCGCCCGGCAGGGCGAGCTTGCGCGTCGTGGCGTCGAGAGTGGCGAAGAGCCGATCCTCGACCAGCACATCCGCGTCGGTGAGGCGGTTCAACAACGACGACTTCCCGGCATTGGTGTAGCCGACGAGCGCCACAGCCCGGTTGCGGGTGCGGGTCCGGGCCTTGGACTGGGTCTGGCGATGGGCCTGGACCTTGCGCAGATCGGCCTCGAGCTTGTGAACGCGACGCACCAACCGCCGCCGATCGACCTCGAGCTGGGTCTCGCCGGGACCGCGGGTGCCGATGCGACCGTCCTGCTGCGAGAAGTTTCCCCCGGCGCGGCGCAGCCGGGGTAGTCGGTAGCGCAGTTGAGCCAGCTCCACCTGGGCCTTGCCTTCGAGGGTGCTCGCGTTCTGAGCGAAGATGTCGAGGATGACGGCGGTGCGGTCCAGGGCCGACCGACCGAGGATCTTCTCCAGGTTGAACTGCTGGGCCGGCGTGAGTTCGTCGTCGAACACTACGGTGTCACAATCGACCGCCTCGGCGATCTCACGGACCTCCTTGGCCTTGCCCGAGCCGATGAACGTGGCGGGGTCGGGCGACATCCGGTTCTGGTGCACCCGTTCCACCGCATCGGCGCCGGCGGTGTCGACCAGCAGCGCCAGCTCGTCGAGCGAAGCGTCGGTGTCGTGGGAGTCTTCGCCGTCGCGGGTGACACCGACCAGCACGATGCGCTCACGGAAGGTCCGTTCAATCAGCCCGGTCGACGCACCGCCATAGTCGCCGAACGCACCGCGATGGCTCTCATCCTCCGCCTCGTCGAGCCACTCGTCCAGCTCGAGCTCGCCATCGCCAGGACCACTGTCGCCGACCACGCCATCGCCCAGCCCCCTGCCGGCGTCAGGCATCCGGAACCTCGAAATCGGCAATGTGGGTCGCCGGACCGGTCAGGGTGACCGGGCCACCGAGGTCGACCAGCGCATCGCCGCCCGGCATGCGAACGACGACCTTGGGGCCGACCAGCTCCCAGTTGTGGAAGATCTGGGCCGCCACCGTGGCCCCGGTACCGCACGCTTCCGTGATGCCCGCGCCGCGTTCCCACACCTTGACGCTGATCTCGTTGGGTCCGCTGACCGCCACGAAGTGCACGTTGGCGCCCTCCTCGAAGTGGGCTTCGATCGCCGGGCCGGCGACCGCCAGGTCGATCGCGTCGGGGTCGTCGACCTCGCAGACGACATGGGGATTGCCGATGTCGCCGGTCTCCCAACGCTTGACCATCGCCACCGACGGTCCCGCGGCGGCCATCAGGTCCCGGGTGTCCGGATCCGGTCCCGGACACACCACACCCATGTCGACGGTGGCCACCACCGTGTGGTGCTCCTCGGTCGCCATGACCGTGCAGTGCCGGATGCCCGCCGGTGTCTCGATGTCGATCTCGAGGTGGGGCACGTCGCGCTCACGGGCGATCGCCTGGGCGAAACAGCGGAGGCCGTTGCCGCTCAGCGCGGCCGGGCTGCCGTCGGAGTTCAGAAGACGCATGGCCATGCGTCCGTCGGGGCGGGCGATGCCGAAGATCAAGCCGTCGGCGCCGATGCCGGTGTGGCGATCGCACAGCGCGATGGCCCGCTCGACCGCGTCGAGCGGGAGACTCTCGGTGAGCATGACCAGGAAGTCGTTGCCCAGACCGTGGTGCTTGCTGTAGCGGGCGCTCATGGCTCCCCATTCTCGCAGTTCGGCGCCGTCATCACTCGCCCTTTGCCAGAACGTCGTCCCACAGAGCGATGACCTCGTCGGCTGTCGTCGGCATGTCCACCCAGAAGAGCCGTGGGTCGCGGCGGAACCAGCGATCCTGGCGACGGGCGAAGCGGCGGGTGCGGGCGATGGCCGTGGTCAACGCCTCGTCGAGTGTCGTGTCGCCGGCGACGTGGGCCAGCAGCTCGCGATAGCCGAGCGCCTGGGCGGCGGTGCGGCTGGGTCCGAGCGCGGCCAGCGCCCGGACCTCGTCGAGGAATCCGTCGGCCATCTGACGCTCGTAGCGGGCTTCGATGCGTTCGTTCAGGACCTCGCGAGGCCAACGCAGCGCGATCTGCACGAACGGGGTGGGGCCGTAGTGCTCCATGCCGGGGCCGAACGAGCTGAACGGTCGACCGCTCCCGATGGTCACCTCCAGCGCCCGCATCACCCGCCGGCGGTTGTTGGGCTCCATCCGCGACGCGCCGACAGGGTCGAGCGTCGCGAGACGGGCGTGCAACGTCGCCGTCTCCGGCTCGAGTTCGAGTTCGGCGGCAACCTCGGGGAACTGTCCCGGTAACTCCAGATCATCGATGACCGAGCGCAGATAGAGTCCGGTGCCGCCGACCAGGACGGGCGTCCTGCCCCGCTGTCGGATGTCGGCCAGGGCCGCACGCGCCCGTCGTTGGAACTCCCCGACCGTGAAGCCGTGGTCGGGGCTGACGAGGTCGATCAGGTGATGCGGCACGCGCGCCCGTTCGGCGGTCGAGGGCGTGGCCGTGCCGATGTCCATCCCCCGGTAGACCTGCATCGAGTCGATCGACACGAGCTCGACATCACCCAACGCCTCCGCCACACCGAGGGCGAGATCGGACTTGCCCGACGCGGTGGGCCCGAGGATCACGAGCGGCCGATCGGCGCGCCGGCCTGCAGGGTCGGTCATGCGAGGAGGTGGGCGAGGATCTGGTGGGCATCGAGGCGTCGAAGGTCGACCCGATCGAACCCGTAGGACTCGATGAACGGACCGACCAGCGCCGGACCGTAGAGGCTCGTCAGCATGGCCGCCGCGGCGGCAAGGTCGAGGTGACGATCGCCGACACCGGCCCAGCGCCAGCCGAGAAGTGTCAGGCCGCCGGCCGGGTCGAGCCACAGGCGCTTGGCCGCCAACCCGGCGTGAATGAAGACGGGATCGTCGGGCGGTCCGAGATCGGCCGTCAGTTGGTCGAAGATCGCGGCCAGCGACCCGGCGTCGCGCCCGGCGTAGGGACCGTCGTCCACGTCGGTCACCGCACCGGCGTCGATCCGCTGGTCCACCACGCGACGCAGCGTCGCCGCGTCGGCAGTGAACGGGCAGTGCTGGGCGGGTCGGGCGTGAAGGTCCGAGAGCGCGGTGGCGAGCGAAGAGGCCAGCGCCTCGGGGCCCATCGGGTGGCCGTGCTCGGCCGAGACGGCGTCGCGGCCGAGGGCGAGCACCACGGTTTCGTCGCCACCATCGCTGCGGCCGGTGGCGATCACCTCGGGGGCCGGTGGCACGTTGGCCAGCCACAGCAGCCGATCGACCTCATCGAGCAGCGGGCCGGTGTCCGGGGCCCGCTGATGGAGCACTGCGAGGGCGAGTTCTGCCGGGTTGACCCGGAGCAGTTCGATCCCGCCGTCGACGGCCAGCCCGTCGAGGTCGTGTTCGCCGAGCACCTTACGCACGCCCGGTCCGAAACCTCGCGGCGCTTCGGGGACTGCCATCAACCGGCAGCGACCGGGATGCGGGTGCGGTGACGAGCCGGATGGGTGGCCTCGACGAAGCTGCCCCGTAGGTGGTTGACCCGGGCATCGGTGATCTCGACCCGGGCATAGGACCCGACCCGCAGCGGCGTGGGGGCAGCGAAGTGCACGAGCGTGTTGCGGCGGGTGCGGCCGGTGAGCACCGACGGATCCTTCTTCGATGGACCCTCGATCGTCACTTCCTCGATGTGGCCGATGCGGGCCTCGTTGGCCGCTCGACTGGACCGCTCGATCACGACGCGGAGCCGCTCGTAACGTTCGACCGCCACCTGGTGATCGACGAACCGGTCGGTCATCTCGGCCGCCTCGGTGCCCGGCCGGGGCGAGAAGACGAAGGTGAACGCCGCGTCGAACCGTGCGGCCGCGGCGATCTCGAGGGTGCGCTCGAAGTCGTCGTCGGTCTCACCGGGGAAACCGACGATGATGTCGGTGGTCACCGAGAGACCCGGGATCGCGGCGCGGGCGGCGGCGAGCTTCTCGAGATAGCGCTCGCCGGTGTAGCCGCGATGCATGGCGGCCAGGATCGTGTCGCTCCCCGACTGGAGTGGGAAGTGCAGATGCTCACACGCGGCCGGCGTCTCGGCCATTGCCGCATACACGTCGTCGCGCATGTCCTTCGGATGCGGGCTGGTGAAGCGCACCCGATGGATGCCCTCGACCGCGCCGGTCGCACGAATGAGGTCGGCGAACAGCGGCCGGGCCCGGCGGTCCCGGGTCCAGCGCTCACCACACCACTCGGCGTCGTCGTCCGACGACTCGCCTCGGCGGGCGAGCGCCAGGTCGCGGCCGTAGCTGTTCACGTTCTGCCCGAGCAGGGTGATCTCGCTCACGCCATCGGCGGCCAGCTGTTCGACCTCGGCGACGAGTGCGCCGAAGGAACGACTCACTTCCGGGCCGCGGACCGACGGCACGATGCAGAAGGCGCACGTGTTGTCGCAGCCGACCTGGATGGTCACCCAGGCGGCGTGGTCGACCTCGCGACGGGTCGGCAGCGCCGAGGGAAACCGGTCGGCATCTTCGCGGGCGGTCGCCTCGAGAATCTCGACGATGGGCCCGTTCTCCGCCGCATGCTCGAGCAACTCGACGGCCCGATCGACGTTGTGGGTGCCGAAGACGACATCGACATGCCCAGCCCGCTCCGTGATGAGGTCGCGGTCCTTCTGCGCGAGGCAGCCGGCAACGGCGATCTGCATACCCGGCTTCGACTCCTTGAGCGCCTTGAGATGACCGAGCGCCCCGTAGAGCTTGTTGTCGGCGTTCTCCCGGATGCAGCAGGTGTTGAGAACGACCACGTCGGCGTCGGCCACGTCGTCGACGCGTGACATCCCGTCTGCCTCGAGCAGCCCGGAGATGCGCTCCGAGTCGTGCTCGTTCATCTGACACCCGTAGGTGCGGATCACATAGGACTTCCCCACCCGGTCAGGCTAGCGGTGAGGAAGTCGCACGATCGCCGGACTCACGCCAGAGAATCGCCACTTCACTTGCGGGAAATCCGAACGGAATACGGCGAGGCTCGACGGGTTACTGTCGACCATGCCCTCCATCGCCGATGAGAAGTACGTCCGCCTCACCACCTTCACCAAGGACGGCCGTCGCAAGGAGTCGCCCGTGTGGATCGCCGACCTGGGCGATGGCACCGTCGGGTTCACGACCGGCCTCGAGTCGTGGAAGGTGAAGCGGATCAACGCGACACCTGCGGTCGAGCTGGCGCCCAGCAACATGAAGGGCGTCGTCGCCGAGGGTGCCGCCACGGTGACCGGTTCCGCGACGGTGGCGACTGGCGCGGCCTCTGCCCCCGTCGAGGGGGCGATCAAGGCCAAGTACGGCTTTCAGGTATCCGCGATGAAGGCCATGTCCAAGGTCGGCAAGCTCTTCGGACGCGGTGAAGCCGCGAACTGCAGTGTGGTGATCACGCTCGACTGAACCAGGAGAAAACGACGAGCGGACCGCCCGAGGGCGGCCCACTCGTTCGTTCTTGGGGGAAGGTATGTGTCAGTCGTCGAGGGCGATGGGCATGTCGTCGGCCTCGGAGAACTCGTCGTCGTCCTCGGTGAGGTCGATGGCCTCCGCCGCTTCCTCGATCTCGGGCATGACGGCCTTCCAGACCCGATCGGAGATCTCGACCATGACCTCGGGGTTGTCCTGGAGAAACTTCTTGGCGTTCTCGCGGCCCTGGCCGAGCTGCTCGCCGTCGTAGGTGTACCAGGCACCCGACTTCTTGACGATGTCCTCTTCGACAGAGAGGTCGAGCACCGAACCCTCTCGGGAGATGCCGGTGCCGTACATGATGTCGAACTCGGCCTGCCGGAACGGCGGGGCGCACTTGTTCTTCACGACCTTGACCCGGGTGCGGTTGCCCACGACCTCGACGCCGTCCTTGATCGACTCGATGCGACGGATGTCGAGCCGGCACGACGAGTAGAACTTCAGCGCACGACCGCCCGGGGTGGTTTCGGGCGAACCGAACATCACGCCGATCTTCTCTCGTAGCTGGTTGATGAAGATGCACACGGTCTGCGACTTGCTGAGGTTGCCCGTGAGCTTGCGCAGCGCCTGCGACATGAGACGGGCCTGGAGCCCGACGTGGGTGTCGCCCATCTCGCCTTCGATCTCGGCACGAGGCGTGAGCGCGGCCACCGAGTCGATCACGATCACATCGAGGGCACCGGAGCGCACCAGCATGTCGACGATCTCGAGGGCCTGTTCACCGGTGTCGGGCTGGGAGATCAGGAGTTCGTCGATGTCGACACCGATCGCCTTGGCGTACACCGGGTCCATCGCGTGCTCGGCATCGATGTAGGCACAGATGCCACCGTTGCGCTGGGCCTCGGCGACCACGTGGGTGGCGAGTGTGGTCTTGCCCGATGATTCCGGGCCGTAGATCTCGGTGACACGACCGCGGGGCAGACCACCGATGCCGAGCGCCAGATCGAGGGCCAGGGCACCGGTCGGGATCGACTCGATGCTCATGCTGCCCTTCTCGCCCATCTTCATGACCGAGCCCTTGCCGAACTGCTTCTCGATCTGCCCGAGGGCCATGTCGAGTGCCTTGTCTCGTTCCACTGTGTCTCCTACGTCTTCGATGTTGTCCGACACCTTCGGTGTCGAGATCGGGGGGTGTGGGGTTGTTGGGCTCGAACCTACGAAGGGGGTGTGACACCCACCGGCCGGAACGAATGACAAGAACGTAATTGCGAACAGCTGTTCGGTCAAGGACCGAACGGAGGAATCTGGCCGGTTCGGGACCAAATCGACGAGACGAGGTGTTCTACGGTGCAGACAGCAACGAAAGGCTCCGACATGAGCGAGACCCTCCCCACCGGCGAGACGATCGACCAGCTCCGCGACCGTCTCACCCCGGCCCAGTACACCGTGACCCAGGAGGCCGGCACCGAGCGGGCGTTCACCGGCGAATACTGGGACTGCCACGACGACGGCACCTACCGCTGCGTCGTGTGTGACACCGCCCTCTTCACCAGCGAGACCAAGTTCGAATCCGGCTCCGGGTGGCCGAGCTTCTTCGACACCGTGGGCGAGGA
Source organism: Acidimicrobiales bacterium (assembly GCA_040219515.1). Lineage (NCBI taxonomy): Bacteria > Bacillati > Actinomycetota > Acidimicrobiia > Acidimicrobiales > Acidimicrobiales bacterium. The sequence continues at coordinate 173,788 of JAVJSI010000007.1, forward strand.
CGTGGTCGAGATCCACACCGACACGAGCCACGGCATGGTCCGCGAAGAAGCCGTCTGCGCCAACTGTGGCGCCCACCTCGGCCACCGGTTCCCCGACGGTCCGGCTCCCACGGGTCAGCGGTACTGCATGAACTCGGCGTCGCTGCGCCTCGACCGAGACGGCAACGTCACCGGGACCGACGAGTAGCCGCCCGCGCTATCCCTCCACCGTGAACGTGGCGATGAACTGCTTGGTGCCGCCGGGGTAGGCCGCGTCGGCCCGGATCGTGTGTTCGCCCGGGGTCAGCAGGAACTCGTTGAGCGACCCGGGCGGATAGTCGCCGGAGAACGGTGTCCCGATCGGCAGGGTCGGGAGCACATTGCTGATCCGGAAGGGTTCGTCCCAGTCGCCGTCTCGGAAGAGGACCTCGTCGATGTACCAGTCGACCCCGTTGCCCTCGCCGTCGAGAATCACGTCGCCGGACGAGAAGCGCAGGTACGGCCGGACGATCGACCCGTTCGCCGGGAAGGACGCGCCGTCGAGCATCGGCGCATTGGCCGCCGATCCCATGCGGATCCGGTAGGTCGAGTCGACGACGTCATCGTCGATGATGATGAACAGACCGAGTCCGAAGAGACCGCCGGTGACGACGGTGTTCACCGGGTTCGTGAATCGCACGAGTCCCCACTCGCCGTAGAGCAGCGGGGGCTCGTCGTCGGTGTCGCCGATGACGTCGATCCGGATGTTCTTCACCGTCTCCCCCGGCGCGAACGTCACAGTGCCCGACGCGGCCACGAAGTCGCTGCCCGGATGGGCGACACGGGGGTTCGTGGGCAGATCCTCGGTGGCCCAGTCGATGGACACCGGCACCCCGGCCGGCGCCGACAGGGTGATCGGGAGGTCGTAGGACGTGGTGCCGCGGTCGCCCTCGGTCGCGACGAAGCCCCCGATCGCAGCCGTGGGCTGGGCATCGTCGTTGGTGATCACGGCAAGGCCGAGGCCCAGGAATCCGCCGACGGTCGCGTTGGTCGGGTTGGAGAAGATGACACCGAGGATCTCGTCGGTCTCGTACAGGGCGTCCGATTTGACGCTGACCGGCACCGACTTCGCGGTCTCGCCCGGTGCAAACGTCACCGTGCCCGACGCGGCGACATAGTCACCGGGGGCGGCGGCGGTCCAGTCTGCAGTGGTCCAGTCGACCGTCACCGGCAGCGGGCTCGGGAACGACAGGTTCAGCGGGACCTGCACGAGCTTCGAGCCGACGTTGCCCTCGACGACGGACGCCACACCACCGACCGCCACCGGCAGCGACGAGAACTCGTAGGCACCCATGTCGACCGTCGGGCCCCAGATGCGGTCCTGCAGGTCGAGGTCCGGTGTGGGCTCGGTCGTGTCGGCGTCGCCGTCGACGTCGTACTGATCGGCCGGCACGGCCGCATTGTCACCGGCGTCCCGCGCCGGTGAGCCAGGCTGGAGTCGGTAGTCGCCCGCCCCGACGAACAACGGATCCGCATCGATGTTGCCGACCCCACCGCCGGTCCAACCCTCGACATCTGAATTGGTGACGATCGGTGTCGCACTGCCGCCGAATACGGCATCGGGTGTGTTCCCCCACACGATCGAGTTGCGAATCGTGGAGCCTCCCGCATCGCTGTGGTAGATGCCGGCACCACCTGCCGCTGCGTCGTTGTCAGCGATCGTCGAGTTGGTGATCGTGGAGCCACCGAAGTCTTCGCTGAAGATGCCTCCGCCTACCGAGGCGCTGTTATTCGCGATCGTAGAATTGACAATTGTTGAGCCGCCCCACTCCTCGCTGTAGATCCCCCCACCCGCATTCGAAGCCGTGTTGCCCGAGATATCGGAGTTGACGATCGTTGACGTGAGGTAACTGCCGTTGAGGACTCCACCGCCGATACTTGCTGCGTTGCCCGTGATCGAAGTGTTGACCGTATGGACAACGGAGTCGCCACTTACCGCCATGCCACCCCCGCCACCTGCCCCAGCCGTGTTGTTCGAAACGATGCTGTCAACTAGGTAGGCGCCACCCAACGAAGTGTCGTATGAAAGTCCTCCCCCGGAATAGACCGCCTCGTTGTCGGTGATCGTTGTTCGCTCGATCACGGTGGAAGCGATGCCGGTCTCAATGCCGCCGCCAGACGACGAGGCGGTGTTGTTGGCGATGAGCGAATCGGAGACAACGACCGAACTGCACTCGAGATACATGCCGCCACCGCTGCTCAGTTCAGAGGCACTGTTGTAGGTGACAACTGCACCACTTATCGAGACGTCGACGGAGTCGATGACGGCGATTCCACCCCCGGCGCCACCGGTGTAGTCGCAGCCGACATGTTCATGAGAAGCGTTGTTGAACGAGAACGTCGCGTCCACGACATCGACGCTCGTCGAATCCCAGATGAGTAGCCCGCCGCCTTGGCCGTCTGCGGTGTTGTACATAAACGACGAATCGACGATCGTCACGTTTTCGGCACCGTTCAGCACCAGTCCTCCGCCGAGAAAGTTGCTGGCAGATCCGTTGGCGTTCCCGCCTCGAACGACAAGTCCATCGAACCGAAGACCCGTCACGATTGTGTCGCCAGCGGTTACCACATGAAGGCTGTTCTCCTCATTGTTGACGAAGCCGGGGAGATCGTCGCCGGCGAGATCGCCCGACAGGATCGTCGGGTAGAGGGCGGGGTCGGGTCCGGCCGCGCCGCCGGATTGGTAGCCGCCGATCAGGTCCACGTCATCGACGAGCTCGAAAGTCACGTTCCGGTCGCTGGCGTCGGGCGTGTACGTGCCCTCGGCGACGTGGATCTCGTCACCCGGCGACACGACCGCCAGTGCGTCCTGGAGGTCGGTGAACGCATCCGTCCACGACGATCCGTCGCCGACCCCGATCGCCGCCGCATCGACGTAGACGACCGGTCCTGCGGCCGCCGCGGGCGACGCCACTGCGAGCCCCGCTGCCACCAGTGCGCCGACCAGCAGCATCGCCAGTCGAGAAATTCCCCGAGATCCCATCACTGCCGCCATCTCCGCCCCTGACGTCGCCGGAAGGCATTCTGACGGCATAGGGACGCGCCGCGCAAGAGGTTGCGCCCAGGTGAGCACCACCATGACGTCTGCTTCGGCCCGGACGAGCCCGGCGGAACGCGCCACGCTCGACGGTGACTCACCCTCGGACGGCCCGACCGTCGACGTGTCGTCCCGGCCCGATGATGTCCATGGATCATTCAGTCGACACCCGCGGCGGTATCCTTCAAGCAGAAGCGGCTGGTCGCGGGCAGAGGCCCAGCGAGAGATCCCCGCTCGAAGGCGTCTTCAATGGCCACCACGTTCGCCGATCTCGGCGTACCCGACGAGATCGTCGCGGTCCTCGATCAACAACGCATCCGACAGCCCTTCGAGGTCCAGTCGGCCACCATTCCCGACCTGCTCGACGGTCGCGACGTGGTGGGCCGGGCGCCCACGGGCTCCGGCAAGACCCTGGCGTTCGGCATTCCGCTGGTCGCCGGCGTGAACAAGGCGGAATCCAAGCGGCCGGCCTCCCTCGTGCTGGCGCCCACCCGCGAGCTGGCCGACCAGATCGCGTCCGACCTCGCCCCGCTGGCCGACGCCATGGGGCGCACCATCCTGTCCGTCTACGGAGGGGTCGGTCTCGAGCCGCAGATCAACAAGCTGAAGCGAGGCGTCGACATTCTCGTCGCCACCCCCGGCCGGCTCGAGGATCTGTTGGCCCGCCGTGCCCTCACCCTCGGCGATGCGACGATCGTCGTGATCGACGAGGCCGACCGCATGGCCGACATGGGCTTCATGCCGGTCGTGAAGCGGCTCCTCGACCAGACCGCACCGAAGCGCCAGACCATCCTCTACTCGGCGACGCTCGACGGCGACGTCGGCAAGCTCATCGCTCGCTACCAGCACAACCCGGTGCGACACGAGGTCGGGCCCGCCTCACCCGATCTCAAGGCGATGGAGCACCACTTCTGGGAGCTGCCTCGCACCGAGCGGGTGCCGCTCACGGCGTCGGTCATCGCCACCTTCGGGCCCACCATCGTGTTCACCCGTACCCGACACGGCGCCGATCGGCTGGCCAAGCAGCTCGGGCGCACCGGTGTGAAAGCGGCGGCCATCCACGGCAACCGGTCGCAGTCCCAACGCACCCGTGCGCTCGACGACTTCACCCGGGGCAAGGCCCATGCCCTCGTGGCCACCGACGTCGCCGCCCGTGGAATCCACGTCGACGGGGTGGCCTGCGTGGTCCACTTCGACCCGGTCGACGAGGACTCGGCCTACGTGCACCGCAGCGGCCGCACCGCTCGCGCCGGAGCCCACGGCAAGGTGATCTCGTTCATCGATCCGAGTCAGATGAAAGACGTCAAGGCGATGAAGCGCCGCCTCGACCTGCCGCAGGAGATCACGAAGCCGCCGGCCGTCGAAGGCGGCGAGCTCCCCGAGATCCCCGACGATCCCGACGATCGTCGCGACGACCGACCGCAGCGCAACACTCCCCCGCGCAACAACCAGCAGCGCAAGCCCAAGGCCCGCACCCGCAAGACCGGCGGCAAAGGCCGGGGCGGCAAGTCGGGAGGCGGCTCCGGCGGCGGCGGCAAGGCCACCGGTTCCGGGGGCGGTGGCAAGGGCCGCAGCTCCGGCGGCGGCGGCAAGCAAGGTGGCGGCCGCGGCAAGTCACGCGGCGGCAATCGCGGTCCGGGCTGATCAGCCCAGCAGGAAGTCGCGGATCCGGGTCATGGCCCGGGGGTCCTGCATCATGAAGATGTGGCCGCCCTCGAACACGTCGAGTTCGGCGTTGAGCATCGCGGCCACGATCGCCTCGGAGTTCGAGACCGGGGCGATGCCGTCGTAGCGTCCGGCGCACACGAGAGTGGGCGCCGTCACTCCTGGGAGTCCGGGGTTCGCGTCGTGGAGACGACGGGCCTCGAGCTGGCGGGTGAAACCGGCCGCCGCGTCGGGGGCCTGTTCGGTGGCCTGGCCGTCTCGAAAGTACGACGTCAACGAACCGAGCCCGGGAATGTCCTCACCGGGGACGTAGCGGGTGTCGAGCAGCGGCATCCACGAATCGGCCCGATCGGCCGGCGCCATCAGCTGCAACTCGTGCAGTGGGTACGACGGCAGATCGCCACCCGGCGAGGTGCAGTTGAGCACCAGCTTGTCGACGAGGTCCGGATGTCGGATCGCGACGTGTTGGGCGACCATGCCCCCGAACGACGAACCCACCACATGGCACCGACTCCAGCCGAGGGCGTCACACAACGCCGCCGCGTCGTCGGCGAAATCGGCCATGGTCGGTTGTCCGTCGCCATGGGAGGTCTGGCCCAGGCCGCGCTGGTCGTAGTGCAGCCCCTCGAAGTCGTGGTTGAGCGCCGACTGCGCAGGCATGGTCTTGCGGAGGTCGCCGCCGCTTCCCGAGATGTGCAACAGCGGTGGCCCGGCCCCATGGATCTCGTAGTGGATCGAGAGGCCACGAGCGTCGACGAAAGGCATGACCGACCCTAGGTCGTGAGGCGACGCCGAGTCACAGTGGTGTAGCGGGCGCCGTCGTGGTGCAGCTCACTGCGCACCAGCGCGATCTCGTCGACCACGAAACGGGCCGAGCAGGCCACCCCGTCGGCCGAAGTCGAGGTTCCTTCCCGTTGGCGGGCGAGGGTCAGGTGGCCGCGAAAGCCGTCGGGGTGCGGGGGTTCGCCGATCCCACCGGTGGCCTCGAGAACCGCAGCGGCGAGCGCATCGAGGCCGACGACCGGGACGACCACCAGGCCGGGTTCGAGCCGCTCGACGACAGGACCCAACTCCGCCGCGGCCGGCGCCGCCTCCACCGAGTCGAAGGCGGCCTGTGCGAGTACCTCGTCGACCTCACCGAGATAGCGCAGGGTGACGTGCCATTGCGCCGGCGTGGTCCACCGCAGCCGCGGCAGGTCGTCACGCGGGAGGTCGGCCACCAGCGCCACCACATCCGACGGCAGCCACACTGCGACGAAAAGACGAGACATCGCCCTGCAACCTAGGCAACACTGCCGGGATGGAGATGGTCCCCCTCCGCGAACTCGAACCTGACCGATTTCGCGCCGCGCTCGCCTTGCAGCAACGCGACGAGGCCGAAACCGACCCCGACACCCCACCGATCACCGAAGAGGAGCTTCGGCGGTTCGCGACCGACGACCGCAGCGATGGCAACCGCCACGAGCGCTACGCACTCGTCGACGGCGACGAGGTGCGGGTGGTCGCACATCTCGAACTCGAACACGACCCCGAGAACGCCCACATCGCCTCGGCCGAGATCTTCGGGCTCGCCCACCATCTCGACGCGGCACGACTCGCGCTCGCTCACATGCTGGACGTGGCCGAATCCGACAGTCGCACCTCGTTCATGGCCTGGGGGCCGAACTCCGATACCCACCACGGGTTCTGGACCGCCGCTGGCGGCGTCCGGCAGTACATCGAACGTCTCTCCGCCCTCGACACGACCGTCGTCGATCCCGGCCTCATGGCCGAATGGATCGAGCAACGCAACGAACGGGCCGGCGACGTCGAGCTCGTGCGCTGGGTCGGCCCGGCGCCCGAGGAACACATGGCGGCGTGGATCCGGAGCCGCAACGCGATGAACGACGCACCGACCGACGGGCTCGACATCAACGACTATCTGGTGACCGAGGCCGACATCCGCGAGGACGAGGACGCCCGAACCGCGCTCGGTACCCGCCTCATGCACATCCTGGGTCTCACCCCGGATGGCGAACCCGTCGGCCACACCTCCGTCCACGTCAACACGTTCCGGCCGGCCGCATCGGGGCAGTGGGACACGGTCGTGCTCGACGCCCATCGTCGCCGGGGAATCGGTCGCTGGCTCAAGGCCGAGATGTGGCGCTGGCTCCGTGAGGTCGAACCCGACGTCACGAGGCTCCTCACGGGCAACGCCGAGAGCAATGACCCGATGCTCGGGATCAATGTGGCGATGGGCTATCGGCCGGTGGCCGAGTTCGCCGTGTGGCAGGCCCCGATCAGCGCCTATCGCGCCGCGTCGGCCGCCGGCTGAGCCCGCACCTCGAAGTAGCGATTCAGCGGGTCGATGTCGAACTCGCGTGTCTCGACATTCGCGAAACCGGCCGCGTCGGCCAGTTCCGCGAACACCGCCTCAGTGAGACCGAGCGTGCCCAGGCCGGCGCCGTCGGGCTCCGACATCGCCGAGGACATGCAGTAGAGGATCGACATGCCGTACATCAACGGCAACACCGGAATCGGACGATTCTCCTCGAGCCCGCCACGGGTCTTGATGTCGGCCACGAACCACACGCCGTCGTCGGCGAGACAGGCGCGAGCCGACCGCACGGCCGCCCCGGGCCGGGGCAGGTCGTGCAGCACATCGAGCGTGAGGAGCAGGTCGACGCCGTCGAGGTCGGCCAGGTCGTCGAACGTTCCGGTCCGAAACGACAGATTGTCGAGCCCGGACGCGGCGGCCCGCTCCGACGCCGCCTCCATGGCGTGGGCCGACGGGTCCATGCCGATCACGGTGCTCTCGGGGTAGGCCGCGGCGATCGCCGTGGCCGCCACGCCGGCACCGCAGCCGATGTCGACCACGGTGATACCCGCCCGCAGCCGGTCCGACATTCCCTCGATCGAATCGAGGATGACGGGTACGAGCCACGCCTTCTGGCCGGCTGCGCCCATCGCCGCCTGGAAGTGGCAGGTGTGGGCCCCGTGCTCGTCCCAGGTCATGCCGATGCCGGTGGTGAACGCCTCGGCGGTCCGGTCGATCTCGTGATGCGTGATGGGCGGGCCGAACACCCCGGCCACTGCCGCCGGGTGATCGGGGTCGCACAACGTGGCCTTCGCCTCGGGCGTGAGATTGAACCGGCCGTCGTCGTGCTCGGCGAGGTCGGCCGCGGCGATGGCGTGGAGCCACTCTCGCACCCAGCGCTCGTGGAAGCCGGTGACCTCGGCCAACGACACGCTGGTGGCACCGTCGTGCTCGGCGAGGGCATCGAACAGGCCGAGGCGCACACCCAGGTGGACGACGGCGCTCATCGTCTCCCCCTGTTTGAAGCGATACAGCCCCTGGATGGTCTCACCCAGAAGCTCCAGATCGAGTTCGGTGCGCATGTCAGGCCTCCGCCAACAGTCGGGTGCGCAACATGTTGAGCGCCATGATGCAGGTGAACTGCCGTATGCGCTCGCGGTCGAACGGCAGTGTCAGGGTGATCGCCTCGGTCGTGCCGTTGAGATGCACACCGATCCACACCACCCCGGGGTCGACCCCTTCGTGGGGCTCCGGCCCGGCCACGCCGCTCACCGCGATGCCGACGTCGGCACCCAGCGCGCGACACACACCCTCGGCCATGGCCGTCACCATCTCCTCGGACACCGCGGGGACGTCGGGAGTGCCGAGGATCGACTGCTTGAGGTCCCGGTGGTACGGCACGACCGCGCCCCGGAAGACATCGCTGAATCCGGCGTGGCCGGTGAGACGGCTGGCGATGAGGCCCCCGGTCAATGACTCGGCGAGGGCGAGGGTCTGGCCCCGGGCCCGGAGCAACTCCATCACGACCGACTCCATCGTGTCGTCGTCGAGGCCGAACACGATGTCGCCGATGATCTCGCGTACCCGCTGTTCCTCCTCGTCGAGGATGGCGATCACTTCGGGCTCGGTCGGGGCCTTGGCCGTGATGCGAACCTTGAGGCCTTCCCACCCGCTGGCCAGGAACGCGATGGTCGCCGTGCCGTCGCCGTCGAGTCGGGTGATCTCCTCGTCGAGCTGCTCGGCCAGGCCGGACTCGGACTGGCCCCACGTGCGCAGGGTGCGACTCCGGATGACCGAGGTGATCCCGGCCCGGGCCTGAAGATCGGGCAGGATACCCGCCATCACCATCTGCTGCATCTCCCAGGGCACGCCGGGCACGGCATAGATGACCTTGCCCTCGTCGGCACCGGTGAGCGGGCAGATCAGCCCCGGCGCGGTGCCGGGCATCGCCGGGTTGACGGTGGCGCCCACGGGCACGTCGGCCTGCAGAAGGTTGTTGTCGGGCATCTCGCGACCCCGACCGCCGAACATCGCCTGAATCCTCTCGACGATCTCCTGGTCGCGCACCAACTCGACGCCCATGACCGCGGCGATGGCGCTACGAGTGATGTCGTCCTGCGTCGGCCCCAGGCCGCCACACACGATCACTGCGTCGCTGCGGTCGACGGCCTGGCGCAGCACTTCGACCATGCGGCCGAGATTGTCACCGACCTTGGTCTGGTAGTGGCTGTCGATTCCGACCAACGCCAGCTGTTCACCGATCCACGAGGAGTTGGTGTCCACGATCTGGCCGAGCAGGAGTTCGGTCCCGACCGCGACGACTTCGCACTTCATGTTGCCTCCGAGAGGGACTCAGTCGCCGGTGACGCTGAGTGCGCTCTTGCCGTCGATCAGGTACTGGATGCCGGTGACCACTGTCCAGACGACGGCGACCCACAACAGGATGACAACGGCGGTGTCCTCGTCCTCGAGCGTGGGCATGACCGCCGCGGCCAGGGCGATGCCCTGGATCGCGGTCTTGTACTTGGCCGACGTGCGGGCCGGCAGCGACAGGCCCTCGCGGGCCCAGCGGCTGCGCCACGCGGTGATGCCGAGCTCGCGCACGGCCATGATCGTGACCGGCACCCACCAGTAACGCTCCACCGCGACGAGACAGAAGCTCGATCCGAGGATGACGACCTTGTCGGCGAGCGGGTCGAGGAAGGCGCCACTGCGGCTGACCACGTTGGCCCGGCGCGCCACCTTGCCGTCGAAGAAGTCGGTGCTGGCCAACGTGACGCCGAGCCCGAACGCCGCCCACGACACACCTCGGGTCGCCTCGGCGTCGAGCAGTAGCCAGAACAGCAGCGGTGCGAACACGAGCCGGGTGATCGTGAGGAGGTTGGCCGGATGGGTGATACCGGCCTGGCGGGGCTCGAGCACTTCAGCCACGGGACGCCGTCTCCGGTACCTGGTCGGCTTCGAGGTCGGGGCCCATGGCCCCGGTGATCTCGACGGTCGCGAACGTTCCCACCTCGAGAGTGTGGGGCACCGCGACGATCCCGTCGATCTCGGGCGCTTCGCGATGCGTTCGTCCGACTCCGGGTTCGTCCACGAGCACTTCGACCTCACGACCGATCAGGTCGTCACGTTTTTCTGCGGTGATGCGGTCCTGCATCTCGCGGAGCTCGGCCAGCCGCTCGTCGCGCAACGAGGCGTCGACCGTGCCGTCGAGGTCGGCGGCGTAGGTACCGTCCTCCTTCGAATAGGCGAAGAACCCGCACCAGTCGAGTTGGGCCGCCTCGACGAAGTCGAGCAGCCGGTCGTGGTCGTCCTCGGTCTCGCCGGGGTAACCGACGATGAAGTTCGAGCGGAATGCGGCGTCGGGCTCGCGGCCACGAATCGTGTCGATTCGTTCGAGGAAACGATCGCCGTCACCCCAGCGCTTCATCCGCCGCATCAGCGGTGGTGACACGTGTTGCAGGCTCAGGTCGAAGTAGGGAACCCCCGTGGCCCCGATGGTGTCGATCAGCCGCTCGTTGAGGTCCGACGGGTAGAGATACAGCAGCCGAACCCGCGCGACCCGATCGGCCACCGCCTCGATGAGGGGAACGATCGCCCGCTCCCCCACGCCCTGATCGCGGCCGTAGGCGGCCAGGTCCTGGGCCACCAGCACGATCTCCTTCGCCTGGAGCTGCTCGACCTCGTCGAGGATCTGCTCGATCGTTCGGCTGCGTTGGGGGCCACGAAACGTCGGAATGGCACAGAATCCACAGGCGCGATCGCAGCCCTCGGCGATCTTCACGTAGGCCCACGGTCGAGCCGATGCGGGCCGTGGCAGATTGAGGAGGTCGAAATCGGGCGCTCGCCGGGTCTTGCCGAGCGACACGGCCACCGAGGACGACGCGGTCGACGTCAGCGCGGCGCCGAACGGGGCGACGAGATCGATCTCGTCGAGTTCGGCAGCGAGCTCGTCGCCGTGGCGTTCGGCCATGCAGCCGGTGACGACGAGCTGCGCACCCGGCCGGCGCTGACCGGCGAGCGCGAGGATCGTGTCGATCGACTCGGCCCGAGCCTCCTCGATGAAGGCGCAGGTGTTCACCACGACCAGGTCCGCGGCGTCGACATCGTCGACGGCGATCATGCCGTCGGCCACCAGGGTGCCCTCGAGCTTGTCGGAGTCGACCTCGTTCTTCGGACAGCCGAGCGTGGTCAAGTGGAAAGTCTTGGCCGGGCCGTTCACCGGAACAGCCTAGAGGGGGACGGTGAAGGAGGCGGTCAACCCCGTCGGCTCGTTGTCCTCGAACGAGAACGTGCCTCCCGACTGCGCGAGGAGTTGCACGACGATCGCCAGGCCGAGACCGGTTCCCTCCGTGGTCGGGTCACCCCGCCAGAATCGTTCGGTTGCCGCGCGTTTCTCGTCGTCGGACAACCCCGGACCCTGGTCGCTGACCTCCACACGGGCGAAAGACTGCTCCCGTCCCACTCGCACCCGGATCACGCCACCTCGCGGCGATGCCCGGATGGCGTTCTCGAACAGATTGTCGAGAATCTGTTCCAGACCGCCGGGGGCGAACGAGCCGACCAGGTCGCCCTCGACGAACGACGCCTCCAGCGAGACCTCGCTGTCTTCGGCCATGGCCGTCCATGTGTCGACCCGGTCACGAACGATTCCCACGACGTCGATCCGCTCGGCCGAGCGGGACCGTTCCACCGTCGCGAGCTGAAGAAGGTCCTGAATCAGATGGGCGAGACGGTGGGTCTCGTCGATGGCTCGTCCCAACTCCTCGGCCTGGTCGGCGTCGGACTCGGCCGCGCTCACCTCGAGATTCTCGAGCCGGAGCCGCAGCGCAGTGAGTGGTGTCCGCAGCTGGTGCGATGCATCGGCGACGAAGCGGCGCTGTCGCTGGAGGAGATCATCGAGCGCGGTCGCCATCGTGTTCATCGACGTCTCGAGGGCTGCGAGCTCGGGAAGTCGTTCCTGCCCCGTCGTCGGTGTGAGGTCACCGGCCGCGAACCGTCCGGCCGTGTCCTGGAGTTCACGCAGCGGACGCGAAATCGAGCGGGCCGCCACCCAACCGGCACCCGCGACGGCAACGACCACGACGCCCGAGACCGCCGCGAGTCCCCACCAGAACCGTTCGACCCGGTTTCGCACCTGCTCGGCGTCGAGTGTGAGGCGTACCGCACCCCACACCGTTCCGCCTGACGCGACCGGCACCGCGGCGTAGGCGAGGTCGGTCTCGAGCGAGGAGGAATGGCGCGAACCGGTGACGTGGTTGCCGGCCAGAGCCGCCACCATCTCGGGCCTGGTTCCGAAGTCCCTGTCGGTCGCGGCGCCGGTGTCGACGAGCGAGATCCCTCGGTCGTCGACGACCACGACCCGGGCATCGGTTCGGCTCTGATAGTCGGCCGCGGGGCGCGGATCGGGTGTGAGCACGTCCTGCAACGCATCCTCGTAGATCGTGGCGAGCACGGTGGCATCGCGTTCGAGGTCGGTCATCAGACCGTCGATCTGCTGGCGTTCGAAGAAGATCCCGAGCGGTATGCCGAGAATTGCGAGGACGAAGGTCGTGATGGCGAGATAGCCGAGTACGAGTCGGCGGGTCATCCGTCGGACTCGTCGTCGACGAGTCGGAAGCCCACGCCCCGCACCGTCTCGATCATCTCGGCGCCGATCTTCTTGCGCAACGACGCGACATGGACGTCGAGGGTCTTCGTCGATCCCCACCAGTTCTCGTCCCACACGTCGTGGATGATCTGGTCTCGGGCGAAGACGGCACCGGGGTCGGTGGCGAGATAGCACAGCAGGTCGTACTCACGTGGCGTCAGGGCGACCGGGTCGCCGTGCCTTTCGACGCGATGCGACTTCTGGTCGATCAGGAGTGGCCCGAGCACTCGCTCCATCAGCGGGGATTCCGGCGCCGCCGACCGGCGCAGCACGGCGCGGATACGGGCGACCAGCTCACGGAACCCGTACGGCTTGACCAGGAAGTCGTCGGCCCCCGCCTCCAGCAGCGTCACCCGTTCGACCTCGTCACCGCGTGCCGTCACGATGATGATCGGCACCGCCGACCGTTCCCGTAGCTGACGGCAGACGACCCTTCCGTCGAGGTCGGGCAGACCCAGGTCCAGGAGTACGAGGTCGGGCGTCTCGGCCGCCAGGGCCTCCTCGGCCGTGGCGGCGATCTCGACCTCGAATCCCTCGCGGACGAGACCCGTGCGCAGCGGACCCGAGATCGACGCGTCGTCCTCGACGACCAGCAGCTTCATGGCGCCAGCGTGGCACACCCGCACGTCATTGCCCGACCGGAGCCGGCGGCTTCGAGCGATCTTTGCCGTTTCCTAACCTTTTCGTGGCCAGACGCTGGATCAACCGTTCGTACTGTCGGGACGAAGCCTGAAGAATCCACTCTCTCGGAGGTTCCCCCATGGTCAGCCGCACTGCTCTCACCGCAACCGCATCGATTGTCGGGGTGCTCGTTGCCGGCACCGCTGCCGTCGGTGCCAACATCGGCATCCTCAACGCTGCCGACTCCAGCGAGGTCGGCCAGCTCTCCGCTGCCGTCGCGCCGACGACCAACGACCCGGTCGGTGTCGACGTGGTCGATGTCTACGTCGACGACCTCGACGCACTCCTCTCCCCCACCTCTCTGCCGGGCTCGACCGTCGACGGACCGAAGTCCGACGACGATCAGGGCGATGACGAATCCTCGACCTACGAGGCATTCACCGTCGACGCCGCCGGCGAGATCGTCGTCGAGAACTACGGCGACCGAATCGAGGTCGAATCGGTCACGCCCACTACGGGCTACACCTCTACGGTCTCGGAGACCTCGCCCCGAGCGCTCACCGTCACCTTCGACGGTCCCACGGTCCTCGTGTTCCAGGCCGTGCTGAACGTCGACGGAACGATCAGCGCCTCCGTCGAAGCACCGGTGGTCATCGAAGTGCCCGCGCCCACGTCGGCGCCGACACCGTCCGCGGCTCCGAGCTACGACGACGAGGACGAGGACGACGAATACGACGACCACGACGACGACCACGAGGACGACGACCACGAGGACGACGACGACCACGACGAGTACGAGGGCGCCGACGACGATGACTGAGCCGAACGAGATCGACCAGGCGTCGCTCGACCGGGTCGCTCGGCTGCAGCAGCGCCGCCAACCGTCGGCTCCCCGGCCGACCCAGGAGCCGGCCCGGGACCCGGCTCGGCGCCGTCGGCGCCCACACCCGGCCGCCGGCGGGCGAATCCTCGCCGCCGGCATCGGGGCCACCACGATGTTCGGCATCACCGCCGTGCTCGCAGTGGAGGCCACCGCCGGGACGGAAGCGCAACCCGACGCCGCCGCTCTACCTGCTGAGGCGACCGGGTTGCCCGTCGAGACCACGACCGTCCCCGGCGCCGGGTCGGGTGCCGGCGTAGCTCGTGTGTTGCCGGGGACGCTGCCTCCGGGCTTCACCGTCAACGACATCGACCTCGCGTTGATACCCGAAGGCGGCGTACTGACGGGAGAGCTGTCGGATGGCGGCCGACCAGTGGTCGTCGTCTTCCATTCACGAACCACCCCCACTGCGGCTCCCGCAACCGCTGCCGGGTCGACGGTCACGCCGGCACCGGCGGCCGCTGCCGCCGTGCCGGCCGCAGCTGCACCGACGCCGCTGACGGCCACGCCGGTGATCACCGAGGTCCGGGTACCCGCAGCGGCACCCGCTCCCGCCCCCGCACCGGCGGCGACCACCAGTGGCAGCTGAGACTGCGCAGTTCCGGGTGATGGGGTGCGACGCCCGCGTCGTCCTTGTCGACCCTGTTCCGCACGCGATGGAGGCGGCCATCGTGCGTCTGCACGACCTCGATCGGCGTTGGACGCGGTTCGACCAGGGCAGCGAACTGTCGATGCTCAACCTCGCCGACGACGCCTGGGTCGACGTCTCCAGCGCGACGATGACGCTGGTGGCCACGATGCAGACCGCCCACGCGCTCACCGACGGGGCGTTCGACCCGACGTTTCTCTTCGAGATCGTCGAGACCGGCTACGGCCAGAGCAGGGACGAGCCGAGCCGCCGCTCGATCGTGGTCGACCTCCCGTGCCCGGGCCAGTCCGTCGACGATGCCGAACTCGATCCCCATCGATCCCGAGTTCGGCTCCCGGCCGGGCTCGCGCTCGATGCCGGCGGCATCGGCAAGGGACTCGCCGCTGATCTGGTGGTTGCGACCACTCTCGACGGCGGCACCGCCGGCGCGCTCGTCAGCATCGGAGGCGACATGACCGTCGCCGGTCGGCCACCACACCCGGAGGGGTGGACGATCGATGTCGAAGACCCGTTCGAGCCGGACGCGGCGCGCACCCGCCTGACCGTCTCCGGGGGCGGACTCGCCACGTCGAGCACGAGAAAACGTCGGTCGATCTCGGAAGGCGTCTCACGACATCACACGATCGATCCCCGCACCAGACAGAGCGCGGCGACGGACCTGACCGCCGCGACGCTCGTCGCTCCGACCGGCTGGGAGGCCGAGGCCCATGCGACGGCGCTCCTGCTGGGCGGCAGCGCGAATGTTGCGGCGTACGCAGACCGCAGGGGCCTGTCGGGACTGGCCGTGCGCAACGACAGGACCGAAGTCCGGTTCGGCGCACTCGTCGCCGGCGACCCCTCGATGGCAGGAGCACGTACGTGAATCCGCAGTTCTGGTGGTACCTGGCCCGGGCTTCGGGGGTCGTGGCGTGGCTGATCCTGACGGCATCGGTGCTCTGGGGCATCGTCCTCGCCACGGATCTCTTCTCGGCGACTCGCCGTCCGGCCTGGCTCCTCGACCTCCACCGATGGCTGGGTGCTCTGGTTGTCGGCTTCACCGCGATCCACATCGCGGCCCTCGTCGCCGACAGCTACGTCCAGTTCTCGGTCGCCGACATCGCCGTCCCACTCGCGTCGGACTACAAGACCGGCGCAGTGGCCTGGGGAGTCCTCGCCATGTGGCTGCTGGTCGCCGTCGAGGTCTCGTCGCTCGTCATGAAGCGCATCCCCCGCCGGATCTGGCGAGGGATACACAGAGCCAGCGCAGCAACGTTCTGGATGGCGAGCCTGCACGGGACGTACGCCGGCACGGATGCCCCCAACCGCCTCTACGCGATCACGTCGATCGTCGCTGCGGTGGCGGTCATGCTCGCCCTGCTCTATCGCCTGATCACCGCCGGGGCGAGGAAGCCCGAGCGCTCATCCCCCCGAAAGGATCACGACGCTCGCGATCCAGAGGGCCAGCAGCACCCCACCTTCGCGGCGGGTGACACGTGAGCCGGTGATCATCATCATCCAGCTGATGACCACGATCACGACCATCATCACCGAACCCCATTCGGCGAGACGGGTGTCGACCACCGGACCCGGACCGACCACGCCGATCACGCCGCCGACGGCGAGACTGTTGAAGACGTTGGAGCCCAGGAGGTTGCCGACGAGCAGGTCGGTTTCTCGCTGACGAGCGGCTGCCAGGGCGGTGACCAGCTCCGGCGCCGACGTCCCCACGGCGACCAGGGTGAACCCGACGAAACCGCCCGACAGGTCCAGCTCGTCGGCAATTCGGGTGGCGCCCTCGACGATGAACCAGGCGGAGAGCACGACGAAGACGAGGCCGATGACCGTCCGGACGGTCTCGGTGCCGACCGAGTGCTCGTCGTCGCCGAGGAGTTCCTCGACGTCTTCCACGAGCGCATCGCCGCTGCGGGCCGAGCGCAGAATCCAGACCAGCACGAGCATGAGGAGCAGTGCGAGGAGGCCGCCCTCGAGGCGTGTGAGGTCACCCTGGATGAAGCCGGCGAAGACGAGCACGCTGGCGACCGACAGCGGCGCTTCCCGCCGGATCGTGCTCGAATCAACGGGAATGACCGTCACGAACGATGCCGCTGCGAGCACGAGCGAGATGTTGGCGACGTTGGACCCGATGACGTTGCCGACGCCGATGTCGAGATTGTCGTCGAAGGCCGCCAGCCCCGACACAACCATCTCCGGTGCACTCGTGCCGAAGCCGATCACCACGGCGCCCACCACCACGGGGGCCACCTTGAAGATGACGGAGAGCCGGGCAGCACCCTTGACGAACTGGTCGGAGGCCACCGTCAGAACGATGAGCCCTCCGAGGGCGAGAGCGAGTCCGAGCAGCATCCGACGGCGGAGTCTACGAGCGGATCAGTCCTCGCCACGACGGGCCGCGAGCTCATCGGGCGAGATGAGCACATCTCGCGCCTTGGACCCGGTCGAGGGGCCGACGACGCCCTTTTCCTCGAGGAGGTCCATGATGCGACCGGCCCGGGCGAACCCGACCCGGAGCTTGCGCTGGAGCATCGAGGTGGACCCCAGTTGGGTCTGGACCACGAGCTCCATCGCCTGCACGAACAGGTCGTCGCCGTCGTCCTCCTCCTGCGGAGGCGCGTCGGTGATGAGGTCGAGCGACGGCGGCGTGTTGGTGACGCCGCCGGGCAACGACGGGGGCAGCTGCGCTGGTTCGCCGCCGGCGCTCGCAGCACCTCCTCCACCCTCGCCTTCGAACGCCACGGTCTGATCGTCGGTGAACTCCGGCGCCTGATCGCGCCAGTGTTTGACGATCGCCCGGACCTCTTCCTCCTCGACCCAGCAGCCCTGCACACGGTGCGGCGACGACGACGACGGGCCGAGCATGAGGAGATCGCCCTTGCCCACGAGCCGCTCGGCACCGGGCTGATCGAGGATCACCCGAGAGTCGGTGAGGCTCGACACCGCGAACGCGAGACGGGCCGGCACGTTGGCCTTGATCACACCGGTGATGACGTTGACCGACGGGCGCTGGGTGGCGATCACGAGGTGGATTCCGACGGCACGCGCCATCTGGGCGATGCGAGCGATGGAGTCCTCGACGTCGCGGGCAGCAACCATCATGAGGTCGGCGAGCTCGTCGACGACCACGAGGATGAACGGCAGGCGACGGTACTTCAGCGGTTCGCCACGCTCGTCGACCTCGCCGAGGCCGACCTCGCCGAGGCCGACCTCGAGCGTGTCGGCGTCGACCGCGTTGTTGTAGCCGGTGATGTCGCGGAAGCCGACCTTGTGGAGCAGGTCGTAGCGCCGCTCCATCTCGCGTACCGCCCACGCCAGTGCGTTGGCGGCCTTGCGGGGATCGGTGACGGGCGCAGTGAGGAGGTGGGGGGCCTTGTCGTATTGGCCCATCTCGACCCGCTTCGGGTCGACGAGGATGAGGCGCACCTGATCGGGCGTGGACCGCATGAGGATCGACGTGAGCAGCGAGTTGAGGCACGACGACTTGCCCGCACCGGTGGCGCCGGCGATGAGCACGTGGGGCATCGTGGCCAGATTGATCATCATGTTCTTGCCGTTGATGTCGCGACCGATCGCCACCTCGAGTGGATGCGAGGCCTGTCGGGCCTCTCTCGACCCGAGGATGTCGCCGACGGTGATGATCTCCCGGCTGGTGTTGGGCACCTCGACGCCGATCGCACGGCGTCCCGGAATCGGGGCGAGAATGCGCACGTCGGGCGACGCCATGGCGTAGGCGATGTCCTTGCGGAGGCTCTCGAGCTTGCTGACCTTCACACCCTCGCCGAGCTCGAGCACATAGCGGGTGACGGTGGGCCCGACCACGGGTTCGAGCAGGGTGGTCTCGACACCGAACTGCGCGAGGGCGGCATGGAGAAGCTGGCCGCGAGCAGCGACCTCGGCCGCGTCGATCTCCTGCTTGTCGCTTCGCGCCAGCATGGCCAGCGGGGGCAGCGTCCAATCGCCGGGGTCCATCACCGGCAGCGCCTGCTGTTCCTGTTCCTTGACCGGGTCGACCTTCTTCGCCTTGCGCGGCTTCGTCGACGGGTCGGGCTCCATCTCGAGCGCCGCCTCGGCCTCGGCCGCCTCCAGGGCGAGCGTGGCATCTCGCACGTCGACCGTGGCGTCGGGATTTCCCATGTCGGGGCTGCTCGGGTCGGGAGTGTTGGGGTCGGCGAACAGGCTGCGGAACCCACGCCGCAGTGCGATCCATGCCGGGCCGATGACCCGGGCGAAGCCGCTGCCGAGCTCGCGGGCCGACAAGCCGGTGAGGACCATCACCCCGACCAGCGCCAGCGCGATCAGGATCAGCACACTGCCGGCGAGCGCGAGAAGGCCGTGAAGCGGTCCCCCGACGGCCATGCCGAGCACCCCGCCGGCCGCACCGATCTCGCCGACCCCATTGTCGAACCCGGGCCGACCGCGCGACACGTGGAGCAGTCCGGCGAGGGCCACGAGCGTCAGCGCACCGCCGACCGCCACCCGAGCCATTCGCTCCGCTTCCGAGGTCTCCAACTCGTCACCGCGGATCAGCACGATCCCGAGGCCGACGAGCCCGAGGGGTGCGACCACCCGCAGCAGGCCGAGGCCGAGGGCCAGCCCGTCGTCGAGTACGTCGCCGACCACGCCGGCGGCGCCGAGCCACACACTGGCCGCAGCCAGGAGGCCCACGAGGATGGCACCGACGCCCCAGATGTCGGCCTGGTGGGCCGACAGGACCGTGCCGACCGCGTCACGGGACGCCGACGATCCCTTGGTGGCCCGCGACTTCTTCGCCGGGGCGCGTTTCTTGGGCGAATTCGCTCTCGTGGCCACGATGACACCGACGCTACCAGTGCGGTGTGCCGCCCCTGGGGCACCCCGCCTCGGACGGCCGAGTAGGGGAAACCGGCTCGTCGAGCCTCCATGGGGTCGTGGAGGTCATGTTGGATCGCCGCACCCGGGTCGAGGTCGTCGCCGACGAGGCGACGTCGACCTCAGCCGATCGCGGGGCGGAGGACGATGGCGAGCTCGTCTCGTCCGCTCACATCGAGCCGCCGGTACACGGACCGAAGGTGGTTGTCGACGGTCCGCCGCGAGACCACCAGCCGATCGGCGATCTCCTGGCTCGAGAGCCCGAGCGCCGCGAGACCGGCGATCTCGTGTTGGCGGGCGGTGAGCCCGGGCGGTGCGCCGACGAGCGCCGGCGGCACCCGGCCGGTGCATCGACTCCACCACGCTTCGGCCCGGGCGGCAGACCGCGTGCTCGCGACGTCGTCGGTCGAGTGGCGGGCCGCCTGCGCGGCCGCCTCGGCGGCGAGCAGCGGGCACCCGAGCCCGGCGAGGTCGACCGCCACGGCGTCGAGGTCCTCGGCTGCTCGGGCCGCGAGCGCCTCGGCGTGGGCTGCGAACGAGCGCACCAAGGCGCTCTCGGTCACCGCTGCGATGGCGTGGAGATCCTCGGCCACGAGGTCGGCGGCCCCGAGACGTACGGATTCGTGAAGGCCGACCACACCCCAGAGCCGATGACCTGCTTCCATCGCGAGGCGCCCCGACACCGCCGCGGCTTCGGCGCCGCCGCCAGGGTCGCCCGCCACGACGGCCTCCCACGCCCGTCGGCGATGGGTGGCGATCTCGGCGACCGGCTGGTCGGTGTTGTCGGATCGCTCGGCGATCGCCGCAAGTGTGGCCGCCATCTCCGGCCGGCCCGCCTGCCATGCCGCCGTCGCGCCGATGGCGGCGGAGAGCGGACGGAGGCCGAAGGGGTCGACGGCGCGGAAGCTGCGATCGGCATCGAACGCGGCGACCGCCGCCGCATCGAGATCACCGGTGAGCGGCCCGGAGAAGGCGACACACAAGGCCCACATCCCGAGGGGTTCGCCCCGGGCCGCCGCCGCATCCAGGGCCGCCCGGGCCGCCGAATGAGCGTCGCCGACCCGGCCCCGACCCACGAGGGCGAGATGCTCGCAGACCGCGACTCGGGCGTGCATGAGCGGTTCGGCACCACGGTCGGACACCGCGTCGCGGAGCTCTCGGAGCACACCATCGATGCCGCCGAGGTCGAGGTGGAGACAACGGAGGAGCGCCACCACCATCAGCTCCTGTGTCTCCCCATCGGTCAGCGCCCGTTCGGGACCATGCTCGGGCGCCGGGGCGGTGCCCACGGGGTCCACGAACGCCCGCGCGAGATCTCGCTCACGCGCCAGTCGTCGTCTCGCGTCGGCGTCCGCCACCACGTCGAGGGCAGCATCGAGCCGACGAAGTGCCGTCTGCGGATCCCGGTTGAGCAGAGTGTCAACCTGCGCCTGCACGATCGAGATCTCGGTGCGCTGTTCGTCGGTGCGGACGTGGCGCGCCGCCTCGTCGAGCACCTGGAGCGCCTCATCGGCGCGTCGGCCGCGACGCAGAGTCTCGGCGAGGACGACATGGACCTCGACGTCGCCGACCTCCTCCTCCATCGCCGAGCGGGCGAGCTGCTCGGCCAGCCAGAGATCGGCCTCGCCCATGGCGGCGCGAGCCATCGGACCCAGATCGCCGGCCACCGGCACGCCGGATTCGATCGCCCATCGCGCGTGGCGCAACGTCCACGATGCGCCGGTGGGCGGCGCGACCGCGGCCAGCTTCGCCTGTAGTCGCCGCCGCGCCGTCGGTCCCATGCGACCGACGATCCATCGCGCGACGAGTGCACGAGTCGGCCGGAGCGCCGCCGCCTCGGCCGGCCCCGACACGTCGACCAGCTCGGCCCGTTCGAGCTCCTCCCGGGCGGCGTCGTCGAGCACCCCGTCGGCGACCTCGAGCGGAAGGGGGGCGCCGAGGGCGACGAGTTCGAAGTCCCGGCGAGCGGCCTCGCCCACTCCGGACAGGTGCTCGGCGACGAGCGAACGGAGTCCGGGCGAGTCGGCGGGGCCGCCGACCCAGTGCCACACGGCGGCTTCCGGATCGATGACATCGCCGCGATCGATCGCGTCGAGCAACAGCTCGAGATCCCGCGGTCGACCACCGGTGTGGTCCCAGAGCGCCTGTCCTGCTTCGCGCGTCAGAGGCCGGTCGCGAACGGCACCGACGAGTCGATCGTGCGCCTCCCGTGAGAGCGGCGCGACCTCGACGATCTCGGTGTGCGTCGTCGCCAATGACCACGCGTCGGGCCCGGGCTGCGGCATGTTGCGGACCGAGACGGCGATTCGCGCCCTTCGATGGTCTCGGAGCCGTTCCAGAAGGGCCACCGAGGCCACGTCCAACCACTGCGCTCCGTCGATCACGACCATGAGTTCGGCCCCGTCAGCGGATGCGAGCAGATCACGCTCGATCGCCGCGATCATGCGGAGTCGATCGCCGCGTTCGATGTCCACTGCCTCGGACGCGAACGGCGCCACCGCTCCGAACGGCACATCGCGCAGGGCAGGCGATGCGGCCACCGCGTGCACGTGCCATCCCCGCATCCGTCCGTGCTCGGCCGCGGAGCCGAGGAGACGGCTCGTCCCGACGCCCGGGCGCCCGACGACCGCAAGCGGTCGGCGGACCGGATCGTCGAGCGCGGCGCGGATTCGTCCGACCTCCGATTCGCGCCCCGTCAGCGGCCATGCCATCGCCGGCATGGTACCGACCATGGCCGAACCGTCTCGACCGACGCCGCCGCTCAGCTACATTCGAAGCCGAACGTGACCGGGACCGGCTGGGGCGCCTCGCCTCCGTCCGCAGTGGCCCGGGAGAACGCGAAGGTGTCGATCGCCATGCCGTTGCCGGTGGCGTGGCTGCCGTCCACCGAGAAGTTCGTGATGACCGCGCCCTCCGCGCCCGGGTAGGTCGTGGCAATCTCCGGCCCCGCCTCGAAGATCCGCCAGTTCATCTCGTCCCGCTCGTCGCGCAGGGTCAGCGAGGGCGCTTCCCAGTCGCCGGTGGTCGAGGTCTCCCAGTCCTCCGGTGGGACATCGATGCTCACTTCGACCCCCTCGTCGTTGCGGAACGTGCCGCTCACTGCGCCGCCGAGCGCGATGCACACCAGTTCCTCCTCGAAGTTGAACTGCTCCCTGCCGGCGATCGTCAGCGTGGCACTGCCGGTGCCCGTCGTCGGTTCGGACGAGTCGTCGCCGCCGTCGGCGCCGTCGCCGCCGCCAGTGGAATCGTCGCCGGCGGGAACGGTCGTGCCGTCATCGCTCGCGGTCGTGGTATCGCCGTCGTCGCCGCACGCCGCGACGGTGAGGGCGAGAACGAGCGCCAACGCCGGCGTGACGATACGCAGGAAGCCTGAACGAGGATCGGTGGTCATTGGTGTCTCCATGGTCGGGGTTCGATTCTCTCGGTATTGCGTCTCTCTGTATTGCGGTTCACGGTTCACAGACGACCTCGAAGGTCATGGGCAGCAATGGGGGCGGCTCGGCACCGTCGCCCTCGGCGTCGACCAACGCCTGGCCATCGATCACGTTGCCCGAGCCGGTCGCCCACCCGTCGCCCATCTCGTACTCCTCGATGCCGGCGAGCGGTGCATCGGTGTCGGGGTAGCGCTCACCGACGTTCCCCGTCGCCTGATAGGAACGTCGGCCCTCGCCGCTCCGGTCCGTCAGGACGACCTCGGGCGGACCCCATTCGGAGGCCGTGTCGGTCTCCCAGTCGGGGGGCGGCAAATCGATCTCGACGCGGATGTCGGGCCCGTCGGTGAACAACGAGGTCATGGCCCGCGGATTGGAGATGCACGTGCTCTCCTCGGGGAGCACGTACTGCTCGTCGCCGATCGTCACCACCGCGCCGACGTCGGCCGACGGTGCGTCGCTCGGCGTGCTGTCGCCCTGCTCCTCATCGACATCGGCAGCGGCATCGATCGGAGGGTCGACGGAATCACCGGCCGACGGTTCACCGTCGTCGCCGCACGCGCCGAGGACGAGTGAGAGTCCGAAGAGGGTGATGGCAAGCCGTCGTGGGGTCATGGGATCAGGTCCTTCCGGCGTCAGGAGACGCAGTCGACTTCGAGGGTGAACGGGTCGAGCGTCGCTCCGGCCGGGAGCTGCGAGAATGGCGCGAGGCCGATCTCGGGCGGATCGTTGACGTAGAGCTCTCCCGATGCGCTCAGGCGGGAGCCGTCGAGGGTCATGTCATCCACGGCGTCGGCGAAGTGGGCGACGTTCGTGAGCACCCAGGCGTGGTCGGTGGTCTGGTCGTCGGCAGTCCGCTGCACCGTGAGAGCGAAGCGGGGCTCGGCCGCCAGGTACTGGACGGTGATCGAGTATCGGGGACCGTCGGCAAGGTCGATCGAGCCGTCGGCGAACAGGTTCCCGTCGGTGACCTGGCAGTCCCACGACGACGGCACCCCACCGTCACGCTGGTTCGGCGGGTCGTCGCCGAACACGAGCGTGTCGGTGCCGATCGTGAGCACGGTGTCGCCGGGCGTCGCCGCGGTGACGTCAACCGGATCGTCCTGCGCCGGCGACGCGTCGGTCGCGGGATCCGCAGGCCCGGCAACGATTTGGACCCGGAACGCGTCGTAGGCATACCCGGGATCCCCGGTGATCGCGACATCGATGACGCAGCCCTCGTAGAACCGATCGTCGACCACCGACGCGGCCCGGCACGCTTCCTCGGCTTCCGTGCGGGCGTCGAGATCGAGATCGTCGAGCGTGATCGTCGTCGATGGGAATCCATCGATCAGGAACGACTCGGTCGTCTCGCCCGGGCCGTAGTGCAGGAGCGACTCGTCCTGTGAAATCCGCCAGGAGTCGACGTAGATCGCGTAGAACTCGTCGCGGTTACTGACGATCGACAAGTCATCGATGATCGAGGGATCGAGCTGTTCGCCGTTGCGCGTCCGGAAGTCGTTGGAGGGATCGCCGTCACCGTTGCCGAGCTGGCCGACGATTTCGCCTGCACTCGCAGCGGGCTGCACGGTGAGCGTCATACCGTTGACCTCACCCCGGTCGAACACATTGACGAGTTGACCGTCGGGCCATGCGATCGTCCACCCGTCGAGCTGTCCCCACAGCACCTCGGCATCGCCCACCCGGATTCGCTCGCCGCGTTCAAGTTCGCGCCGTTCGCCGTCGACGAAGGTCCGGCCGCCCCGGTGCATGGCGATCGACTGACCGCCGGTGCTCAGAGCAAACGCCGTGGCGATCGACGCACCCTGGCTGTTGCCGGCCGGTTCGGCCCGCATCTGGATCACCTCGCTGTCGTTCTCGAAGACGAGGAATTCGCCCACCGCCTGTTGCGCGTAAACCACGCCGTCGAACGTCAGAAAGCGCACGTCGCCGTGGGTTCCACCCCTTGGAGGACGAGCATCCGGATCAGGCGGATCCCCGCAACTCAGGAGGGGTTGCCCCTCGGGCTCCGGTTCGTCTTCGTCGGTGGGTTCGTCGGGGTCGGGTTGGCCGGGCACCGTGGATCCGACCGAGTCCGCGGGGTCGCCGTCGAGCGGGCGCAGGGTCGGGAAGCGGTCCAGCCGGATGCCTGCCGACCTGCCCGCCTCGTTCCTCGCGACGAGCGACGAAGCGACACGAGCGCAGACCTCGAGGGTGAGGAGAGATCGGGCATATGCCCAGGCCTTCCACTGGTTGTCCGTCACATACGAGTGTCCCTGGCCGGAGATGGCGTACGTGTACCGACTGAGACTCGAGCCGTTGCGCTCCCGGGTGACACGAACCCCGAAGCCGGATCCGGTCGCATTCCCCTGCCCCGCGGAGTCAGTCGCATCAAATTCCTCGGCGGCGTCGCGCTCCGCGGCCCGGACCGCTTCCACGATCGCATCTTCCTCCTGCTGGCCGACCACGAATCCCACCGAGAGGCCGAGCTGGCGCTTGCTCTCTCGCGAGAGGATCGTCGACCCTTCGATCACATCGATCGCCGAGTCGAGCAGAGGTGCCGGCGGACCGCCGCTCCCGACGACCTCGATCAGCCCGGCGTTCCAGCGATGGGCGAACAGCTCGGTCGGGCCCAATCCCTCTTCGGCGGCCGGATCACCCGGTATCGTCTGGCCGAACAGAGTGAGCGCT
The DNA here is from genome assembly GCA_040219515.1 of Acidimicrobiales bacterium. Classification (NCBI taxonomy): domain Bacteria; kingdom Bacillati; phylum Actinomycetota; class Acidimicrobiia; order Acidimicrobiales; species Acidimicrobiales bacterium. Next base: position 199,547 of record JAVJSI010000007.1, read on the forward strand.
GCCACCTCCGCTCCGGGACGGAGCGCGTCAACGAACGTCAGGTCGATCTCCGAGCGATCTCCGAATCCGACATGCGTGCGCCGTGCGGAGAAGTCCGCACTCACGATCTCGACGAGCGACGGCTCGGCGACCGCCTCACCTGCGAGCGCCTCGGCCAGTTCCTCGTCCTCGTCGACACCCAACAACGCGGCGAACTCGGCACGGGTCTCGTCGACCGCCGCAGTCGTCGGCGCGAGAAGACCAAAGTCGACCGACATGGTCGGGAGCTCCTTTCCGTCCGCATCGACCATGCGGGCGTCGAGGCCGTCGACTGCGGCGAACGTGAAGCCGCCCGCCAAGTCGACGGGCGATCCCGCATGGCCCGAGACATGATCGAGAATCGGTTCGAAGATGTCGAGGAGCCCTTCGTCGTCGAGTGTCCACAGACCAAAGTGGAGCGTGAAGTCCTGCACCGCCTGGGTGCCGAGGACGTCGTCGATCGGCGATCCCTCGCCCGGAACAGGTCCAGAGTCCCCACCGCCGCCGTCGTCGCCACACGCTGACGCGATGAGCGCGGCACACAACAGAATCGCTGACGCCTTCGCTCCGATGGGTGCCACGCCTCTCCCGGTTCGCCGTCGAGATCCGCTCGCCTCCTCGCAACCTAGGGGCGCGGTGCCGTGCCGTCAGTACTCAATCGTCGCGAGATCGCTACTCAGGCGCAGGGCGCTCAGCCTTCCCGGACCATCGGCACGATCATGGGCCGGCGGCGGGTCCGATCGGCCACCGTCTGGCCGGCGGCGCGGCGGGTGATCTGGTTGAGCTTCTCCAGATCCTTCTCGCCGCCCTTCATCGCCTTGCGCAGATCGCGCTCGACCGCAGCGGCCACAGCGTCCTCGTGGGCGAGAAGGGCCGGCTTCTCGACCCATCCCCTCGACACCACGTCGGGGCCCGCGATGATCTCGCCGTCGTCGAGGTCGACGTGGACCACGACCGAGACGAAGCCGTCGTCGCCGAGCACGCGGCGATCGCCGAGAACCGCGTTGCCGAGATCGCCGACCATGCCGTCGACATAGACACGGTCGGTGCCGATCGATCCGAGATGGTTGATGCCGTCGTCGGTGATCTCGATCTGGTCGCCGTCTTCGCAGAAGACCACACGGTCCTCGGGCATGCCCATCCGGTACGCCAGGTCGCGATGGGCGACGAGATGGGCGTATTCGCCATGGACCGGCGTGAACCACTCGGGGACGGCCACCGAATGCAGCGTCGCCAGCTCCGACTGCTTGCCGTGGCCGCTGGTGTGCACGTCGACCTGACCGCTGTGGAGCACCTTGGCCCCGAGGCGGGCGAGGCCGTTGCGGACCGAGGCCACCGCGGCCTCGTTGCCGGGGATCGGGTGGGAGCTGAAGACGACGGTGTCGTTGTCGTCGAGCTTCATCCAGCGGCTCTCGCCGATCGCCATCTGGGTGAGCGCAGCGCGGGGCTCACCCTGCGATCCGGTGCAGACGACGCAGATGCGCTCGGGATCGAGGTCGTCGATGTCTTCTATGTCGCGGATGTGGGCGTCGGGGATGCGGAGGATGCCCACGTCTCGCGCCAGCTTCACGTTGCGGCGCATCGACAGCCCGAGGGTGACGAGCACCCGCCCCGTCTCGACTGCAGCGTCGGCGATCTGCTGGATGCGGTGGATGTGGCTGGCGAATGAGGCGATGATCACGCGCCGGCCCTCCTGCTCACGCATGACGGCCCGCAGCGCCGCACCGACGTCCTTCTCCGAGCGGGAGGCGCCGGGCTGATCCGCGTTGGTCGAGTCGGCCAGCAGCAGCCGGATGCCCGGGTCCCAACCCAGCGCGCCGATGCGGGAGAGGTCGGTACGGCGCCCGTCGACCGGCGTGAGGTCGAGCTTGAAATCGCTCGAGTGAAGGATGACGCCCTGATCGGTGTGGAACGCGGTGATGTTGCCCGACGGGATGGAGTGGGTGACCGGGAGGAACTCGCAGTCGAAGGGCCCGACCATGCCCCGGTCGCCGTCCTTGATCTCGCGGAGTTGGGCCTTGTCGAGCAGCCGCACTTCCTTGAGCTTGTGCTGCACCAGGCCGAGGGTGAAGGCCGAGCCGTAGATGGGGGCCGAGAGATGGGCCATGAGGTACGGCAATGCGCCGATGTGGTCCTCATGGGCGTGGGTGGCGATGATCGCCTCGACCCGGTCGGCATTTTCGATCAGATAACTGAGATCGGGAAGCACGGCGTCGACGCCGGGCAGGTCGTCGCCCGCGAACATCTGCCCGCAGTCGAGGACGACGATGCGTCCCTCGGTTTCGATCGCCGCACAGTTGCGGCCGATCTGGCCGAGGCCGCCGAGGAACGTGATCTTGACGGGTGCGGCCATCTCAGGCTCGCCCGAGATCGGCGAGCACGGTCTTCGCGTCGGCTTCGAGGAAGTCGGGTTCGGGGCCCATCGGCATCCGGGTGGGGCCGCCGGGCAGGCCGAGGACACGGAGCATCGCCTTGGTCGGGATGGGGTTGGGGGCGAGGTCGCCGGTCTCGAATTCATACGACGGGATCAGCCGTCGGTTGATCTCTGCTGCCTTGTGCACATCGCCCCCGAAGAACGCGTTCATCATGTCGGTCGTTTCGTTGCCGATCCAGTGGGTGGCGACGCCGATCACGCCGACACCGCCGATCGCCATCAGTGCGAGCGTGAGGCCGTCGTCGCCGCTGTAGACCTCGGTGCCCTCCGGTGCCAGCGCGAGCATGCGGGCCGTCTCCGCCGGGTTGGCGGCCGCGTCCTTGACGCCGATGATGTTCTCGACGTCGGCGAAGAGATCGACCATCGTCTCGGTGGCGATCTTGCGGCCGGTACGCCCCGGAATGTCGTAGAGCAGGATCGGAAGGTCGGTCGCGGCGGCGCAGGCCCGGAAGTGCTCGCTGAGCCCCGCCTGCGACGGGCGGTTGTAGTAGCCGGCCACGTGGAGGATGCCGTGGGCGCCGGCCGCGGTGGCTCGCTTCGTCAGCTCGACTGCGGCCCTGGTGTCGTTGCTGCCGGCGCCGGCGATCACCGGCTTGTCGGTCGCTTCCACGACGGCACTGATCAGGGCGATCTGCTCGTCGTGCGTGAGTGTGGGGCTCTCGCCGGTGGTACCGGCGATGACCAGGCCGTCGTTGCCGCCCTCGGTCGTGAGATGCGCGGCCAGCGCCTGCGCGCCGTCGAGGTCGAGTGACCCGTCGGCCTTGAAAGGGGACACCATGGCGGTGAGGACCCGTCCGAAACGTGCTTCCATTCCCCAAGCGTGCCACGTCCCGGGGCAGATGCGGGCCTCAATCCTCCTCGAGACGTACTCGCTCCTGTGTGCGGTCTCTCCCGAGCGTCGCCAGGAGGTGCTCGTGGAGCTCGAACCAGATCGTGTGCACCGAGTCCACGCTCGGACGGGCGATCCACTCGTCGTCGTCGGCCGCACGCGCCAGAGCGACCGAGAAACGGTACTCGTAGCCACCGAATCGCGCGAGCCGGGCGGTCAGGGCCCGCAGTACCGGGACCAGTTCATCGACCAGTCCACGGACCTCGGCCAGGGACGAACCGCTCGACACCGCGGCGAGAAACGCCCGGTTCTGCGGAAGGAACGCTTCGTAGGCGGTGATCAGGTCGGCTCGACCGGCGCGGTCTGTCTCCGCCGCCAGGTGGGCGGCGAGTTCAGCGCTACCGGCCGGAGTCAACGACCAGCGCATCTCCTCGCCGCGTCGACGCACTTGGTCGAGCGCCTCGGCCGCGGCAAGTAGCTCGGCGCCCCGTTCGCCGGCACCGCCCAGAGAGTCGAAGGTCTCGACCACTGCGGCGGTGGGCGCGCGACTGCGCAGCCGCAGGGCCAGCAGCACGAGCACCCCGGGCTCGATCAATGCTCGGCGGGGGCGCGGGAGCGGGCCCGGAGGATCAGCCCGTAGGCGACGACCGTGCCAACGGCGAAGAAGAACCACTGGAACGCGTACGACAGGTGAGGCCCCTCGTCGAGTCCCGGCGGTGGCACCGGAATCGGCAGCTCACCGAGCGGCGGCGCCTGTTCGACGAGCTGGACCCAGGAGTTCTCCAGATCGAGATCGAGCATCTCCTCGACCGCCCCGATGTCGAGTCGGCTGACCTCGGGAAGGATCGACGTACTGCCACCGCCGATGCGCCCACCCTCGACGGAGGAGAGGAATCGTCCCAGCACTTCGATGGTCCCGGTGGGCGTGTCGATCTCCCGGACGTCGTCGCCCGATGCCCAGAGCCGGGGCACCCAGCCGCGGCTCACGACCACGATCCGACCGTCGGCCAGCCGCATCGGCGTGGCGAGCCAGAGACCGGCCTGACTCTCGAACGTGCGGTTGGCGACGAAGAAGGATTCGTCCTCGAGGTACTCCCCCGCCACGAGCACCAGCCGCTGGTCGAGCGGCGGATCGTCGGGGGCGAGGGTGGGGTTGCCGAGCAGCGCTTCCACCGGGACCGGGTCGGCCTCGATCGCGGCCCGCACCTCGACGTTGCGCACCTTGCGTTCGTCGAGGCGTTGGAGCTGCCAGAACCCGAGGCCGGTCATGGCCACGACCATCGACACGACGAAGACGTGGGACAGCACCCACTTCCACGTGAGGAACCGGCGCACGGCGGATCAGAGCCCGAGATAGGTGTCGAGGCCGACGGTCACCCCGGGGAAGTCGCCGATGCGCTTGCAGGCGAGCACGACGCCGGGCATGAACGACGTGCGGTCGACGGTGTCGTGACGGATCGCCAGCGTCTGACCCGTGGTGCCGAGCAGCACCTCCTGGTTCGCGACGACGCCGCGCATGCGCACCGCGTGGACGCGGATGCCGGCCGGGCCCGCGCCACCGCGCGCACCCTCGTAGACCTCCGACGTGGTGGGGTCAGGGGCCCACTCGCTCGATGCCGCGGCCATGCGCTCGGCCGTGTGGGTCGCCGTTCCCGACGGTGCGTCCACCTTGTTGTCGTGGTGGTACTCGATGATCTCGGCAGTGTCGAAGAACGGCGCTGCGATCTCGGCGAAGCGGGTCATCAGCACCGCGCCGATCGCGAAGTTCGGTGCCAGCAGGCAGTTGCTGGTGGTGAACGCGGCGCGCAGCGTTTCATGGTCGGCGTCGTCGAAGCCGGAGGTGCCGACCACCGCGTGGATGCCGTGCTCGGCGAGATACGGAAGGGTGCGTCTCGCCGCGTCGATCACCGTGAAGTCGACGACGACGTCACACCTGCCCTCGATCAGGTCGGCGAGATCGTCGCCATCGTCGATCGCAGCGACGAGTTCGAGGTCGGGGTCGGCCTCGACGGCCCGACAGACCTCCTGACCCATCCGGCCCGCCGCTCCAACCACTCCGACGCGTGTCATGTCCGCAGGCTACGCGTCCGCCGACACCTCGCGTTGCAGCGTGATCGTCAGCGCGGTTCGACGACGGACCGGACCTGGGTGCCGGAGAGCACCTTGGCGAGCACCCGGTGCACATCGTCGGCGGTCACCGCGCGGACCTTCTCGAGATACTCGGGCACGGTCACCACACGATCACGGACCAACAGATTGGTGGCGAGCTGGGCCATGCGGCTACCTGCGTCCTCGAGCGCGAGCACCGTGCCGCCCTCGAAACCGCCACGGGCGATGTCCATCTCCCGCTCGCCGGGACCATTCGCCATGAGGTCGTCGAGTTCGAGTTCGACGACCTCGCAGAACTCGTCCCGGCGACGAGGCGAGACGCCGCCGTAGACCGAGAACGTGCCGCTGTCGACATAGCTGCCCATCGAGGAGAACACCGAGTAGGACATGCCCCGCTTCTCGCGGACTTCCTGGAAGAGGCGACTCGACCAGCCGCCCCCGATCAGCTGGTTGGCGACGGCGAGCGCGAAACGGTCGTCGTCGAACTGGTCGAGCCCACGCCAGCCCATGGCGACGTGGGCCTGTTCGATGTTGCGGCGGACGTGCCGTGACGGTTCGACCGAACCGCTCGGCGCCTCGCGGGCCGGCACCTCTCCCGCCTCGACTGCCTGGAGGCCCTGGTCGACCCGAGCGCAGATGTCCTCGTGGTCGACATTGCCGACGACGGCGATCACGAGGTTGGCCCGGCGATACCAGCGGTCGTGGAAGGCCCGGACATCATCGGCCCGCATGCCGCCCACTGACTCGGCCGAGCCGAGCACCTCCCAGCCCAACGAATGGTCGGGGAAGAGGCCGACGGCCAGGTTCTGGTGCACGACATCGTCGGGCGTGTCGGCGCTCCAGGCGAGTTCCTCGAGGATCACCTGACGCTCGGCGTCGACATCGGCGTCGGTGAAACCCGGGTCGGCCAGCACCTCGAGCAGCGTGCCGAGGCCGAAGTCGAGATCCTTGGCCGGCACCCGGGCGTGGAAGGCCGTGTACTCCTTCGAGGTGAAGGCGTTCAGATCGCCGCCGACGGCGTCGATGCCTTCGGCGATGTCGCGGGCGCTGGTCCGCGAGCTGCCCTTGAAGAGCAGGTGTTCGAGAAAGTGCGAGGCGCCGGCGAGCGCCGGCGCCTCGTCACGATTTCCGACCCCCACCCAGGCGCCGACCGCAACGGAGCGAGCCGTCGGGTCGTGCTGGGTGACCACGCGCAGCCCACCGGACAGGCGGGCGACGCGGGTGTCGTAGGGGGTCAAGGGGTACAGGGGGTCAACGCTGGTTGCTCAGCGACGTCCGCGGCCACCGCGACCGCGACCACGGCCGCCGCCACCACCGCTGGAACGGCGGGGAGCGTCCGGACCGAGATCGCCGTACTCACCGGCGAGTTCCTCGTCGAAGGCAGCTTCGAACGACACGGTTTCGGTGTCGCCGTCGGATGCCGGGCTGTCGTCGTCGCTGTCGCCGTCGCGGTCACGACCACGATCGCGGCCGCCGTCTCGGCCACCGCTGTCACGGCCACCACTGTCACGATCGCCGCGGGACTCGCGGGGCGCACGGTCCGACTTCTTGTCGGAGTCGGGGGCACCTTCGGGCTTGAGGCTGATCTTGCCGTTGGGGTCGACGTCCTCGACGGTGACGGCGATCTCCTGACCGAGCTCGAGCACGTCCTCGACCTTGTCGATGCGCTTGCCGCCACCGATCTTCGAGATGTGGAGCAGGCCGTCGCGGCCGGGGAGGATGTTGACGAACGCACCGAACTTGGTGATGTTCACCACACGGCCCTGGTAGGTCGCGCCGACTTCGGCGGTGGGCGGATCGAGGATCAACTGGATCTGGCGCTCGGCCTCGTCGACCTTGGCGCTGTCGACCGACGCGATGGAAACGATGCCGACCATGCCGTCGTCGTCGACGGAGATGTCGGCGCCGGTCTCGGCCTGGATCGAGTTGATGACCTTGCCCTTGGGGCCGATGACCTCACCGATCTTCTCGATCGGGATCTCGAAGGCACGGATCTTCGGCGCGGTGTCACGCACGTCCTCGCGGGGCTCGGCGATGGCCTCGGCCATGATGTCGAGGATGTCGAGACGGGCTTCCTTGGCCTGCTGGAGCGCCCCGGCGAGCACGTTGGCGGGGATACCACTGATCTTCGTGTCGAGCTGGAGCGCCGTGACGAAGTCGGTGGTGCCGGCGACCTTGAAGTCCATGTCGCCGAAGGCATCTTCGGCGCCGAGGATGTCGGTGAGAGTGACGTATTCGCCTTCGGCATGGACGAGGCCCATGGCGATACCGGCGACGGGGGCCTTGATCGGCACACCGGCGTCCATCAGCGAGAGGGTGGAGCCGCAGACCGACGCCATCGAGCTCGAGCCGTTGGAGGCCATGACCTCGGAAACGGTGCGGACGGTGTAGGGCCAGTCCTCGAACGAGGGGACCACCGGGAACACCGCACGCTCGGCGAGGGCGCCGTGGCCGATCTCACGACGCTTGGGGCCGCGCATGAAGCCGGTCTCACCCGTCGAGAAGGGCGGGAAGTTGTAGTGGTGGAAGTAGCGCTTCTTGTCGATCGGCGAGAGGTCGTCGATCATCATGTCGCTGCGGCCCATGCCGAGCGTCGTGAAGTTGAGAACCTGGGTCTCGCCACGCTGGAAGAGGCCGGAACCGTGCGCCGTCGGGATGACCCCGACCTCGCTGGTGACCTTGCGCAGTTCGTTGGTCTTGCGACCGTCGATGCGGATGCCTTCCTCGACGATGCGCTTGCGCACGACCGCCTTGGTGACCGAGCGGATCGCGTTCTTGATCTGCTTGACTGCGTCGGACGTGTCGGCGAACTGGCCCTCGAGCTCGGCGACGACGGCGGCGCTGAGCTCGCCCTCGGCATCCTGGCGCTGGGTCTTGTCGGCGATCTTCTGGGTCTCGGCGATGCGATCCTTCGCGGCCGACTCGACGGCGGCGAAGATCTCGTCGGAGTAGTCGGTGACGGTGGGGGGATCCATCTTGGTGATGGGGCCCGCGGCGTCGATCGCCTGCTGCTGCAGCTCGATCATCTCGCGGATCCAGGTCTTGCAGGCCTCGAGGCCACCGGCGAGGACGTCTTCGTCGACCTTCGGGGTGCCGTTCTCGTAGAGGTTCCACGAGTTTCCGGTGCCACCGGCCTCGACCATCATCACGGCGACGTCGTCGCCGTCGAGACGCCCGGCCACGACCATCTCGAAGGCCGATTCCTCGGACTCTTCATAGGTCGGGAAGGGGACCCACTCGCCGTCGGGCGACCAGCTCATGCGCACCGCGCCGAGGGGACCGTCGAACGGGATCGGCGACAGGCACAGGGCCAGCGACGCGGCGTTGAGCGCCAGCACGTCATAGGGGTTCTCCTGGTCGGCGCCGAGCACGGTGCCCACGACGTGGACCTCGTTGCGGTAGCCGTCGGGGAACGCCGGACGCAGCGGGCGGTCGATGAGGCGACAGGTGAGGATCGCCTGCTCGCCGGCGCGGGCCTCACGACGGAAGAACGAGCCGGGGATCTTGCCCGCGGCGTACATGCGCTCTTCGATGTCGACGGTCAGCGGGAAGAAGTCGGCGCCGTCGCGGGCCGACTTGGCGCCGGTTGCGGTGACGAGGACGACAGTGTTGCCGATGCTCGCCGTGACGGAACCACCGGCGAGAGGGGCGAACTTGCCGATCTCGAAGGTGGCGTCTTTGCCTTCACCACGCGTGAACGCGCGGGAGACGGTTTGTGTTTCAGTCATTTTTTCTTACTCCTGAGAACACGACTGCCAGTTCCCAGTCGAATGAAACCCGAGTGGACCGGGGCTCATTCGACTAGCACCAACAGGTCGTGTGCTCGTCTTTGCTGGACGTTCCAGCTACTGGGTTTCGTCGGGTTCGCACACGTCGGTGCGCAAACCGAAAGGAGCGGCCCCGAAAGGACCGCTCCCCCATCTTGTCAGCGACGCAGCCCGAGGTGGGCGATCACTGCTCGGTATCGTTCGACGTCGTTGTCCATGATGTAATCGAGGAGACGACGGCGCTTGCCCACCAGCATCTGGAGGCCTCGCCGACTGTGATGGTCCTTCTTGTGGGCCTTCATGTGTTCGGTGAGGTGCGAGATGCGCTCCGAGAGCAACGCGATCTGGATCTCGGGAGATCCCGTGTCGTTCTCGGCGAGGTCGAATGCCTTCGCCATGTTGGCGATGGTCTCGTTCTTGGGGGGCAGGTTGACAGCCATGGGCGTTCTGTTCTTTCTGGGTTTCGTACCCGGCCACGGCCCCGCAGTGCGCAGACCGTCGCAGCCGATCTGCTTCGATCGGACCCCACGACGATACCGGCCGGTCGTACACACCGCACCGCGGGCACGGCGAGACGGGCCTACGCGAGCAGGTTGTCGAACTCGCCGGGGTCGGTGATCTGATCGTAGAGCTCCATCTCGGTGACATCGGCCGCCGTCAGGATGTCGATGTCCAGCTCCTGGCCGGGCGCGAAGTGCATCGTCCACCGCCAGGAACCCTGCGCCGCGTCGGTGTAGATCGCGCTGACCGAGTTGTGGACGTGCGACAGCGCGACCGGCGACGGTCGGACGTCGCCCCGCAGGCTCTGGCCGCTGCGGGGCACATCCGTCGTCATTCCCGCGAAGTCGAGAATCGTGGGCATGAAGTTCGTGGAACCGATCGGGTCGGTGATGGTCTCGGGCGTGAGGTCGATGCCGGGAAGGCCGCGGATCATGAACGGCGTACGCGTGGCCTGGCTCCGCAGCGTCAGCTTTCGGTACGCGAAGTTCTCGCCCTGGTGATAGCCGTTGTCGCTCACCAGCATCACCACCGTCGAGTCGGCGTGCGGAGAGGACGCGAGAGCATCGAGCAGGCGCCCGACCATCGCGTCGGTGTGCGACATCGAGGCGAGATAGGCCTGCAGGAGTTCACGACGATCGAATTGGTCCTCGACGACCTGGAACCAACCGGCCTGCCAGAAGTCGGTGTACTGCTCCAACTGCGCAGTGGCGACCGGGCCCAGGTCGGACCAGTCGTCCTCCGGCGTCTCGGGCAGGACGATGTCCGCGAGCGGGTGGAGGTCCAGGTACTGCTGCGGTACCCGCCACGGGAGGTGAGGCAGGCGGAAACCCGGCAGCATCAGGAACGGCTTGCCGACGGGGTGATCAGCCAACGCCGCGATCATCTCGTTGGTGAGGTCCTCGTCGGGATTCCGGTCGTCGAGCAGCGGTCCGTGATCGAAACCCACTGCGTTGCCGGGGGCCGAGGTCGGCCACGTATTGCGGTAGTAGCGGGTCCAGCGCGACGGAAACTGCTCGCCGTGGAACACCTTTCCCCCACCATACGTGTCGACGTTCTGGCGTTCCGCCAGCGCGATCAACGATTCGTCGGCCCACGTGGCCGAGAACGCGTCGTACTGGGCGTGCTCGAGATCCGATGCCGTTTGCTCGTGTGCATCGACCCCGAAGCCCCACATCAGCGTGCTCCGCGACGGCGGACAGATCGGGACCGTCACGTGGTGGTTGACGAACGCCCGCGACTCGGCGGCCAGCGCGTCCAGGTTCGGCGTGTGGACGGGCATCGGTGCACCGCCCATGAACGTCGGGTAGTCGTTGAGATCGTCGATCATGATCGCGAGGACGTTGAGGGCCTCTCGATCGGGCACGGCCTCCGCCGCCGGCAGTTGACCCCGTTGGAGGACGTCGCCGAATCCGGTAGTGCCCACGCCGGTCATGCCCACGCCGCCGAGCGCCATGACCGCCAGCATCTCCCGACGGGACACGCTCATGTCCTCGATCGCCCGATCGGCGTCGTCGGCCTGACCAGCCCCGCGTCTGCGCAGTGCGTAGAGCCCGCCCAACAACACGGCTGCCCCCGCGGCCACACCGCCGCCGATCACCCCCGGGTGAAGTCCGCGATCGAGCGCGTCCTCGATCTCGTCGACCGTGGCCTCGTCCTCCCTGTGGGTCGCCAGTACCGCGTCCATCGCGGCCTGCGCTCCCTGCACGCGGGCGTCGCTCGACTCGACGGACGAGATGAGACCTGCCATGACCGGGAGTGTCACCCGGTAGGCCGCGTTGGGAGCGTCGATCACCGACCGGAGAGTACCAGCCGGCGGCGGCTCGGGATCAGGCTCGGCCGGCGGCCGCCTCGTCGGCCCGGTTGCGACCCGAGAGGCGGATCAATTCCTCGTGGAGTTCGAACCAGACGGTGTGATAGCTGTCCCGGAGCGGATGCGCGAACATCGCGAGGTCACCCGCTTCGAGGGCAGCGAGGGCCCGGGCGAGTCGATCGCCATAGCGGGCGAGACGCGGTTCGAGGGCGGCGACCTCGGCGAGGAGCGGCATGATCTCGTGGTGGATCTCCGTTCGCAGACGCCCGATCACGGCGCGGTCGTAGGCGGCGTCGGTGTGATCATTGGGCACGGGCCCGCCACGCGCGTCACGGAGCTGCCAGGCGGTCACGACCTGCTTGCACGCGTCATTCAATGGGCGGAAGCGCTCGAGCAGGGGGTTCATCGCCGATGCCAGCCGCGCGCCGTCGGCGGCGAACCGAGCATCGACACGAGCCATCGCCTCGGGGAGCAGGCGGACGCGCCCCTGCGTCAGCTGCCGGGCTTCGCCGGTCTCCACCAACTCGGCGAGCACGGCGGCCACATCGCCGGTGGCGGCGCCGAGCGCGCCGGCCACCGCCGGGGCGTCCCCCATCCCCTTGATTCCCAGCACGCGTTCGACATCGATCCGGTCGACGGCCTCGAGGTCGGGACCTCGTCCCCAGCCGCGAATGACCGCCGCCTCGGGCACCTCGACACCGGTGGCGGTACCGCTGTCGAGACTTTGCTGGGCGCCGAGCCTCACCGTCCCGGCGGCGCCGTCGATGGTGACGACGGTGCCGTTCGGGATGAGGCGCGCACCGATCGTGATGCCGTCGGCCCCGACGTCGATCGCCTGCACTCCGACGACCGCCGGCACGCCCCACCCACGGGCTACGACCGCGGCATGACTCACGATGCCTCCGAGCGACGTCACGATCCCCTTGGCCGCCGCCAGCCCGGCGATGTCCGACGGCGAGGTGTCGCGCCGGAACAGAATGATCGCGTCGCCGTTCGCCCCAGCCGCAACCGCCTCCTCGACATCGGTGCAGATCGCGCCGGAGGCCCGGCCCGGCGCGGCAGCGAGACCGCGAGCCAGCACCTCGGTCGACTCGCCTGCGGCGGTCGCGATCGTCGGTGGGGCCTCCATCACCGCGGCGACCCGCTCGAGCGCGGTCAGCCGGTCGAGCGGAAAGGCCGGGTCGTCGACCATGTCGATGGCGAGACGGAGTTCGGCCTCGGGGCTCCGCATGCCGCGCCGCACCTGGAGCAACCAGAGCGTGCCGTCCTCGACGGTGAACTCTACATCGACCAGATCGGCGAGATCCCGTTCGAGTCGACCGACCATCACGTCGAGCTGTGCACCGAGCTCCGGCCAGCGATCGGCCAGCGCGCTGATGGGCTCGGTTGCGTGGGTGCCGGCGACCACCTCCTCACCCTGGGCGCCGACGAGGAAGTCGCCCACGATTCCCGGAGCGCCGGTCGAAGGATCACGCGAGAACACCACACCGCTGCCGGACCGATCGCCGAGGTTGCCGAAGCACATCACCTGCACCGTGACGGCGGTGCCCAGCCCTGCATCGATGTCCTCGACCTCGCGGTACACCCGAGCCCTGTCGGAATCCCAGGACGCGAAGGCTGCACCGATCGCGGCGCGAATCTGCGCCACTGGATCCTCGGGGATCTCGTGGCCCGCATCGGCCAGCGCCCCCCATAGCGAGCGGCTCGCCGCCGCCAGCGCATCCGGATCGAGCGACCGCCCGTCGTCGACGCCGAAGTGTTCGCGACACAGTTCGGCGAGTAGCCCGCGCGACGCGCCGAGCACGTCGGTCGCGTACGACTGGATGAACCGTCGGGCGGTGTCCCAACCGAAGCGGGCGTCGCCGGTGGCCCGTGACAACGCGGCGGCGACCGTGTCGTTCATGCCCACGTTGAGCACCGTGGCGAGCATTCCGGGCATCGAGACTGCGGCGCCCGATCGAACGCTCACCAGGAGTGGCCGGTCGGCGTCGCCGAACCGTCGATCGAGGGTCGCCTCGAGACCTTCGAGGCCCCTTGCGATGACCGCGTCGATCGCATCGGTCCATCCGTCGGTGAGCACCTCCTTGCCGAAAGCGGTCGTCAGCGTGAACCCGGGCGGCACGGGCAGTCCCAAGGCGGTCATGTGGGCCAGGGCCGCGCCCTTGCCGCCGAGGAGGGCCACCTGCGCCACGTCGTCGAGTGAGGCAGCCTCGGCAAGGCTGTAGATCCGTTCGCTCATCGTCCTAGTTCAACGTCCAGCCGCCCGTGTCGTCGAGCAACCGCACCACGAAGTCGATGGGGTCGGCGTCCCGCCGGGCGACGCAGGCCAGTTCGGTGCCGGCCTCGGCGATCACCACTGCTCGGTCACACGCCACTGTGGGTGGCTCGATCCCGAGATCCGTGGCGAGCCGCGCCGCGAGTTGGTCGGCAGCCTCGGCCACGACGAACAGGGTCTCGCGAACCGTGGCAGTTGTCGCGGCCTGACCCTCGATCGCCTCGTCGACCGCCACGTCGACCGTGACGGACGCGCCATCGAGCATCGCCGTGCAGGCGACGGCCTGCGCGACCACCTCGACGTCGAGTCCCGGGCAGTCGACGTCGGTCACCAGGGCAGGGTCGTCGGGCCAGACCGCCGCCGGCAACGAGGCCTCGAGCGAGCCCGCTTCGAGCGTCGGCGGGGCGGGCTCGGCGCAGGACGCAAACGTCACCACGGCGAACACGACGGCGATCAGGCGGCGAGCCACAGCACCAGCCCGACCTGGCCCAGGTGGTAGGTGACGTGCACCAATACCCGGCCGCCGGGCGCCGGCCCGACGAAGCGTCCCCACCCCAGAAGTGCATCGGAGACGACGAACAGCGCACCGCCGATGCCGGTGACCAGCACCGCCGTCCCGGCGGCGACGACACCCATGGAGCTCACCACCACGATGTACGCGACGACCGCGATCGTGATGAAGGCGCCGTGGGGTCGCACGGCGCCGAGAAGCCGGGGGACCACACCGAAACCGAGCGCCACGATCATCAACGCGGCGACGAGGCCCGGGCCGATCGTGAAGTCGGGCGCGAGGGCCAGGATGTAGAGCACATGCGCCAGCAGGAACGCCGCCAGCCCCGCCTCGAAGCGCGCGTCGGGGGTCATCAGGACGACGTCGCCGACCAGTGAGGCGCCCAGCGCCGCGATGATGATGCCTCGTTCGACGTTGCTGGCACCGCCGGGGTCGATCTCGATCGCCAGCGCGACACCGATCAGGCAGATGATGACCGCCGGCTTGGCCAGGAACTCGACGCCGAGCCGGTCGGTCGCCACCGACCACCAGTCGATCATGGCCGCGACGGCGGCGATCGCGAGCACGAACGCCACCGTGGTCGTCACGGCAGGCTCAGAGGTCGGCGGCGAGGGCGTCGGCGAACGACACACCGTCCTGGATCAGCGTCTTGTACTGCATGACGTGGCGGGGGCGGTTGAACCCGAGCACGCCGACGAGCCGGCCGGCCCGACCGTAGAGGGCGGCGAAACGGCGCTCCTCGACGCTGCCGGTGACGATCTGTATCTCGTCGTCGGGCCGTATACGGCCGGCGAGCTGGATCTTGCGGTCGTACTGGTCGGACCAGAACCACGGGACCGGGGTGAACGGCTCGGCATCTTCGTCCGACTGGAGCAGTCGCCGAGCGGCGTGACCGCCCTGTTCGACCGCGTTGTCCCAGTGCTCGACCCGCATGATCTCGTCGAAGCGGGCGTTGGGCCAGCGGGCCACGTCGCCCGCGGCGGTGACACCAGGGGCCGCGAGGCAGGTGGCATCGCACACGACGCCGTTGTCGAGCTCGAGGCCCGATCCCTCGAGCCATTCGGTGTTCGGGATGACGCCGATCCCCACCACGACCACCTCGGCCTCGATGACCGAGCCGTCGGAGAGTCGGACGCGTTCGACATTGCCGTCGGGGCCGGCCTCGACCGCGTCCACGCCGACACCCAGGCGGAGATCGACGCCCTGGTCGCGGTGCACATCGGCGCAGACGGCGCCCATCTCGTCGCCGAGCACGCGGCCGAGCGGTTGCGGCAGCGCTTCGACCAATGACACCTCGAGGCCGCGGGCGCGAGCGGTGGCCGCCACCTCGGCGCCGATGAACCCGGCGCCCACGACCACGACCCGCGACGGGCCGGCATCGAAGGCGGCGCGCAGGGCCAGCGAGTCGTCGAGACTTCGGAGGACGAACACGCCGTCGATCCCCTCGGTGCCCGGCAGCGTGCGGCAGCGAGCACCGGTGGCGATGAGCAGGCCGTCGACCTCGAGGTCGTCATCGTCGGAGAGACCGAGACGCCGAGTCGCGAGATCGAACCCGGTCGCCCGAACCCCGAGGCGGAAGTCGAGGTCGAACTCGTCGAGCTTCTCGGGTTTGGTCAGCGCGAGCCGGTCGGTCTCCCACTCCCCGGCCAGGAACTGCTTCGACAACGGTGGACGATCGTAGGGCGCGTGCGGCTCGTCGCCGATCAGCGTGATCGGTCCGTCGAAATCCTGTCGGCGAAGCGACTCCGCGGCACGCAAGCCGGCCAGCGACGCGCCGACGATCGTGATGGAGCGACGGTTCACTCCGCGATGGAGATGGCCTGCTTCGGGCAGCGCTGGACGCACTCCTCGAGGGCCTCGCGCCGATCCTCGCCGGGCTCTTCGTTGAGCACGTAGAGGAAGTCGTCATCGCGGACCTCGAAGAGATCGGGCGCGATCTGCATGCAGATGGCGTTGCTCTCGCAGAGGTCATAGTCGACAACGATCTTCATGTGCATCACCTTTCGTGCCAACGGCATCGGCTCGTGAACCCATCATGCCCCACCCGCCCACGCGGTGCGAACCTCTGCTCCCGACTTCCCCGTGCGCTACCTCAGTGACGGGGAGTAGTCCGCACCGGTGAGTTCGACCGACACATCCCAGAGCCGGGCGGCATCGGCGGCATTGCGGGCCCGGGCGGTTCGCCCGACCTTCTTCGGCTGCCCCTTCATCTCCCCGAGCCCATCGGGGCCGTAGTAGTCGTTGCCCTCCACCCCCGGGGCCACCGCCGCGTGGAGCTGTGGCAACGCCCCCGCAGACGCCGGTTGCGATAAGAGCGGCTCGGCGATCGGGCGAGTGGCCTGCATCAGGAAGTTGAAAACTCCCCGCCCCGTGCTCTTCTCGGCCAGCTCCGTGCGCGAGCCGCCGGGGTGCGCAGCGACCGCGATCGTGGGTGCGCCGGCCTCGGTCAGCCGTCGTTGCAGTTCACTGGTGAACAGGAGGTTGGCGAGCTTGCTCTGGAAGTAGGCGGCCCAGGGACGGTACTTCCTCACGGCCATGAGGTCGTCGAAGTTCATCTTCCCCATGCGATGGCCGTTGCTGCTCACGTTGACGACCCTGGTCCCGTCGCCGGTGCCGATGAGTGCGGGCAGAAGAAGCGCAGTGAGCGCGAAGTGGCCGAGGTGGTTGACCCCGAACTGCGCCTCGAAGCCCTGCGCCGTCGTCGCGTGGGGCGTCGCCATGATGCCGGCGTTGTTGACGAGGACGTCCAGCCGCTCGTGCGTGGCGAGGAACTGCGCGGCGGAACCGGCGATCGAGTCGAGGTCGGCCATGTCGGTCAGCAGGACCTCGACGGAGCCCGACGGCGAACACTCGTCGATTTCCGTCGCGGCTGCCTCGGCCCGACCCGGATCACGACATGCCATGACCACGTGGGCGCCGTGCTCGGCCAGCGCTCGGGCCGTCTCGAAGCCGAGCCCGCTGTTGGCCCCGGTGACGAGCACGATCCTGCCGGCCTGATCGGGGATGTCGGCTTCGGTCCACGCGTCCATGTCCGCCATCATGGCCAATTTCCGACGATGATTCCGGCTGTCCTAGGTTGTCGCCGTGAGCGAACCATCCGAATCAACTGACGACGTCAGCAGCGCCCCGAAGTTCCACACCGACCGAAGCCACTACATTGCGGCCTTCGAGCGCTGGTTCGCCGCGCGCTATCCGGCGAGAGGGGACCTCACGGTCACCGACATCGACATCCCGGTGTCGACGGGGTTCTCCAACGAGACCGTCTTTCTCAATCTCTCGTGGACCGAGGGCGGCGAGTCCCATGAGCGGCGCCACGTCGCTCGGATCGAGCCCACCTCCGGTGCGCTCTTCCCCGCGCAGACCGACCAGTGCGCGGTGTCGGTCGAGGTGCAGCACCGAGCCATGGAGACGGTGGGCGCGAACTGCGATGCGCCGGTGCCGGAACTCCTCGGCTACGAGGCCGATCCATCGTTCATCGGTCAACCCTTCTTCGTGATGGGGTTCACCGAAGGCCGGATTCCCGCCGACACTCCGCGCTACTCGGAGGAGGGATTCCTCGTCGACGAGGCGACACCGGAAGAACGCCACCGGATGGTCGAGTCCGGCCTCACCGCCATGGGCCAGATCCACAACATCGACTGGCGCACGGCCGACCTCGACTGGCTCGACACCAGTGGCACCGGCGAGCCGTCCACGAGAGTACAGCTCGATCTCTACCGGAACTCGACGCTGGCACAACTCGACGGCCGCGAGCATCCGGTGCTCGATGCGGCGTTCGACTGGCTCTACGCCAACGATCCCCATGACGACCGCATCGGTCTCGCGTGGGGCGACTCACGTCTCGGCAACGTGATCTGGCAGGACTACCAGCCGGCGGCCGTCGTCGACTGGGAGGCCTGCGCGCTCTCCCCCACCGAAGCCGATGTCGGCTGGTGGCTGATGTTCGACCGGATGTCCTTCGACGAGCCGGGGGTCGCCCGCATGGAAGGCTTTCCGACCCGCGAGGAGATGATCGAGATCTACGAGCGGGTGTCGGGCCGCGAGGTTCGCAACCCGCACTACTGGGAGGTGTTCGCGGTGATGCGGTTCTGCGCGATCTTCGTCCCGCTCGCCGACCGCATGGTGGCGGGCGGACTCGTGCCGGCCGAGATCAACATGCCCGTCGCCAACATGGTCACCCAGTCGCTGGCCACGCTGCTCGACATCGAGAACCCCACGCCGAGCCCGTTCTGACATCGGCGAGCGGGTGACCCTCAGCTGGACGCAGCCATGACCTCGGCGTAGCGGTCGAGCAACGGGATCAACACGTCGGCACCCGCCGGGGGCAGGCCGAAGACGAAGCGGTCGACGCCGGCGTCCTCGTGACGCTTCACCTCGTCGGCGTCAGGCGGCGCGGCGTAGAGCGTCAACTCGATCTCGTCGACCTCACGATCGTTCTTCGCGCATTCCTCGGCGAGCACGTCGAGTTCGTCGAGCATCGAGCCACGACCGTGGATCGGCATCCAACCGTCGCCGTAGCGGGCGGCGCGGCGAGGACCCCACGGCGAGGCACCGCCGACATGGATCGGCGGATGCGGGCTCTGGACCGGTTTGGGCTT
This sequence comes from Acidimicrobiales bacterium, assembly GCA_040219515.1. NCBI lineage: Bacteria > Bacillati > Actinomycetota > Acidimicrobiia > Acidimicrobiales > Acidimicrobiales bacterium. Next base: position 218,399 of record JAVJSI010000007.1, read on the forward strand.
CGACCAGATCGGGTCGAAGTCGACCATGTCGCCGTGGTACTCGGCCGGATCGTCAGCCCAGATGGCCTTCATGGCCTCGATGCGTTCACGCATCAGCTTCCAGCGGGACGAGAACTCCCCACCGTGGTTCTCCATCTCCTCGGCGTTCCAACCGCCGCCGACGCCGAGGATGAAGCGCCCGCCCGAGACGTGGTCGATCGACGCCACCTGTTTGGCCAGCGTGATCGGGTGGTGCTGTGGCACCAGCGTGATGCCGGTGGCGAGCTTCAGCGTGCTGGTGGATGCGGCCGCCGCGGTGAGCGCGACGAAGGGGTCGAGCGTCTCGAAGTACATCTGTGGCAACTCGGGGCCACCCGGCCACGGGCTCCTCCGACTCGCGGGGATGTGCGTGTGTTCGGCGACCCACAAGGACTCGAATCCGCGATCCTCGAGCGCGGCACCGAGCGCTCCCATGGGCATGGCGTCGGCGGTCGGGAAGATCGTGGCCCCGAAACGCATCAGGCCACGTCGGCGGTGACGCTCGCCACCTTCTCGCTCACGACCCGGCTCGATCCGCCCGGCTTCATCGAGACGCCGTAGAGACAATCGGCCGCCTCCATGGTGCGCTTCTGGTGACTGACCAGCAGGAGCTGAGCGTCAGCCCGGAACTCTTCGACCAACGAAAGGAACCGATGGAGATTGACGTCGTCGAGCGCGGCCTCGACCTCGTCCATCACGTAGAACGGCGACGGGCGGCTGCGGAAGACGGCGAAGAGGAACGCGAGGGCGGTGAGCGTGCGCTCCCCGCCGCTGAGCAACGACAGCTTGCGAACGTTCTTGCCCGATGGGCGGGCACTGATCTCGATCCCGGTGTTGAGCAGGTCCTCCGGCGTCGTGAGCGCCAACGAACCCTGACCACCCGGGAAGAGGGTCTCGAACAGCTGCTGGAAGTTCACCGCCACGTCGGCGAACGCCGAGGCGAACACCGTGACGATCTCCTCGTCGATCGAGGCGATCACCTTCGAGAGCTCGCGGCGGGTGCCGCGGATGTCGTCGAGTTGACCCTGGAGGAACGAGTGGCGCTCCTGGAGCGACTGGTACTCCTCCAGCGCCAGCGGATTGACCGGCCCCATGATCTCGAGCTCGGACTCCAGCTGCGACAGCCGACGAGCGGGCTCCATCCCTTCGTCGAGCGGAGGGCACTCGGCCGACACCGCCACGTCGGGCGCGATGTCGTGCTCGGCCCGGAGCCGTTCGACCGCCCCCTGGAGGCGGGTGCGCAGCTCGGCCTCCTCGACCTCGGCGCGCGCCGACTGGACCCGCAGGCTCTCGAGTTGCTTGTCGGCTTCGGCACGAGCGCGGCGCAGGCCGTCGAGCTCACGGGTGACCTGCTGTGCCGCCTCGGACTGTCGCCGACGGCGCTCGCGGACGTCGCCGAGTCGGTGATCCACCACCGACGTGCGGGTACCCACTGCGGCGGCGAGCGCCTCGAGCACGGCGGCCTTGCGATCGAGCATCTCTCGCTGCTCGCCGGCCGCCGCTCGCTCGGCCGCGTCACGCTCGAGGCGGGTGTCGATCTCGGAGAGGCGACCGGTGAGGAACGTCTTGCGCTCGTCGAGCCCCGCTGCCCGCACCTCGATGTCGGTGCGCAACGACCCCACCTCGGCCGCGCGCGTTTCGATGTCGGAACGGGCAGCCGCAAGGCGACGCCCCTTCTCGATCGACTCGTTCTCGGCCGCCTCCAGCACCGGCAACGACGTCTCGAGCTCGTTGATCCGCACCGCTTCCTTCTCGAGGCGGCTCGCGAGCTCATCGACCCGACTCTGAAGGCCGTCGGCTTCGGTGACGATGTCGCGTCGGTCGGCCTCGATGCGCTGCAGCGCATCGGTGGCGGCCGTGAGGCCCGAGTCGATCTCGTCGAGCCGGGCCGCGAGCTGCGTCGCGGTGTCGACGCGGGCGGCGAGCGCAGCCCGGCCGTCGGCAACCGCCGTCTCGGCTGCTGCGCAGACCTCGCGGGTCGTTGCGACACGCTCCTCGGCCTCGGCGAGGGCAGCACCCGTGGCACCCGAACCGTTGGCACCGATGCGCCAACCGTCGGGGCCGAACCGGTCGCCGGCCTGGGTGACGACCGTACGGGCCGGGTCGGTGATCGCCGAGTCGGCCGCTGCTCGCCAGTCACCGTCGATCACGACGATGTGACCGATGAGCGCGTCGAGCAGGGCGTCGACCCCCGGTTGGGTGCCACGGACACGAGCGCGGATGGAGTCCCCTCCAGAGTCACTCCTGCGCGCCGCGCCGCCGAGCGCGAGCACCGCACCTGTGGCATCACCTTCACTGAGCCGATCGAGGGACCGACGAGCCGTGTCGGGATCGCGGACGATCACCGCACCCAACGCCTCGCCCACCGCCGACTCGAAGGCCGTTTCCCACCCGGGATCGACGGCGACGAGGTCGAGGAGCGTGCCCAGCACACCGTCGACGCCGGCGAGCCGCGCCGCGCCGGCTTGGGCGCGGGCCTCGTCGAGGGCCAGCGTGAGCGCCTCGGCCCGGGCCGTCCATCGGTGGTGATCGGCGTCGGCGTCAGCCTGCGCGACCAGGAGTGCAGCCACGGCGTCCTCGGCGCCCAGGCGGGCCGCTTCGGCCGCTTCCATCGCCGACACCAGCGGTTCTTCCTCGTCGTGCAGCGCCCCCAGCTCGTTCCGCCGTTGGGCCGCCTGGTGGTCGAGGACCGTGCGTCGCTCGCCGAGCTCGGAGAGCCGGGCCTGTAGACGGAGGACCTCGCTGCTGCCCCGCTCGGTCGACGCCGTGAGGGCGCCGAGCTCGCCTCGGATCTCGGCCGCCTGGCCGCTCGGCACGGGCACACCGTCGCCCCACTCCTCCTGGAAATCGTGACGATCGGCAGCCAACTCGCGCTCGGTGGCCTCCAACCGCTCGACATCGGGCGCCAGCGCGGCCAACTCGGCGTCGACCCGCGCGAGATCGTCGCGCGAGCGTGCCGCTTCGGCCTCGAGATTCGCGATCACGCCGCGGTCGGTGAAGGCCGCCCGCTCGCGATCGACCCCACGACGGCGTTCGGCCAACACGGCGGACAGACCACGGGCGCGCTCTCGCATGGACTCCAGCCGAACGAGGGCGTCGCCCAGATCGTCGCCACCGTGGTCGGCGAGGCGCTGCTCGTTGGCCGACACCTCGGCGCTCAGGCGCTCGAGCTCGGTCTTGGTGGTGGCGGCCCGCTCACTCCGGCTGCTGCGGACCTCCCCGACGGTCTGGAGCTTGATGCGCAGATCGGCGATCTCCCGGCCGGCCAGGTGCACACGCAGCGCCGTGAGTTCGTTGATGAGGTGGCCGTGACGGCGAGCGGCCTCAGCCTGCTTCTCGAGCGGACGCAGGTTACGGCGCACTTCGCGCATCAGGTCCTTGACCCTGGTGAGGTCGGCATCGGAGGCCGTGAGGCGGCGCTCGGCGCGGTCCTTGCGCTTGCGGAACTTCAGGACCCCGGCGGCCTCCTCGATGATCGCTCGGCGGTCTTCGGGGCGGGCGTTGAGCACTGCGTCGATCTGGCCTTGCGACACGATGACGTGCTGCTGGCGACCCACGCCGCCGTCGCTCAGGAGTTCGGTGACGTCGAGCAACCGGCACGGCACGCCGTTGATCGCGTATTCGGAGTCACCCGAGCGGAACAGGGTGCGGGTGATCTTCACCTCGTTGAACTCGACGGGAAGGGTGCCCGAGTGGTTGTCGATCGTGAGCGCGACCTCGGCTCGGCCCAGTGCGGCCTTGCCGGTGGTGCCCGCGAAGATCACGTCGTCCATCTTCCCCGAGCGCACGGCCGTGGGGGCCTGGGCACCGAGCACCCACGCGATGGCGTCGACCACGTTCGACTTGCCCGACCCGTTGGGCCCGACCACGACGGTGACGCCGGGCTCGAGGTCGATCGATGCGGTGTCGGCGAACGACTTGAAGCCCTTGAGCGTGAGGTTCTTGAGATGCATCGAGTTCGACGGTAGCAACCCGAATTACATCTGTGTAGTCCCCGGCCTGTGGAAAGGTTGTGGATCTCGTCGCGTCAGGGCGAACTGCAACGGGGGTCTGACCCCGAATGCAACGGTTTCCTCAGACCTGGGTGGTGCAGTAGTAGGTCCAGGAGCCGCCGAACTTGACCCGTTCGATGGGGAGACGGCTGCGACCGCTGAGGTCGCCGTGCTTGCCCCACACCTCGAGGTGGTCGGCGTATTCACCGGGTTCACCGAAGGGGTCGATGAACGGGCGGGCCTCGACCGACGTGCCGCGGTACTTGATGGCGTCGTGGAGCGTGCCCACCAGCGCACGATGCAGCCGACGGATCTCCTGGCTCGAGAGGGAGTCACTCAGACGGTCGTGGCGCAAGCCGGCGTGGAAAAGGATCTCGTCGGCATAGATGTCGCCGATGCCGACGACGAACGAGGTGTCGGTGAGCAAGGTCTTGAGCTTGGTCTTGTGACTCAGCAACGTGCGTCCGAACGTGGTCCACGACACGGGCTCCTCGACGGGATCGAGGCCGTACCCGTCGAGTTCGGGAAGCTCGTCGGCCAGCGCATCGGTGTCGACGACGAACGCCTGCGAAGTGCCGTCGGCATCGAGCAGGCGGAGCTGCCCGTGCTGGGTGAACGTGATGATGATCTCGGTGTCGGAGTCGACATCGTCCTTGTTCGCGTTGCGACGCAGAGAACCCGTGGATCCCAGGTCGACGACGAGGGTGGACTCCCCGTCGAAAACGATGGTGATGTAGAGCCCACGACGCTCGACGCCGGTGATCTTCATGCCCTCGAGCTGCGAGGTGAACGCCTTGCGGTTCTTGTAGCGACCGAGCGTCTTCATGCTCATCGCCTCGACCTCTTTCACCTTCTTCCCGACCAGGTCGCGGTCGAGATCACGACGAACGGTCTCGACTTCGGGTAGCTCAAACATCGGATGCTCCATCCTCAGGCGAGCGGGCGTCCCATGCGGCACGGGCCGCCCGTTGCTCTGCCTCTTTTTTGGACGAACCGTTGCCGGTTCCTCGTACTTCGCCACCGATCGTCACGGTTGCCTCGAACCGCTTGAGGTGGTCGGGCCCGCTCTCGGAGATCGTGTAGATCGGCGGTCGATGACCGTCGACCGCGGCGATCTCCTGCAGGCGAGTCTTGTAGTCGCGGGCGCCGGGGCGCGATGCCGCGTCGGAGATGCGGGCGTCGAGCTGACCGAGCACCAGCCTGCGGGCCGGCTCGATGCCCCCGTCGACATAGACCGCGCCGATGACGGCCTCGACGGCATCGGCCAGAATCGAGGACTTCTCGGCCCCGCCCGACGATGCCTCGCCCTTGCCGAGCCGCAGGTGCTCGCCGAGGCCGAGGGCGACGCCGACATCGGCGAGCGTCGCCGCGCTCACCACCGTCGCCCGAGCCTTGGCCAGCTGGCCCTCGGGCTCGTCGGGGAACCGTTCGTAGAGCGCACCGGTGACGACCAGACCGAGCACGGCGTCGCCGAGGAACTCGAGTCGTTCGTTGCTGGGCTCGTCGAGGTGTTCAGAACACCACGACCGGTGCGACAACGCAACCTCGAGCAGCGCAGGGTCGTCGAAGCGGTACCCCAGACGCTCTTCGAGCGACACAGCTGTGGTCGGCGAGGTCAGGACCTCAACCCAACTTGGCGAGGACGTAGTCGACTGCGTCGCGTACCGTCCGGAGATCCTCGAGATCCTCGTCGTCGATGCGAAAACCGGAGGCCCGCTCGGCGAGTTCTTCCTCGAGGCCCTCGACGAGTTCGATCAGCGCGAGCGAGTCGGCGTCGAGGTCGTCGGCGAAGGCATCGCCCTCGTTGATGCTCGACGGCTCGATCTCGAGGATGTCGGCCAGTTGGTCCTTGACGATCGTGAGAATCTCGTCTCGACCGATCGGACCCTGTTCGACGTGTGTTTCTGCGGGCACTTCAACTCTCCATGGGTGCGGGGAACCGCATCGCACACTAGCGGGACCGTTTGCTTGTGCGCTTGTGAAGACTGAATCCGGCCTCTCGTCGCCGATTTCACGCCTGGGCAGCGGCGGTGAGATGCGCAACCATGTCGACCTCGACCATCTCCGAAGCCACGCGAATGGCGTTCACCATCGCCGTGGCCGAACTCGATCCGTGCGAGATGACACACACGCCGTTGACCCCCAGCAGCAAGGCACCACCGACCGAGTCGGGGTGCAGCTCCGACACCATCTGGTCGAGCGGCCCGGCCAGGGCCGCACCCGCGGCCCGTGACTCGTCGTCGGTGTCGATGGCGACCAACAGCCGACCGACCAATGCCGTCATCGCCCCTTCGAGCGTCTTGAGGGTGACATTGCCCGTGAATCCGTCGGTGACGATCACGTCGACCTCGGACGTCATCACGTCGCGGCCCTCGACGTTGCCGATCCACTCGGCACCGGCGGTGGCGGCCCAGGCGGGGTCGGAGAGAAGCTCGAAGCACTCCTTGACGAAGGGGCTGCCCTTTCCGGCTTCCTCACCGATCGACAGCAGGCCGACACGCGGCGTGTCGATGGCGAAGCGGTCGCGGGCGTAGACCGCGCCCATCCGGGCGAACTCGACGAGCCACTCGGGCTTGCACTCGGCGTTGGCGCCCGCATCGAGCAGGGTGGTCGGGGTGCTGCCCGGGACCGGGATGGGCGTGGCGATCGCCGGCCGGTTGGTGCCCTTGATCCGGCCCATGCGCAGCAGCGCCGATGCCATCGTGGCACCGGTGTTGCCGGCGGAGACCATGGCCGACGCCTGCCCGTCCCGCACCGCCTCGGCGGCACGCACGAGTGAGGAATCCTTCATCCTGCGGACGCTGGAGCCGGGCTCGGCGTCCATCGCGATGACCTCGCTGGCCTCGATGACCTCGAGGCCGCCGGTGTCGCCGAGGTCGGCGGAGCGGCCGACGAGAACGACGGGGACACCCAATTCCTCGGCCGCGCGGCGCGCGCCGGTGACGATCTCGGCTGGGGCGTGGTCGCCGCCCATTGCGTCGACCGCGATGGGCAGCATCGACTCAGTCGACCTGGATGGCCTGACGGCCGGCGTACCAACCACAGTTGCCACAGGCCCGGTGGGGGCGCTTGGTGGAACCGCAGTGGGGGCAGGCGCTACGGGCCGTGGTCCCAACGCGCCAGGCCGATGCCTTGCGGCTCCGGCTCTTCGACTTCGACATCTTCTTCTTCGGGACAGCCATTGCGTTCCTGCTCTAGTCAGATCGAACACGTAAAGATCGAACACGGAATGTTACCGATGCACCGGAACGACCACACCCCGCGGACCCCGACGATTCCGAGACGAGCGATCGATCCGGTCGGCTACGGGGCCTGATCCTCGTCGAAAGTGAGGTCGTCGAGCGCCGCCCAGCGAGGGTCGGGCGGCGGCTCGTCGGCGAGATCGACATCGGGGGCCACCTCGGCCGGGAAACGGGCTGGGTCGGGGCCTGCACAGTCCTCACGACACAGCGGGGCCAACGGCAGCGACAGCAGCGCCGCCTCCCGGACGACGGGACCGAGATCGATTCGTTCGTCCTCGATCGGCCAGGTCTCGCCGTCGGTCGGCTCGCGTTCGAAGATCTCGAGTACCTCTGCCACGAATGGTTGGACCATCGGTTCGAGACAGCGACGACAGGGGCCGGTCCATTTCCCTCCGACGGTTCCCGCCGCCGACACTCCCTCGGTGACCGCCTCGACCACCAGGTCGATCGCGAGCCGACCATCGACCACCGAGAACTCGCCGGCGGCCGTGTCGGGCAGTTCGGTCACCGCCGAGAACTCCCGTCGGGCCCCGGTCCGGCGACGAATCTCGAGCGTGTCGACCAGGAGCTGGCTGGGAGGGGTGATCGGCCCGGCGTCGGCCACTAGACGTCCTGGTCGAAGACCAGCTCGTCGGGCAGGGGCGGTTCCGTCTCGGCCGGTTCGGGTCGTTCCTCGGCCGCGCCCTGCAGACGGGCCCGACCACTGGCGACGGTCCGCATCGTGCGTTCGAGCACGACCTCCATCCCGCCCAGCTTCTGATCGCACCAGTCCTCGGTCTCGAGACGAAGCGTCTTCGCCCGCGCTTCGGCGTCGGCAACCACCCGACGGGCCCGGTCCTCGGCCGCTTTCACCAGCTCGGTGCGCTGCACCATCTGCTCCGCCCGCGTACGGGCCCGAGCGATGATGTCGTCGCCCTCGCGTTGCACGCGAGCGAGAAAGTCGTCGCGTTCCTTGAGCAGCCAGCGGGCGGAGCGAAGCTCGTCGGGCAAGCCCTGGACGGCCGCGGTCAACACGGTGAGAACCTCTTCCTTGTTGATCATCGAGGAGGAGGAGAGCGGCATCGGCCGCGCCTCTTCCACGAGCTCGATCGCCCGCCGGAGCAACGACTCGGCCTGGGGCGCGCGATAGGCCGGCGCCTCCTCGCGCCCCTCCGGAGAATCGGTCACCCGTACTGCTCCTTCAGCTTGATCGCCACGGCCTCGGGCACCATTCCCGAGATGTCGCCGCCGTACTTCGCGAAATCGCGGATGAACTTCGACGCGAGGAACGAGCTCCTCGATGCCGACGGGATGAACAACGTGTGGATGCCCGAGGCCGCGTTGTTCATCTGGGCCATCTGGAGCTCGTTCTCGAAGTCGGAGACGGCGCGCAGGCCCTTCACGATGAAGTCCGCCTGGGACTCGCGGGCGAGGTCGACGACGAGGCCGCTGAACATCTTGACGCGCACGTTGGGGAGGTGCGCCGTGGACACCCTGATCATCTCTTCGCGGTCGTCGAGCTCGAAAACCCCGTCCTTCCCGGTGTTCACCATGGCCGCCACGATCACCTCGTCGAACAGCGAGCACGCGGTCTCGATGATCTCGATGTGCCCGTTGTGAACGGGATCGAACGAGCCGGGATACAGAACGCGAGTCACGTGGGAAGTCTCCACTCCTAGTGGCGTCAGGGTGAACCCGCGGAAGCGAGCGTCACCACGGTACTCCCGTAGCGGCGGGCTCGGTGGGTCTCCCACCCGGTGGGAAGGTCGATCTCCCGGTCGGACTCGATGACGACCATCGCCTCGGGCAGGCGCTCGGCGACCGTGGCCAACAGCTCGTCCCAGGCATCGAAGGCGTAGGGAGGATCGAGCAGCACGAGATCGATGTCGCCCTGTTGGCGGAGCACCGACGGCCCGTCGCCGGCCACCACCGTGGCCGCGTCCAGGAAGCCCAGGGTGTCCAGATTGGTCCGGAGCGCGTCGAGCGCCCGCCGATCGTTCTCGACGAACGTGCAGTGCGCGGCCCCACGAGAGAGCGCCTCGAGGCCGAGTGCACCCGACCCGGCGAAGACGTCGATGACCCGAACATCGTCGAGGACGCCCAGCGAGTAGAGCGAGTTGAACATCGCCTCGCGCACGCGGTCAGCCGTGGGACGCGTGCCGTCGCCGTCGGGAACGAGGATTCGGCGACCTCGGGCGGATCCGGCTACGACGCGCATTCCGCCAGTCTGGCGGGTCCGCGGTACCGTCCCCACATGGGCGTCCCCGAATCGATCACCTGTGTGGACTGCGGCGGGCAGTGCGGCCGTATCACCTACGAACCCGACGAGGGATTCGAACCGGGCGACATCGTCGCCTATCGCTGCCGGGACTGCCTCGATCGTTGGGACGTCGAGATCACCGCCGACGACATCGAGCAGGAACGACCGACATGACCACACAGGAACTGATCGAGATCGACGGCCACACGTTCGACCTCCGTCCGATCGAAGGACGACGCGGTATCGAGGGGGCGTTCACGCTGAAGAAGCCCCGCTGGACGCTCGATCGCTACCTCGGCCTCGCGGAGGAGTTCCAGGGCGCGAACGTCGTCGAACTCGGGCTCTGGGACGGCGGGTCCACAGCGTTTCTCGCTTCGGCATTCCAGCCCCGGTCGCTCGTCGGTTTCGAACTGCACGAACGACCGCTCACGACGCTCGAGCGGTTCCTCGATGGCCATCCCCTCCGAGACTCGGTGCACGTCCACCTGGGAGTGGATCAAGCCGACGCGCCGGCCCTTCGCCGCTCGATCGACGCCGAGGTCGACGGTCCGCTCGACGTGGTCGTCGACGACGCCTCGCACCTTCTCGGTCCCACCGCTGCGTCCTTCGACTGTCTCTTTCCGCTGCTTCGCCCCCACGGGGTCTACGTCATCGAGGACTGGTCCTGGGATCACCAACTCGCCTTCGGAATCCGCCAGAGCCTCGCCTCCGGCGAACTGGGAGCCGACGAGCTCCTCGAGACGAACAAGGGTGTCATCCCGGCATCCCCGCTGAGCCGCCTGATCATCGACATCATGCTGGCCACCGCGAATCCCGACGGCATCGTGGAGGAGATCCGGGTGGAGCGAGGCTTCGCAGTCGTGCGTCGCGGGGCGACCGAACTCGACCCCGACGGCTTCTCGCTCCGTGACCTCATCGGCGAGATAGGCCGTGAGGTCTCGCCTCGCCCCGACTGACCCGCCGGCGAGCGGTCAGCCCTTCATCAGGAACTCGGCCTCGTCGTCGCCGAGCAGCAACGCGATCTCGTCGTCGAGTTCGGGGTGCTCGGCCAACTCGGGGTCGATGTCGATGATCTGCGTCGCGACCTCGCGCGCCACGCCCACCCACTCGCGGTCGGTGACGAGTGATGCGAGGCGCAGGTCGTTCCGCCCCTTCTGACGCTCGCCCATGATCGTGCCCTCACCGCGGAGTCGGAGGTCGACCTCGGCGAGCAGGAAGCCGTTGGTCGACTCGACGAGCGCCTCCAGACGGGCCTCGCCGTCGCTCGTGGTCGGATCGCCGACGAGGAAACACCGGCTCGCGTCACGACCGCGACCGACGCGACCCCGGAGCTGGTGCAGCTGGGCGATTCCGAATCGATCGGCGTCGAGCACCACCATCGCGGTGGCGTTGGGAACGTCGACGCCCACCTCGATCACGGTCGTCGCAACGAGCACGTCGATCTCCCCCTCCCGGAACCGCTCCATGACCGCGCCCTTCTCGGCCGAGGGCATCTGGCCGTGGAGCAGCGCAACCCGCAGATCGTGGAGTTCGCCGCCGGTGAGCGACTCGTAGGTCTCGGTGGCGCTGCTGACATCGAGCGCCTCCGACTCGCCGATCAAGGGGCAGACGACGTAGGCCTGCCGACCGGCGGCCACCTCGTCACGTACGGCATCCCACACCGCCGCCACATCGTCGTCGGTGCGAGCCCACGACGTGACGATGGGAGTACGGCCCGGTGGGAGTTCATCGAGCTCACTGACGTCGAGATCGCCGTAGACCGTCATCGCCGCAGTACGGGGAATCGGTGTGGCCGTCATCACGAGCACATCGGGCGCCGCGTTCGCATCACCCTTGTCGCGCAACGCAGCGCGCTGCTCGACCCCGAAACGGTGTTGCTCGTCGATCACGACCACCCCGAGGGATGCGTACTCGACCTTGTCCTGGATGAGCGCATGGGTGCCGATGACCAGGTCGACCTTGCCGGTGACGAGGTCGGCGAGGATCTTCCGCCGGTCGCCCGCCCCGACCCGATTGGTGAGCAGCTCGATCCGCAGCGGTCGGTCGCCCATCAGCGTGGTGGGGTCGGGCACCATCAGGTCGCGGAGCAGGGAACTCACGCCCAGGTGATGTTGCTCGGCGAGCACCTCGGTCGGTGCCATGAGCGCGCCCTGGTGGCCTCCCTGGATCGCGGCGAGCAGTGCGGTCACCGCCACGACCGTCTTGCCCGATCCCACGTCGCCCTGCAGCAACCGGTGCATCGGCCGAGCGAGCGCCAGATCGGCCCCGATCTCGGCGATCGCCCGCTCCTGCGCAGCCGTGAGCGGGAACGGCAACCGCTCGTGGAAGCGCTCGACGAGCTCACCCGTCAGCGAGTGCGACAGGCCCGCGGTCTCACGCTCGATCCGCCGCTTGCGCCGGACCAGCTCGAGCTGGACCCGAAGGAGCTCGTCGAAAACCAGTCGTCGTCGCGCCTCGTCCTTCTCGGTCATCGATTCGGGATGGTGGATGCCGTTGAGCGCGGCGTCACGGGTGACGAAATCGAAGCGTTCGAGGACGGTGTTGGGCAGGGGGTCTGCGAACCCCCGCACCTCGGCCCGCTTCAACGCCTCCTCGATGAACGTCTGGAGGTCACGGGTGAGCAGGCCCGACTTCTCGGACTGTGGGTAGACGGGAATGATGCGACCGGTCTGATCGCCGACCAGGTCGACGATCGGGCCGGTCATCTGTCGATTGCCGCGAAAGAAATCGCACTTGCCGTGGACCATGAGTGTCATGCCCGGTTGGAGCTGCTTCTCCCGCCAGCGCTGGTTGAAGAACGTCAGTGTGAGCTGGTGGCCGCCGTCGCCGATGACCACCTCGGTCAGAGTCCTCCGGCCCCGCAGCTGACGGGTCGAGCTGGTGCGGACCTCACCGAAGACAGTGGCCTCGTCGCCCTTCCGGAGGTCGGCGATCTTCGCCTCCCGGGTGCGGTCGAGATGGCGCCGCGGATAGTGCTGGAGCAGGTCGAGCACCGTGTGGATGTCGGCCGCTGCGAGCGACTTCTCCTTCTTCTCGCCCACGCCGCGGAGACGACTCACCGGCATGGCGGCCAGGTCCCGCAGCGTCAGCGGCGGGTCGCCGGCGGGCACCGGCGGCTACTCCAACCCGAAGTAGTACGGGTACAGGGGCTGACCACCGTCGTGCACCTCGACCTCGACCTCGGGGTGGTGCTCGGCGACCCACGCCTCGATCGCCGCGGTCGCATCGTGATCGGCGTCGTCGCCCGCGATCATCGTGAGCAGCTCGTGGTCGTCGTCCAGGATGTGGGCCAGCAACGACGTGGCTGCGTCGACCATCGTGGCCTCGACCGCCCGGATGCCGTCACGGCAGATGCCGAGCCAATCGCCGGTGACGATCGGGCCGACCTCGGAGGTCGACTCCCGCACCGCCTGTGTCACCTCGCCGGCCACGACCGACGCGGCCGCCGCCGTCATGTTCGACGCGTTGGTGGCCGCACTCTCCTGCGGGTCGTAGGACATCAGGCACGCCAGAGCCTCGGCCACACCCTTGGTCGGAACGACGCGCACCGTGCGGCTGGTCTGGGCGTCGACCTGCTCGGCGACCGGGATGATGTTCTTGTTGTTGGGGAGGATGACGACCTCGGGGGCCGGCACCGACTCGACCGCGGCGACGAGCTCGGCGGTGGAGGGGTTCATCGACTGTCCACCGGCGACGACGGCGTGCACGCCCATCGACCGCAGGATGGCCACCACGCCCTGGCCCACGCCGACGGCGACGACGGCGGTGGGAACCGGGTCGGCGGCGACCTCGGGCTCGCCCATCTCGGCCCGAACCCACTCGCGCTCCTCGAGTTCCTCGAGCAGATCGGTGACGCGGATCTCGTGGGGTCGGCCGACCGCGATGCCGCATTCGATGGCTGCGCCGATGTCGTCGCAGTGGATGTGGCAGTTGAAGATGCCGTCCCCTCCCACCACCACGATCGAGTCGCCCACCTCGGCCCATGCCGACTTGAAGCCGTCGATCGACGTGTCGGGCGCGTCGAGCAGGAACATCACCTCGTAGCGCAGGTCGGCGATCGAGGGTTCGTGATCGTCGTCCGCCGGCCGGCCCGGCTCGGCCAGGGGAGCCACCGCGCTGGGCTCGGGCACGGGGCGATCGGCGATGACGTGGAGGGCCGCGTCGAGGAACAGGAGCAGACCCGAACCACCGGCGTCGACCACGCCCGCGTCGGCGAGCACCCGGAGCAGCGTCGGTGTGCGTTCGAGCGATGCGCCACCCTCCGCCCTCGCGGCGTCGAGCACGTCGACGAGCGGGGCACCGGTGTCCGCCACTACTGCTGCGGCGGCGGCCGATTCGCGCACGACGGTGAGAATCGTGCCCTCCACCGGATTGCCGACGGCGCCGTAGGCCCCTTCGGCTGCAGCGGTCCAGGCTGCGGCGAACGTCGCGCCGTCGATGGCCTCGGCGCTGCCGACCACCCCGGCGAAACCGCGCAGGATCTGCGACATGATCACACCGCTGTTCCCCCGAGCACCCATGAGCGATCCGTGCGACACCGCAGTGCAGACCGCAGCGACGTCGGCATCCTCGGGTAGCTCGTCGAGCTCCTCGACCACCGATACCAGGGTCAGCGACATGTTCGTGCCGGTGTCGCCGTCGGGCACCGGGTAGACGTTGAGATTGTTGATCGACTCGCGGTGCGCCTGAAGTGCGTCGCGAAACGTCACCACGAGGGCGCGGAGCGAGCGGGCGTCGAGGGTCTCATTCGGCACGACAGCGGATCGTACCGGCCCGACGTCGCCCGTGTGACGTCCCCGCGGTTACCATTCCCAGCCATGCAGGGTGTGATCAAGAGCTACGACCCAGGAACCGGCGACGGTGTCCTGATCAACGAAGCCGACCTCAACGACGTCGACCTCGCCGAGAACGCCCTCGAGGGCTCGGTCTTTCGCATGCTGCGCCAGGGCCAGCGGGTGAAGTTCGAACTCGACACCGACGGCCGGGCCACGCAGCTCCGCCTCGGTTCCGAGATCGACATGTCGACTCCCGACCTCTAGCCCGACGGATCGAAGTACCCGAGGTCGACGACGAGATCCATCGCCCCGGTGCGTTCGAAGACCGTCCTCCAACGCGCATCCGTCGCGTGGACCCATGGCGTGGGCTCACGAACGACCTCCTGACACCAACGAACCGTGTCGGGGTCGGGTGAGCCACCCAGCGCCTCGAATAGCCGGGTGAGCACCCCGGCCGGATCCGCGCAGAAATCCTCGTGGCGCATCATCAGCGACCGTTCCCCGAACCCCTCGGGCCCATCGACCATCATCGTTCTCACGGCATCCGCCCACACCAGCACGATCCGCTCCACATCCGACAGCGGAGCATCGAACTCGAGCCGGTCTCGGGCGATGAGCGCTTCACTCAGGCGGCGCACCGACCACGGGTCGCGCGTCGATGCAACCGTGAAGACGGCATCGGCCGAGGGGTAACGATGAGAGGTTCGGCCACCGCGTCCGAGAATGTGGGAGCGGACGACTTCACGCGGGTCGCGCACCGGCCACGCGAGCACCGACTCCGGTGCCAACCGGGCCAGCGTGTGCACCTTCGAGCCCATGCGCACGAACTTGGTCACCTTCGGGCCCGGCGCACCCAACACCCGTTTCACGTACTCCTCGACGAACCCGGGCATGTCCTCGCGGCACTCCACCTCGGGGCGCGCCGGGCCGCCGTGGTTGAGAAGGGATTCGTCGACGGCACCGGGGGCCGCGGCGAGACCGGCGCGAACACCTCGCACTGCCGCGAAGAGATCGATCTGGTGAAGACCGCTGCCGCCACCGAGCGCGGCGCTCGACGGCACGTCGTTCAAGGGCTCGTAGTAGGTCTCGAAGCGCGGGTCGCGGACGAAGACGTCGAAGAGGACCGTCGTACCCGACCGCCGCATTCCCTGGATGATCAGGTCGCGCACAGGCGATCGACCGCGTTCCCGAATCGGTCCCAACGTTCGGCATGGCGCTCGAGATGGTCTTCCGGCAGCGGCCGGCCGCGGCGCTCGCCGACCAGCGCGAAGAGCCGGGCCAGCGATTCGACATCGGGCTCGTGCACGTCGATGCCGCATGGTCGCTTTCCGATGACCCGGGAATCGGCCAGGAAGCAGTGATCACGATCGGCCGCGAAGTCGATGTAGGGCTCCATCCGGTTGAGCATGAGATCGAGCCCGAGCGCCTCCGCCTCGAAGAGATGCAGCCCGAGTCCCTCCCAGCGACTGACACCGACGATGACGTCGTGATGGCTGAGTAGATCGAGAAAGTCGGCTTCGTCCTCGTCGCCCACGACCACATCGATCCGGGGGTCGCCCGGGCCGAGGTCCGCGATCGGCTCC
Source organism: Acidimicrobiales bacterium (assembly GCA_040219515.1). Lineage (NCBI taxonomy): Bacteria > Bacillati > Actinomycetota > Acidimicrobiia > Acidimicrobiales > Acidimicrobiales bacterium. Next base: position 234,248 of record JAVJSI010000007.1, read on the forward strand.
GGATGCCGGTCGTAGCGCTGCGCCAGCTGACGAGAGTCGTCGGCGATCACGAGGTCACCTGTTCGCAACGGCCGTTGGGCCTTGACCGTCAGGCGAGCGTCGTCGGGCGCGCCGCGAACGAAGGCCTCGACCACCGGTCCGACCGACTTTCTGGCCCTGAGGTAGCCACCGGGGTAGACGAACCGCACACCACCGGCGATGTCCCTCGGTCTCGCCGCGGCGGCCAGCGACGGCAGCGCGCAGTAGGGGACGTCGCGCACGTCGGCGACACCGAGCGTGCGGTACCACTTCGCCGTGGGTCGATTCAGCGCGAAGTACCGATCGACGACCGGGGCAACCGCCGCCTGCTCCTTCGGGCCGAACGCCTCCCACATGAAGGTCCCGATGACCGCGACGCCGGCCGATCGAAGCGCGGCGAGACCGACCGTATCCAGGTTCTGGAAGACGATGGCGCAGTCGATTCCGGTGGTCGTTGCCCACTCGACATACTCGGCGGGCGGGATGGTGTGATTGCTCGCATGGGTCACGCGATCCTGGGCCCACACCGAGTCGGACGCGATGAACGACGGTCGTTCGAAAGTCGATTCCGTCGGTCGGGCGAGCACGTGCGTCTCGTGGCCGCGCTCGTCGAGTGCCTGCCGGATCGTTCGCATCACCGTTGCCTGGCCGCGATTGAACCAAAGGGAGACGAGACCGATCCGCATCGACCGTCGACCCTACCGTTGCGCCACTGCGCCGAGCCTCAGCTCCTACATCGCGGCGGCGATGCCGAGATCGGCGTAGCCCTGCTTTTCGTAGTTCGCGCGGAACATGTCACGGAGTTTGGTCGCGGCGTCGTCGTAGGCCTCGGGGTCGTCCCAGGTGTCGCGGGGGTTGAGGATGTCATCGTCGACACCGGCGCACGTCGTGGGCATCTTGACGCCCAGGATCGGCTGCACCTCGAGTTCGACATCGTCGAACTCGCCCTCGAGCGCCGCGTTGAGCAGGGCCCGGGTGGCCTTGAGCGACATGCGCTCGCCCTTGCCGTAGGGCCCACCGCTCCAGCCGGTGTTGAGCAGGATGCAGCGGGTCTCGTTCTCGGCCATCCGCTTGGCCAACAGTTCGGCGTAGACCGACGCCTTCTGCGACATGAAGGCGGCGCCGAAGCACGACGAGAACGACGGCTCGGGCTCGGTGACGCCGACCTCGGTGCCGGCCAGCTTCGAGGTGAAGCCCATGACGAAGTGGTACATGGTCTCCTCCTTGTCGAGGATCGACACCGGGGGCAGCACGCCGAACGCGTCGGCGGTGAGCAGCACGATGGTCTCGGGATGCGGGCCCGAGGCGCCCTCTCGCACGTTGGGGTTGGTGGTCAGCGGGTAGGCGAACCGGGTGTTCTCGGTGATCGACCCGTCGGTGAGGTCGAACTCCTGTGGGTCGGTGTCCTCGATCGCCTTGCCGGGCAGCGCCGGCACGTTCTCGATCATCGTCCCCTTCATCGACATCGCCGCCGCGATCACGGGCTCGTTGGACTTGTCGAGGTCGATGAGCTTGGCGTAGCAGCCGTCTTCGAAGTTCGAGATGCCCTTGTCGGTCCAGACGTGCTCGTCATCGCCGATCAGCTCACGGTCGGGATCGGCCGACAGCGTGGTCTTGCCGGTGCCCGACAGGCCGAACAGGATCGCCGTGTCGCCGCGCTTGCCGACGTTGGCCGAGCAGTGCATCGACAGCTGCCCCTTGGCCGGCAGGACGTAGTTCATGATCGTGAACATCGTCTTCTTGTTCACGCCGCAATAGTCGGCGGCGCCGAGCACGAGGCCGACACGACGCTCGATGTCGATGATCACGGCACGACCGCTGCGGGTGCCGTCACGCTCGGGGTCGCAGGTGAACGAAGGGACGTTGATGAGCGTCCAGCCGGCCTCGCCGCGGTCGGCGTCGTCGCGCACGTTCTTGGGGAACATGATGTTGCAGAAATAGGCGTGGGTGGCGTACTCGCCGACGAAGCGGTAGGGCTCGGAGAAGGTGGTGTCCCAGCCACAGAACACGTCGGTGACGTAGAGCTGCTGGTCGCGACCATTGAGGTGATCGATCACCCGGGGAAGCAACTCGTCGAACTGGACGGGATCGAACTTGGCGAACCCGTTCTTCCACCACACCGAGTCCGTGACGCTGTCGCGGTTGACGCAGAACGTGTCCTGCACCGGACGGCCGGTGCACTCGGGGTCGGAGAAGTAGACGAGCGGGCCATTGTCGCCCAGCGCGGTCGGGAACGCCTTCTGGGCATCACTCGGACCGCCGAGCTCCACACGACCGCGATCGTTGGCGATCGCCTCCCGGAAGAGCTCGTCCTGGCTGAGGCCGTAACGCAGTTCGGGGCCTTTGAGGCCAAAGGCGTGCTCGAGTTGGGCTGCGGCGTCAGCGGCGCTGCTCATGGGTTCTCTCCAAGGGAAGTATTATTCGTCGTGGGACGATCCCCCACGTTACCGAGATCGACGCAGCGTGGCCGACTCGGGCCGGCGTTTTGCGGCACGCCGACGCCGGAACGCGTAACGTCGGGCCATGAGCGTCTCCGCCTACATCCTGATCCAGGCCGACGTCGGAACCGCCGTCGACGTCGCCACCGCGACCGCCGCGCTCGACTTCGTGGTGTCCGCCGAGGTGGCGATGGGCCCCTACGACGTCATCGCGCGAGCCCAGGCCGCCACGATGGACGAGTTGGGCAAGATCGTGGTCCACGCCGTCCAGGCCATCTCCGGCGTCGAACGCACGCTGTTGTGCCCGATCGTCAATGTCTGAGTAGACACTGTCTGAGTAGACAATGTCTGATCACAGCAGGGCGGCGCGAATGCCGAGGCCCATGATCCACAGGCTGCCGAGCCCGTACAGCAGGTACGGCCGATCCTTCATCTCGTTGCGGTAGGCGTAGATGATGCCGACGCTGGCGAACGCGGAGAAGCCGTACAGCTGATGCCGGTCGCCCTCGATGTCCTCGTTGACCTGGAGGACGACGCCGATGATCACCTGGGCGAGCACGATCACCTGGGCGAGCACGATCGCGATCCAGCCCGCTCGATGGCGCAGCTTGGGCCAGACATGCGCGCCGAGCGCCCAGAGACCCACGGCACCGTTCGCCAGGATGAACATCCAGCTGAACGCGCCGTGCAGGTCGCGGATCACTCGCTCTCGCGACCCAGTTCGACCTCGTAGCTCCACAGCTCGGCGCTGATCGGCAACGGAGCGGGCGCGTCCTCGCCTGCGGACAGCGCCTCGCGGTGTCCGTCACGGAACTGGTCCGAGCGGGTCCAGGCGTGAAACGAGTCCTCGTCGCGCCAACGGGTGACGACGAGCCAGGTCTCACGGTCGTCGGTCGGGCGCAGCAGTTCGAAGCCCTCGAACCCGTCCATGCCGTCGACGGCACCGGCGCGCGCGGCGAAGCGACGGGCCACCTCGTCGCCGAGGTCGCCGGGCACGGTGATGGCGTTGATTTTGATGATCTGGGACATGTCCCGAGTCTCGCCTGAAATCGGTGGTCAGGGAGAAGTCGCGAACAGATCGTCCCCGAAGGGCTCACCGACGCGTGCAGCGCCGCGCTCCACGAACCACTCTGCGCCGAACGCCGCCGCGAACGCATCGTCGGGCATCGTCATGAAGAACGAGTCCTCGGTGATCTGCGATCGATGAGCGGACATCGACTGTCGTTTGGTGCCCAGCGCGGTACTCACGTCGATCCGATGGCTGATCTCGGATGCCGGGGTACCCATCTCGGTGGTGCGCATCTCCTCGCGCTGGGCTGCGATCTCGTCGTCGTCCTCGGCGCCGGCGAACGCGAACTCGGCCAGCGCCCGCATGTGGTCGCGGTTCATCGTGGCCTCGAAGACCCGGGGTGTGCCGGCCAACTCGGCGGCCCGATGGCCCACGCGATGCACCTGGATGTGATCGGGATGGCCGTAGCCACCGTGGGAGTCGTAGACGGTGAGCACGTCGGCTCTCTCGTCTCGCAGGATCTCCGCGAGACGGGTCGCCGCCACCTCGACATCGGCCTGCCAGAAGCATGCCGGGTCGTCGTTGGTCGACTCGTTCTCCATCCCGCTGTCGCCGTAGCCGAGCCACTCGACACGAGCGACGCCGAGTATTGCACCCGAGACGTTCAGCTCCTCGAGACGCACCTCGGCCAGCGTCGAGCCCGCGGGCACCGAACCCGAGGCCGGCTCGCCCACCGCGCCGTCGGTCGCGCAGACGAGCACGACCCGATGGCCGGCCTCGGCGGCCAGCGCCATGGTGCCGCCGGTCGAGATCGACTCGTCGTCGGGGTGGGCGTGGAAGAAGACGGCGGTGCCCATCTCAGGCGATGGCACCGGTGTCGCGCAGTCCGGCGATGTCCGCCGCGGTGAAGCCGAACCGCTCGAGGACCTCATCGGTGTGCTGTCCGGCGTGGGGCGGCGGACGTTCGATCGTCGCCTCGGTTCGGCTGAATCGGGGCGCCGGCGACGGCTGCGTGACGCCGGCGATCTCGGTGAATGTGTTGCGGGCGACGTTGTGCGGATGCTTCGGCGCCTCCTCCATCGAGAGCACCGGGGCGAAACAGACATCGGAGCCCTCGATCAACTCACACCACTCGTCGCGGGTCCTGGTCTTGAAGATGGCCGACAGCTCCTCTTTGAAGCCGGGCCATTCGGACCGGCTCATCTGGGCGTCCCACTTCGGGTCGTCGAGGCCGAGCTTCTCGCGGAGCTCGGCATAGAACTGGGGCTCGATCGAGCCGATCGACACGTACCTGCCGTCGCTGCACTCGTAGACGTCGTAGTAGTGGGCGCCGGTGTCGAGCATGTTCGTGCCGCGTTCGTCGTTCCAGATGCCCATGGCCCGGAACCCGTGGAAGAACGTCATGAGCGAGGCAGCACCGTCGACCATCGCCGCGTCGACCACCTGGCCCTTCCCCGAACCACGCGCTTCGAGGATCGCGCACACGAGACCGAAGGCGAGGTACATGCCACCGCCGCCGAAATCGCCGACCAGGTTGAGGGGCGGGACCGGGGCTTCACCGGCGCGGCCGATCGGCTCGAGCGCGCCGGCCAGAGAGATGTAGTTGATGTCGTGGCCCGCGGTCGGCGCGTAGGGTCCGTCCTGCCCCCAGCCGGTCATGCGTCCGTAGACCAGCGCGGGGTTGCGGGCGAGGCAGATCTCGGGTCCGATGCCGAGCCGCTCGGCCACGCCGGGGCGGAAGCCTTCGATGAGCCCGTCGGCCTGCTCGACGAGGCGAAGCAGGGTCTCGACGCCGTCGGGCGACTTGAGATCGACACCGATCGAGCGCCGACCTCGGTTCATCACATCGCCGGGCGGCACGGCAGGGTCGCCACCGCGCACCGAACCGGCCCGGTCGACCCGGATCACTTCGGCACCCATGTCGGCGAGCATCATGGCGCAGAACGGGCCCGGCCCGATCCCCGCGATCTCGACGATCGTCACTCCTGCCAGTGGCCCCATTCTCGCTCCTTCGTCTCGGCGGGTTGACTGCGGACCCTAACCAAACGTGCGGGCGGTGAGGGCGGTCACCGCCTCGATGATCGGCGGCCACGCCTGATACACGAAGTCGTGGGACATCCCCTCGATGACGAGCAGTTCGGCATCGGGAATCAGTTCGGCGGTGCGCTCCCCACCCGACGGGTGGATCAGGGTGTCGTTCTCGCCGTGGACCACCAATGCGGGCATCGACAGGCCGGCGAGGCCGGCCGAGCGATCACCGCTGCGCACGACTGCGGCGAACTGGCGCCCGGTTCCGTCCGGCAGCCAGGCACGCTCGTAACACGAGGCGAAGTAGGCGCGCATCTGCTCGACGTCGAACCACTCGGGGTTGGACCAGATCAGGCGCGCCTCGAGGTCCTGTTCGATCTGGGCCTCGATCGTTGCGGCGGGCTCCCGGGTGAGGGCCGCCAGCGCGGCACTGCTCGGCGTGCCGACATCGGCTTCGCCGGTGGTCGACATGATGGACACGAGGGCTCGCACCCGACCGGGGTGACCGATGGCCGTGGCCTGAGCGATCATCCCACCGAGCGACACGCCGAGGACGACGGCATCGTCCACGCCGGCCGCATCGAGCACTGCGATCACGTCATCGGCCATGTCGGCCAAGGTGTAGGCATGCTCGTCGTCGGTCGTCGACGAGAGGCCGGCGTCGCGATTGTCCATGCGAATGACATGGAACCCTCGTCCCACGAACGACTCGCAGAACTCCTCGGAGAACAGCAGCAGCTGGTTGCCCAGGCCGGGCAGGCAGATGAGGGTCGGATCCTCGGGCGACCCGAAGGTCTCGTACTCGAGCGTGATGTGGTCGTTGTGCGCTCTCGGCATCCCGAAAGCATGCCCGATCAGATCGCGACGAGCGCGAGTGCACCCAGGGCGAGCCCCACGCCCACCAACTGCGATCGTGACACCCGCTCTCGCAGGAACACCCACGCAAGCAGGACGGTGCTGATCGGATAGAGCGATCCGAACACCGAGGCGATGGCGATCTCGTCCCGCCGCAGTGCGACCAGCAGCAACGCGTTGGCGATCATCTCGGTGACACCGGTGATGACCGCGAGCCGCGCGGCCAGGGGCACCTCCGGCACCACTCTCCCGGTCACCCTCCACGCCACCACGCCGACGATGGGAATGGACACGACCCGGGCAATCACGAGCGGCCACATGCCCGCCTCGTCGTGGGTCTCCGCCAGGGCGATGAAGAAGACCGCGAATCCGAGGCCGGCGGTGAGGGCCAGCACGATCGCGAGTCTCGGCGTCGCCCCGGCCCGCTGCCTGCTGCTCCCGCGGGTGACGAGGACGATTGCCAACACGGCGACCACCAGACCCACCGCGGTCGGCGCGGCGAGGTCGTCACCGCGGGCGAAGCCGACGATCGCGGGAACACTCGCGCCGACCACCGCGGTCATCGGCGCGATCACGCTCATCACCCCCAGGGACAGTGCCCGATAGAAGCAGACGAACGAGAACGTCCCCGAAAGGCCGGCCACCACGCCGCCGACGACGTCGGCACACCCGATCTCTTCGGCCCCGACCGCCAGTGCGAACACCAACGCGATGACACCGCCGGAGATCTGCGCGACCGCCGTGACCCGAAAGGTCGAGTCGTGACGAGTCGCCAGTCCCCCACCGAAGTCCGACCCGCCGATGATCAGCGCGGACGCAAGCGCGAGGAAGGCGGTCATCCGGCGAGGCTAGATCCTTGTTTCCCCGCTGCTTCAGTGAGCCCGGACAGCACAGATCGCCGCGTTCGCCGAATCGAGGAAGCTCTTGTGTCTAGGCGCGTACTTGTTCGTCGGGAGGGGGCATGTTCTCCGGCAGGCCGGCGGCGCCGTCCGAGGCATCGGCTCCGTCGGTCGGGGCCGGACGCTCCTCAGGGGTGAGTGCGACGATGAGAGAGCTGGTCGCGTTGTCGATCACGTACTGCACGGTCGGTCCCAGGAAGAGCTCGTTGGCGTTGATGCGCGTCGTGCCGGAGATCACGATGAGGTCGGTGTCGAGCTCTTCGGCCGACGCGAGGATCTGCTCACCGGGAACGGACGCCTGCTCGACGATGGTCGTTGCGTTCGCTCCGGCGGTGGCGGCGAGCCCGGACGCGTCGTTGAGGATGTTGCGGGCCCGGTTCGAGTGGACGCCTCGGCCTCCGAGGATCGTCTCGAGCCGCCCCGCCGGATCGGACGACACGTGGAGCTGATAGACGTGGGTGCCGATCTGACCGCTCAGGTAGGACGAGATCTCCTGCGCGGCGCGAGAGGACCGTGATCCGTTGACGGGCACGAGCGCCCGGGCGAAGGCCCACGGCAGTCGGCCCCCGGCGTGTCGGGGCGCCCGCACCACGACCACGGGAATGGGCGCCTTTCGCAGGATCTCGTCGATCAGCGGGGTGACCATTGCTCCCTCGACGTGGTTTGCACCGATCACGATGGCGTCGTATCCGAGCTTCGACTCGTCGACGATTGCCCGGGCGACCTCAGAACCCGGCACAGCCGTGTGCTCAGAAGTGCGCCCGTCGAGCACGTTCGTGTGAGCGGTGAGATCCACCTGGACGTCGTCACCCACGGTGAAGAGCGTGGCCGCGGCACCGCTGGGCCAGGCCAGTCCTGTCACCTGGGCGGCGAGCAACGACGGCAGTCCGCCCCGGGTCGGTATCAGGACCCGACCTGCGGTGACGACCGTGTTGGCGGCGAGTTGTGTCTCGAGATCGAGCCGGCGGCGTTCCTCCGGGGTCCCGTCCCAATTGCGCAGCACCCGCCGAAGGAGCGGCGGCGCGAGCATCGACGTCATCATGGCCATCAGGACGATCACGGTGTACGAGCGGTCGTTGAGCACGCCCAACGAGAGACCGATGGTGGCGATCACGATCTCGAGTGCGCCGCGGGCGTTGAGCCCGATACCGAGCGCCGCGCCCTCGCGAGTCGGCAGGTTCGAGAGCCGAGCACCGATGAGCGAACCGACGAACTTCGACAGCGACGCGGCCAGGAGGACGATCCCGGCCCAGAGCAGTGTCTCGCCGTCGGAGAGCAGGCCGAGATCGACCCGCAGACCGGCCGTGGCGAAGAAGATCGGGGCGAAGATGGCCGAGGTCATGATCTCGAGTGGGCGAATGAGCCGGTGGTTCGAATAGCGCGAGCGGGCGAGAATCACCCCGGCGACGAATGCGCCGAGGACCGCTTCCACATGCAACCACTGGGTGATCACCCCGAAAGAGAGCGCAGTGATCAGCACGACACTCATCCCGGCGAGGGCATCGTCGCCATTGGCCCGCACCCGACGGAGTGAGGTGTCGACGAGGCGCTGGCCGACCGTGAACGCGAACACGAAGAAGGCGAGCAGGCCGATGACGGTGAACGCGAGCTTGTCGAGCTGCACGCCGCCGGCCTGGGCGAGCCCGGCGATGAAACCGAGGAGTATCCATCCGACGACGTCGTTGGCCATACCCGCGGCCAGCGTGAGCTGGCCGAAGTTCCGTCGCATGAACCCCATCTCGGTGAGGATCTTGGCGATCACCGGCAGCGATGAGATGGACAGTGCTGCGGCGATGAACAGGGCGAAGATGTAGCGCTCGGTGTCGTCACCGACGAACACGCTCGGGATGAACCAACCCACCGCGACACCCGCCACTGCCGGGACCAGCAGGGACCCGGTCGAGACGAGGGTCGCGGCTCTGCCGAGGCGGGCGATCAGGCCGAGATCCGTTTCGAATCCCGTGGCGACCAGGAGGAGGAGGACCCCGAGCCAGCCGACCGTGAACAACATCCCGGTCTGGACATCGTCGGCGGGAAAGAGCCAGTCGGTGATGTCGGGGGCAACCCGACCGAGCAGGGACGGTCCGAGGACGAGACCCGCCGCCAGCTCCCCGACGACGGAGGGCTGACCCAACCGCTGCATGATCAGACCGAAGACTCGAGCCGTGACGAGGATGACGAGCAACCCGACCCAGAAAACCAGTAGCTGATGCTCGGTCGGGGGATTGAGCGTCATGCTTCGGCGTTCCTTCGAGGCGGTCCCTGCATCCGGCCACGCTAGCAATGAGCGCCCCCCTTCCGTGAGAGCGCGACATGTGCATTCTCGGCGATGTCTTCTCGACGAGTGGCCGACCCGCGTGTCTAGACTGCCGTCACAATCGAATCGGGGAGCTCGGGTCAGCCGGGCTGAGAGGTCGACCATGTGCGTCGGCGACCCGCCTGAACCTGATCTGGGTAATGCCAGCGGAGGAACCATGACTCGACCCCGACTGATTTTCGTCCTGTTGCTCGCCGTGGCGCTGTTCGTCGCCGCGTGCGGTGACGACACCGATACCGCCCCGACCGACGGGGAGCCCGTCACGATCACGCTCATCACCCACGACTCGTTCCAGGTCTCGCCGGGCGTCCTCGAGACCTTCACCGAGCAGAGCCGCGTCACCGTCGAACTGCTGAGTTCGGGTGACACGGGCCAGATGCTCGCGGAGTCGATCCTGACCGCCGGCAACCCGCTCGGTGACGTCATGTTCGGGGTGGACAACACCTTCCTGCAACGAGCGCTCGACGCCGACATCTTCGAGCCGTACGAGTCGCCCAATCTCGACACCGTCCCCGACGAGTTCGAACTCGACGCGCAACATCGGGTGACGCCGATCGACTTCGGCGACGTCTGCGTCAACTACTGGACGGAGGCGCTCCCTGGTGATGCTCCGACCACTCTCGAGGACCTCACCGACCCGAGCCTGGCGGGCGAACTCGTGGTGGAGAACCCCGAGACGTCCTCCCCGGGACTCGCCTTCTTGTTGGCAACCATCGCCGGCACCGACGACTGGGAGGCGTACTGGAGCGACCTGCGCGACAACGGGATCAGCGTGACCTCCGGGTGGGACGAGGCGTACAACTCTCAGTTCGTGGCCGGGGGCGGCGACCGCTCGATGGTCGTCTCGTATGCGTCGAGTCCGGCCGCCGAGGTCATCTACGCCGACGAGGACCTCGACACCGCGCCGACCGGCGTGCTGCTCGACTCGTGCTTCCGGCAGATCGAATTCGCCGGGGTGCTCGCCGGTGGCGACCAGCCCGAAGCGTCACAGCTCCTGATCGACTTCCTCCTGACCCCCACCTTCCAGAACGACGTTCCGCTGAACATGTTCGTCTTCCCCGTCGCCGACACCGCGACGCTGCCCCCGGCGTTCGCCGAACATGCGCAACTGGCTCCGAACCCCCTCACCCTCGAGCCCGCCGAGATCGAAGCGAATCGGGACGACTGGACACAGCGATGGGTCGAGATCGTTCTCGGCTGATCGCCGGCGCGGCGATCGTCCCCGCCGTCTTCATCGGGGTGTTCTTCTTCTATCCCGTCACGACGGTGGTGTGGCGCGGACTCGGTGGCGAGGGTCTCGATGCGCTCACCGGGCTCAACGAGTCGGGCCGGATCCGATCGGCCGTGTGGTTCACGGTGTGGCAAGCGGCCGCGTCGACCCTGTTGACCCTCGTCGTCGCTCTCCCCGGTGCCGCGGCGATGGCCCGCGCTGCGCCGCGCACCCAACGTCGGCTACGGGCGCTGGTGACGATCCCGTTCGTGCTGCCGACCGTGGTCGTGGCCGGTGCGTTCACCGAGCTCTTCACGACGTTCGGTCTCGACGACGGTCCCGTTCGGCTGCGCCACACCGTGTGGGCGATATTGCTCGCTCATGTCTTCTTCAACTACGCGGTGGTCGTCCGCACCGTCGGATCGTTCTGGGCCGGGCTCGATCATCGACCGGAGGAACAGGCACGCGTTCTCGGCGCCGGTCGGGTCCGGACGTTCGTCGAGGTCACCCTTCCCCGCCTCCGGCCGGCGCTGGCCGGGGCGGCGGCGATCGTGTACCTCTTCTGCTTCACCTCGTTCGGTGTCATCCTCGTGCTGGGCGGACCCCGGCAGGCCACGGTCGAGACCGAGATCTACCGCTTCGCCGTGACCCGGTCGGATCTCACCACCGCGGCGGCGCTCGCCGTCGTCCAGCTGGTGGCAGTGCTCGGCCTGGTCGCGATGACCACTGCACTCGAGCGGCGGCGACCCGCGACGAGCACCGTGTCCAACCGACCGACGGCGCGGATCAGCCGAATCGGACGGGTCGCGAACCTCGCAGTCGCCACCGCGTTGCTCGGGCTTCCGATCGGCGTGCTGGTCGAGCGCTCGTTCGCCATCGGCGACGGCTACGGCCTGAGCCACTATCGGGACCTGTCGACCCGGGTCCCGCAGCTTCCGGCCTCTGGGCTCACCGCGTTGCGAAACTCGTTGGTCTTCGGTGTGACGGCCACCCTGGTCGCCGTCGTGGTCGGGTCCCTGACGGCCCTCGTCGTGGTCCACGGACGCCGATCGCTGCGCCACGTGTTCGATCTCGGCCTCACCCTCCCCCTCGGCACCTCCGCCGTCACCATCGGCTTCGGTGTGATCCTCGCCCTGGACGAGCCGCCGCTCGACCTCCGCACGTCATGGTGGATCGTCCCGGTTGCCCACAGCCTCGTCGGCATCCCGTTCGTCGTGCGGACCATGGTGCCCGTGCTCCGCCGGATCGACCCGACGCTGCGCGAGGCTGCCGCGCTCCTCGGCGCATCGCCCGCCCGCGTTCGCCGCGAGATCGACCTGCCGATCGCGAGTCGCGGCATGGTCGTCGGTGCCGGATTCGCGTTCGCGGTGTCGATCGGCGAGTTCGGTGCCACATCCTTCATCCCGAGACGACCCGAGACGCTCACCGCTCCCCTTGCCCTCTTCCGACTTCTCTCGACGCCGGGCGACCGCCTCCGAGGCCAGGCCATGGCGTTGGCGGTGATCGTGATGATCGTCGTCGGTCTGTCCGTCCTGCTCATCGAGTCGGTGCGGGGCGGCTCGGAGGGCACGTTCTGATGTGGCAGCTCGATTCGGTCACCGTCGAGTTCGACGGGACGGTCGCGGTCGACGAGGTGTCGCTGCGGATAGACGACGGCGAAATCCTCGTCGTCCTCGGCCCGAGCGGCTGCGGCAAGTCGACGATGCTGCGGACCGTGGCCGGACTCCAGGCCCCGACCCGCGGGCGGGTGCGCATCGACGGCGACGACGCCACCGACCGGCCTCCGCATCGACGCGGGATCGGCATGATGTTCCAACAACCCACACTCTTCCCGCACAGGGACGTGGGTCACAACATCGGGTTCGGGCTTCGCATGAGCGCGATTCCTCCCGCCGAGCGAACCCGTCGTATCGCCGAGATGCTCGACCTCGTGGGCCTGCCCGGCTTCGAGCGCCGAGACGTCTCGACCCTCTCGGGTGGTGAGGCCCAGCGGGTCGCGCTCGCCCGCTCGCTGGCGCCGCGCCCGACCCTGCTGCTCCTCGACGAGCCACTGGGTGCACTCGACCGCGTCCTGCGGGAGCGATTGATCACCGAACTGCCCGAGCTTCTACGGAGCACCGGCACCGCGGCGATGTACGTCACCCACGATCACGACGAGGCCTTCGCGATCGCAGACCGGATCGCGGTCATGACCGCCGGCGCGATTCTCCGGACTGCACCACCCGAGGAACTCTTCGCCGATCCCGGCACCGAGATCGTGGCCCGCTTCCTCGGCCACACGAACATCGTCGGCGAGCCGCACCAGCGACGGGTGATCCGTCCCGACGCGGCGACGGTCGATCCGACGGGGACACTCGCCGCCACCGTGCTCCACGATCGCTTCCGCGGTGACCACCACGAGGTTTCGTTCGCCACCGCCAGCGGTCCGCTCACGTTTCGGCTCTCCGAGCCTCTCCGCGTGGGAACCGAGATCCGATTGCGCATCGATCCGGCCCGCGTCTCGCCCGTCGACCCCGCCTGATCCTCAGCGCTCGAGACGCATCGGAACGTGGGCGATTCCGTCCTCGAGGTACTCGGGGCCGGTCGCGACGAATCCACGCGTCGTGTACCAGCCTTCGAGATGGGCCTGCGCATCGAGCACCCAGGGACCGACCGTCGTGGCGAGCACGTGGTCGAGGAGGGCGCCGGCCATCCCCGCACCACGGACGTCGGCTCGGGTCACGATCCGACCCAATCGGCGTGCCTCGCCGTCGTCGAGGACACGCAGGTAGGAACACGGCCCGACGGTGTCGGCGGTCCAGACATGCCGGGTCGTGGGCTCGACGTCGCGACCGTCGAGTTCCGGGTAGGGGCAGGCCTGCTCGACCACGAACACGTCGACACGCAGCTTGACGAGATCGTGGAACTCCGCAGCGGCGAGCGACGCGAACGTCTTGTCGATGACCTCCATCACCGGCTCACATGCGATCGAGGAGCTCACGCTTCTTCTGGTCGAACTCCGCCTCGGTGATCGCACCCTGACGCCGGAGCTGGTCGAGCTTGTCGATCTGCTCGGGGATCGACTCAGGCGACGCACCCCCGGACGCGGCCTGACCCATGCGCTGGTACTTGCGCGCCTCGAGACCCTCGACCTGACGGTAGATCTCGTTCTGCACCAGGTTGGGCCTGCGGATGTCCGTGAACGTCTGGCGGCCTCCCTCACCCGCCGATTCGATCCCCAGGTCCCCGGCGCGGATCAACCGTTCGAACACCGACTGGTTGAAGAACACGGTGTTGATGCGGTCGAGCGGAATCTCCTTGCCCTGCTTCGATATCACGCCGGCCCGCGAGATGACCCGCTCGTTCGTGACCACGAAGTTGGTGGTCGTCCAGTTGAGGTACCGCAGCCCGAACCAGCCCAGCGACCCTAGGACCCAGATGCCGATGGGCGTCTTCAACCAGTCGGACCAGTCCCCGATGAGTGCTCCGACGCCGAAGAGAACGGCGACGACAAGGAGGGCGCCGGCGGGGGCCAGGTACCACCAGTGCGGACGGAGGTCGAGGACGAGATCCTCGTCCTCGGTGAGGAGATGACGCGGGAAGGGCATGACGGGATCGTAGCTATCCCCATCCCCAGGCGTGGAGGGACGCGTCGTCGATCCCGAAGTGGTGAGCGATCTCGTGCACCACGGTGACCGCGATCTCCTCGACGAGGTCGGCCTCGTCGACGCACATCTCGCACAGCGCGAGGCGGTAGAGCGAGATCACGTCGGGCATCACGAGTCCGCCGTAGTCGTTGCGCTCCGTCAACGGAATCCCCTCGTACAAGCCGAGCAGGTCCTCGGTCGGGTGACGGTCCTCGGCGACGATCGCGACGTTCTCCATCAACCGCCCGAGCTCCTCGGGGAGGGCGTCGAGTGCGTCCCCGACGAGCTGTTCGAATCGACGGGTACTCACGGGCTCCACCCGGCAGACACTACCGATCGAGTCGCTAGGGTCGGCCCGTGCACGACGCCGACGCGCTCCTCGCTGGTCTCACCGACGAGCAGCGCGACGCGGTCCTGACTGCGGCCAACCCCTTGTGTATCATCGCCGGCGCCGGATCAGGGAAGACCCGGGTGCTGACGCGACGTATCGCCTGGCACGCCGGCGACGGGGGGATCGATCCCCGCCGGGTGCTCGCCCTCACCTTCACCCGCCGGGCCGCAGCCGAGCTCCGCGGCCGGACCCGCCGACTCGGACTACGCGAGGAGGTCGCCGCGGGCACGTTCCACGCTGCCGCCCTCGCCATACTGCGGCGCTTCTGGGACCACACGGGTCGGAGCCATCCGACGCTGCTCGAGCGCCGCATGACCCTCCTCGCCAAGGCTCACCCCCGAATCGATCGCGCCACCGTTGCCGATCTCGATGCCGAGATCGGCTGGGCCCGGGCCCGGCTCATCACCCCGGAGTCCTATGGGGAGGCGGCCGCGGCCGCCCGGCGTCGTCCACCTCGCAGTGCCGAGTTCGTCGCCCGCGCCTATGCCGGCTACCAGGACCAGAAACGCAAGCAGCGCCTGATCGACTTCGATGACGTGTTGGCACTGTGTCACGCGACGATGCATCGCGAAACCGCGTTCGCCGACGCGCAACGCTGGCGGCACCGCCATCTGTTCGTCGACGAGTTCCAGGACGTGAACCCGCTCCAGTTCGCGGTTCTTCAGTCCCTTCGCGGGCCCGAGTCCACCCTCGTCGTCGTGGGCGATCCCGACCAGGCGATCTACGGATGGAACGGGGCCGAGCCCGACTTCCTCAACGACATCGGCCAGCACCTTCCCGGCGTCGCTGTGGTCCATCTGCGCACGAATTTCCGATCGACACCAGAGGTGCTCGCGGCGGCGGGTCGGGTTCTCGGGAAGGAACCCCAGCCGGCCGCGAGGTTCCGCGGCGACCCACCGACACTCACGGCGGTGGGTCCCGACGGGGAGCCGGCCGCGGTCGCGCTGGCCGTCCGCGCTCGACATCGCCCCGGCGCGCGCTGGCGTCAGCAAGCCGTGTTGGCGCGAACCAATGCACAGCTCCCGGCCCTGCGAAACGCGCTCGAGGCCGCCGGGATCCCCACCCGGAGCCGCGGCGAAGGCGCCCTCCTTCGTCGTCCCGAGATCATCGACCTCCTCGATCGCTGGCCGAGGACGGGCTCGTTGTCGGCCGCGCTGGCCGATGAGCGTTCGACGGGCGACGACCATGGCCTCGACGCCGAACGTGCCGCCATGGTGGAGGCGTTCCTGCAGATCGCCACCGACCACCTGGCGCTCGAGCCCGGCGTGAGCGTCGACGATTTCGTCACGTCGCTTCGCTCCGACGACCGGATCGGCGTCGTCGGCGATGCCGTCGAGCTCGCCACCTTCCACGCGGCCAAGGGGCTCGAGTGGCCGATCGTGCATCTGGTCGGACTCGAGGACGGGCTCGTTCCCATCGCGTTCGCCCGGACCCGAGCCGCTCGCGACGAGGAACAACGTCTGCTCTACGTCGCCACGACCCGGGCCGAACGGGAACTCCACGTCACCTGGTGCACCCACCGCACCGTCGGCGACACACTGCTCGCCCGTCCCCCGTCCCCGTGGCTCGCCGCGTTCGCGGATCCCGACGAGGCTGCGCCCGCGGTCACCGCCCCCCGCGTGGACGAGCTACGCGCGCGGGTCGACAACACCCCCGACATCGACCTCGTCGACAACACCACTGCACTGCTGGCGTCCTTGGAGGACTGGCGCGGACAGGCTGCCCGCGGGGCCAGGATCGCTCCCGCGGCCGTCCTGTCCGACGACGCGATCCGCCGGATCGCCGAGAGTCGCCCCACCACGGTCGACGAGCTCGCGGCCATCCCCGGCGTGGGACCGGGAAAGGCCCGCCGGTTCGGCTCACGACTGCTCGAACTCAGCGCCTCAGTCGACTGAACCGTCGATCACGACCGGTGCATGGTCGCTCGGCGGGTCGTCCTTCGGACCCTTCCGCTCGTTGCGATCCACGAGTGCGGTGTCGATCGTGTCGGCGACACTCCGACTGGCGAGCAGCAGATCGATGCGCATGCCCAGCTTCTTGTGGAAGTTGCCGCCGCGATAGTCCCACCAGGAGTAGAGCCCGGCATCGTCGTGGTGTTCGCGGAACACGTCCACCAACCCCCAGTCGACCAGCGCGGCGAGTTTCTCGCGTTCGGCCGGGCTGGTGTGGGTCTGATCGAGGAACTTCGCCGGGTCGTAGACGTCGCGATCCTCGGGGGCGATGTTGAAATCCCCGCACACGACGATGTCGTCGGTGGGCCGGCACTGGCCGTCGAGGTCACCTCGGAGCCGGTCGAGCCAGCGGAGTTTGTACTGATAGTGCTCGTGGTCGAGCGAGCGGCCGTTGGGCACGTAGCACGACGCCACCCGCACACCACCACAGGTCGCCCAGGCCAGACGGGCCTCCGGATCGGGTTCCTCGCCATCGCCGAACCCGGCCACCGGATCGTCGATGCCGACACGACTCAGGATGGCGACACCGTTCCAGCGACCCTCGCCGTGGTGGAAGGAGTCGTATCCGAGGGCCTGGAAAGCCAGGGCCGGGAAGGCATCGTCGGCGAGCTTCGTCTCCTGCAGACACACGACGTCGGGCTCGAAGGTCTGGAGCCAGCGCTCGACGCGGGACAGCCGGGCATTGAGCGAGTTGACGTTCCACGTGACGATCCGCACGGCGGCACCCTATCCGCACCGGGCGATCCGAATACACGGAAGGGCCTCCGGATCGGCTCCCCCTCACCGCCACGGAAACCGCCATAGACTCCACCCGTGGCAACCACGGAAAACTCAGCTGATCTTGGCCCGAACGCCTGGCTCGTCGACGAGATGCGGGCCCAATGGGCCGCCGACCCGACCTCGGTCGACGCCGAATGGCGCACCGCATTCGAGCACGACGGCCCCCACGCGACCCCCGAGGCCCCGCCGGTGGTCGAGCCCATCGAGGTCGGCTCGAGCGAGGTGAACCGGGCGACCGTGGCGTCCACCGCTGGGTGGAACACCACGCCGGCGGCAGCCCCGCCGACGCCGACGCCCGCGCCCGCACCCGCTGCCTCCGCAGCACCCGCACCCGCGGCCTCCGCACCCGAGCCCGCGACTCCGGAAGCCGATGCCCCACCGACCCACACCGAGCACAGCGAGGCCATCCGCGGCGCGGGGGCGCGCATCGTCACGAACATGGAGGCATCGCTCGACGTCCCGACCGCCACGAGCTTCCGTCAGGTCCCGGCCAAGCTCCTCGAGATCAACCGCAAGGTGATCAACGGCCACCTGGCGAGAAAGCAGACCGGCAAGATCAGCTTCACCCACCTCATCGGCTACGCGGTCGTGCGAGCGATCGCCGACGAGATGCCGGCGATGAACAACACCTACGAGGCCGACCACGACGGCAAGCCCCGTGTCGTTCGCAATCCCCACATCGGACTCGGCATCGCGGTCGATCTCCAGAAGTCCGACGGCTCGCGAACGCTCATGGTGCCGTGCATCCGCAACGCCGACACGCTGGATTTCCGTGACTTCGTCGACGACTACGAGGCACTGATCGCCAAGGTGCGCGACGGCAAGCTCTCGCCCGACGACTTCGCCGGCACCACGGTGAGCCTGACCAATCCGGGCACGATCGGCACCCTCCAGTCCGTTCCCCGACTGATGCCCGGCCAGGCGCTCATCGTCGGCGTGGGATCGATCGCGTTCCCGACCGAGTTCGAGGCCGCCGACCCTGCGAAGCTGGCCGACCTCGGCGTGTCGAAGGTCATCACCCTCACCTCCACCTACGACCACCGTGTCATCCAGGGCGCCGAGTCGGGCATGTTCCTGAAGAAGGTCCACGAGCTCCTGCTCGGCGAGGACGACTTCTACGTCGACATCTTCCGGGCGCTCGACGTGCCCTACGAGGCCGTCAAGTGGCGCCGCGACATCAACCCGGTCGACCGAGACCACGCCCTGCTCGAGAAGCAGGCCAAGGTCAACCAGCTCATCAACATGCATCGCGTGCGCGGCCACCTGATCGCCGATCTCGATCCTCTGCAGGTGAAAGAACCGAAGATGCACGCCGAGCTCGACCCGGCCACCTACGGACTCACGATCTGGGACCTCGACCGGGAGTTCCTCACCGGCACCGACACCGGCATCTACGCCCAGGTCGGCGGCATCGCCCGCATGCCGCTCGGCGACCTCCTCGGCGTGTTGCGCGACGCGTACTGCCGCACCATCGGCGTCGAATACATGCACATCCAGGACCCCGTCGAGAAGCGCTGGATGCAGGAACAGCTCGAGGGTGCCGATCGAACGATCGACGCCGACGAGCAGCGCCATGTGCTGTCCCGACTCAACGCCGCCGAGGCACTCGAGACGTTCCTCGGCACCAAGTACGTGGGCCAGAAACGGTTCGGCATCGAAGGTGCCGAGAGCACGATCCCGCTGGTCGATGCAGTGATCGGCGCGGCCGCCGATGCGGGCATGGCCGACGTGGTGATGGGCATGGCCCACCGCGGCCGTCTCAACCTCCTCGTCAACATCGTGGGCAAGTCCTACGGCGAACTCTTCAACGAGTTCGAAGGCGGCTCCATCGCGGCGATGACCCAGGGATCGGGCGACGTGAAGTACCACCTCGGCCAGACCGGCGTGTTCGAGAGCCGCAACGGCAACACCATCCCGGTCGAGCTGGCTGCCAATCCGTCGCACCTCGAGGCCGTCGACCCCGTGGTCGTCGGCATGGTGCGGGCGAAGATGGACCTGATCGACGTCGACAGTGGCTACGACGCCTACCCCGTGCTGCCGCTGCTCATCCATGGCGACGCAGCCTTCGCCGGCCAGGGCGTGGTGGCCGAGACGCTGAACCTGTCGCAGATCCACGGCTACCGCGTCGGCGGCTCCGTCCACGTCATCATCAACAACCAGCTCGGGTTCACCACGACCCCCGAGGTCGCCCGGTCGACCGAGTACTCGACCGACGTCGCGAAGATGATCCAGGCGCCGATCTTCCACGTGAACGGTGACGACCCCGAGGCCTGTGTCCGCGTTGCCCGCTTGGCGTTCGCGTACCGACAGCGGTTCAACAAGGACGTCGTGATCGACATGATCTGCTACCGACGTCACGGCCACAACGAGGGCGACGACCCGAGCTACACCCTGCCCGAGATGTACCGCCGCATCGACGCCCGTCCGTCGGTGCGGGCGCAATACACCACGTCGCTCGTCAAACGCGGCGACCTCACCCCCGAAGAGGAGGAGGACGCCCTCGCCGACTTCAAGATGCGACTGCAGGAGGCGCTCGACGAGACCCGTGAGGTCGAGAAGGACCCGGATGCGCGGGCCATGCCGCCGGTGGAGCCGATCGGCGTGCTCCCTCACCTGCGCACCGCGATCGACCGCGCTGCCCTCGACCGGATCTACGACGCACTGTCGTCCACTCCGGGCGGCTTCACCGTCCATCCCAAGCTCGCCCAACAGTTCGCCAAGCGCGACGAGATGTTCGCCGACGGCGAGGTCGACTGGGCGCTCGGAGAGGCCATGGCCATGGGTTCGTTGCTCCTCGAGGGCACGTCGATCAGGCTCGCCGGCCAGGACTCGCGGCGAGGCACCTTCAGCCATCGTCACTCCACACTCGTCGACTTCGAGACCAACGCCGACTTCGTGCCGCTCGCCACATTGGCCACCGGCGACACCAATCTGTGGATCTACGACTCGCTGCTCAGCGAGTACGCGGCGCTCGGGTTCGAATACGGCTACTCGATCGCCAACCCCGAGGCGCTGGTCATCTGGGAGGCCCAGTTCGGCGACTTCGCCAACGGTGCCCAGATCATCATCGACCAGTTCCTGGTGGCGGCGAAGGACAAGTGGGATCAGGACTCGGGGCTCGTGCTGCTGCTCCCCCATGGCTACGAGGGCCAGGGACCGGAGCACTCGTCGGCCCGCATCGAGCGATTCCTCCTGCTCGCCGCCGAGGACAACATGCAGATCTGCAACGCCACCACCGCGGCACAGTTCTTCCACCTGCTGCGCCGCCAGAAGCTCCAGGACAAGCAGAGCCCGCTCGTCGTCTTCACCCCGAAGTCGTTGCTGCGGGCGAAGCAGTCCCGCTCACCGGTGACCGATCTCCTGTCGGGCACCTTCGAGGAGCTGCTCCGCGACACGACGATCGACGATCCTGCGGCCGTGCGCCGGGTCGTGCTCTGTTCCGGCAAGGTCGCCGTCGACGCCGAGGCCGAGCGCGACCGCCTCGGTTCCCCTGTGGCCATCGCCCGCGTCGAACAGCTCTACCCGTGGCCCTTCGACGCCGTGGCGGCGGAGCTCGCTCGCTACCCGAATGCCGACGAGATCGTCTGGCTACAGGAGGAGCCCGAGAACATGGGACCGTGGAACGCCATCAAGGGGCGGCTCTACGAACGCCACGAGGAGACCCACCGGATCCGGCGGGCGAGCCGGTTCGAGTCGGGCAGCCCGGCCTGCGGCAGCGCCAAGGTGCACGCCCAGGAACAGGCCGAGCTCCTGGCCAAGGCGCTCACCTTCGACGACTGAGCGGCGGTCCCGGCGCTACACCACGACCAGCGTCGCGCCGAGAGCGAGGGTCCAGCTGACGAGCGACCCGATCAGCACGTACTCGGTCACGGCGTGGATGTCGACGTCGTCGTGGGCGCGCAGTTCGGGGTAGCGCAGGAGTGACTTGGCGGTGACCACGAGCGCGGCGGTCGTCGGCTGGCCGGCGAGGACGAAGCCGAGGATCAGCAGACGTTCGAGCGAGCCGATCACGCGTCCACCGCGGATTCGGGTGGTGGGCGCCTCACCGTCGATCACGACCTCGAGCACGATGCGAACGACGGCATTGGCGGTGGAGATGAGCACCACGCCGAGCGCCAGCACCAACAGGACCGTCACCGGGCCCTCGCGCTGGATCAGATGAATCCGCGACTCGTCGAGGAAGCTGCGCCACACGCTGTCGGCGCCGTCCTCGAGATGAACGGTGGAGACCATGACCGCAGCCACGACGCCGGCACCGATGGTGCCCAGCTGGATCATGGCGTCGCTGAAGCCGACCCGCACGAGCTGCCACGCTGCCGACACGATGATGGCAATGACGGCGGTGGCCATCGCATCGCCACCCGCCGCGCCGACGAGAAGCGTGCCCGTGATCGCGGTGGCGATGCTGAATCCGGTCGCGATCACAGCCCGCCGTCGACTGACCGGCATCCCGGCGAGTCCATGGGTGAGGTCGCCCACACCGACGGACAGGAGAACGATTGCCAGCGCGGTCATGACGCAGTGTCGCTCATGGACCGGTGCCGATCACGCGCAGCGCCGCCACGAGCTCTCGCAGGTGGTTGCGTCCGCGCCGCTGGGAGACGGCGCTCGGGCCGAGGTCGAGTTCGGCGGCGAGCTCCTCGTTGGACCGGCCGTGGAGATCGCCGAGCACGATACGCGCTTCGGTGGGATCGACCGTGGCCAGGGCCCGGTCGAGCAGCGCGAGATGACTTCGTAACACCACAGCGGCGTCGATCGAGAACGGGGCGGGCGGTGGCAGCGGGTCGGCGCTCGACCGACTGCCGGGTCGCGTCCCGGTGTTCGGCGTCGGTGTGTTCGGCGTCGGTGTGTCGGCGAACCCGATCCCGAGTCGGGCGGCGTAGCCCGAACGGGCGGTGGACGAGGCCACGTCGTCGAGGGCGGCGCGAGCGGCCCACCACGCCGGCCCGTCCTGGCCGAAGGGAGTCCGATCGGGGTCGTGCATCACGATGTCGCCCCACCCGATCCCCGCCCTGATCTCGACGACGCCGGTGAGCTCGAGTCGGAGTTCGGCTGCGCCCCGGATCGCCAGGAGGGCGTCGGCGTAGGTCGCCTGGAGCTCGTCGCCCACCGTGGCCGTCAACGGGTCGAGGGCGATGATGTGCCGGTTGACCTCGGCCGCCGCGGCGGCCACGATCGCTTGCAGCTGCGCCCGATCGCCGTGGCGGCGCGAGTCCACGATGTCGATCAGAACGGCGGCATAGCCCGGCCCCACGCCGGGAACCGTGCACTCGTGGATGGCGGCCATGGACTGATACTAGTGACGAAATTCGTCATTGCAAGCTTAAATGACGAATAGAGTCATCTATGGTCCTGATGACGGATGCCGTCACCAACTCAGCGCGAGCACCCCTCAAGAGAGAGAGAGAGAGAAGCCAACGACGGACTCGAGTTCCGCCAGTGCCACGGCCGGATCCTCGACCTTGATGGTCGTCATGCCCATCGCCCGCGCCGGCTTGAGGTTCACCCCGAGGTCGTCGAGGAACACGCACTCGTCGGGCCGCACGCCGAGCCGCTCGCACGCGATCTCGTAGAACCGGGGCTCCGGCTTTCGGACCCCGACCACGCTCGACTCGATCACCTCGTCGAACATGGCGAAGATCGACCCGAGTTCGCTCTCGGGGTCGTGGGAGGAGCCCCCACCCGCCGCCGGATCGCGGAAGTTGTTGGTGAGCATGGCCGTCTTCAATCGCTCGCCACACCGGCGGAGCGCTTCGACCATCTCGGGCCGCACCCGGCCTCGCAACGAGTCGAGCACCCGGCGGGCGTCGACCGAGTGACCGAGGGCCGAGGCTTCGCGCTCGAACACCTCGATGAACCCCACCGGGTCCAACTCACCGCGCTCGAACCGGGCCCACGCATTCGCATCCGGATTCGTCGCGTTGATCGTCCGGATCGTGTCGCGCTCGAGCCCGATCTCGGCTTCGTACGCGTTGAACGCGTCGAACGGACTGGAGAGAATCACTCCCCCGAAGTCGAAGAGAACTGCGGTGATCACGGCTGCACCCTAGGGCGCGTGGTTGACTGGCCGACATGCCCAGAGGGACCAAACCCAACAAGCACGCCGTCATCGATGGCTCGAATCTCGCGACCGAAGGCCGCAAGGAGCCGAGCCTCGCCCAACTCGACGAGGCCGTTCGCGCCATCGATGCCGAGTACGACTTCGACGAGATCACGGTCATCGTCGACGCGACCTTCGAGCACCGCGTCGCCAAGTCCGAGACGAAGGCGGCTCGCGCCGCGATCGACGACAACGACATCCTCACACCTCCCGCCGGTGTGATCGGCCGTGGCGACGCGTTCATCCTCCAGGTCGCCGACCGAGCCGACGCCGTCGTCTTCTCCAACGACTCGTTCCAGGAGTTCCACGGCAC
This sequence comes from Acidimicrobiales bacterium, assembly GCA_040219515.1. Classification (NCBI taxonomy): domain Bacteria; kingdom Bacillati; phylum Actinomycetota; class Acidimicrobiia; order Acidimicrobiales; species Acidimicrobiales bacterium. The sequence continues at coordinate 258,184 of JAVJSI010000007.1, forward strand.
CTACAAGTGGCTGTTCGACGAGGGCCGCCTGATCGGCGGCAAGCCGGTACCGAGCGTGGGCTGGATCTATGTCGCCCGATCTCCGGTGCGAGGCCCGGTGAGCCGACGAGCCACGGCCGACAGTCGCCGAGAGGCGAAGAAGTCCACGCGCCGGACGACGTCCGCGGCCGCGAGCGGGCCCATGCCTCAGCCGAAGTCACCACCACCGAAGAAGGCCGCCGACGAGAAGCCGCCCGCCGAGAAGAGCGAGAAGTCGTCGCGACGAGGATCGTCGCAGAAGAAGAAGGCAGCGACGAGCGACGGCAGCAACGATCCGGCGCTCTGGAAGACCTTCAAGTCCGACTTTCCCGTGGGCAGCACGATCGCCGCCAAGGTCGATCGCTTCTCGTCACACGGCGCCTACGGCTCCGTCGACGACGTCGTCGTCTACCTGCCCAACCGACTGCTCGGCGATCCCCCGCCCACCAAGGCGCGCGACGTGCTCGACCTCGACGACACCGTCGACTTCGTGATCCATCGCTACGACGACGAGCGCAAGGGCATCGATGCCGGGCTGATCGCGACCGATGGTGGGGCCCGACCCGCCGGCCGACCGACCAAGAAGGCCGCCGCCAAGAAGACCACCCGCAAGTCGACAGCCAAGAAGACCGCCCGTAAGTCGACCGCCAAGAAGACCACGGCGAAGAAGGCCGCCGCCAAGAAGACGACGGCGAAGAAGACAACAGCGAAGAAGTCCGCACCCCGCAAGGCTGCCGCGAAGAAGACCGCCGCCAAGAAGGCAGCCCCCCGCAAGGCCGCCGCCAAGTCGACGGCCAAGAAAACCACCGCCAAGAAGACCGCCGCCAAGAAGACCACGGCGAAGAAGCGCACCACGCGCCGCTAGCTTGATGCGCCATGGCTGCGCAGTTCATCTTCACCATGCACAAGGTCGGTCGGTTCATCCCGCCCGACCGCGATGTGCTCAAGGACATCACCCTCGCCTTCTACCCGGGCGCCAAGATCGGCGTTCTCGGTCCCAACGGTGCGGGTAAGTCCACCCTGCTGCGGATCATGGCGGGCATCGACCAGGAGTTCTCCGGCGACGCCCGCCTCACGGACGGCTTCACGGTGGGCATGCTCGAACAGGAGCCGCATCTCGATGCTGAGAAGGACGTGATGGGCAACGTGATGGACGGCGTCGGTGAGGTGGCCGGACTGCTCCAGGACTACGAAGAGGTCCTCGCGGGCTGGTCCGACCCCGACGCCGACTACGACAAGCTCGGCGCGAAGCAGGCCGACCTCGAAGCGAAGATCGAGGCCGCCGGTGCGTGGGATCTCCAGCGCAACGTCGAGATCGCCATGGACGCACTGCGCACGCCGCCCGGCGACACTGCGGTCGACAATCTGTCCGGCGGCGAGGCCCGTCGGGTCGCGATGGCCCGACTCCTCCTGGCCAAACCCGACCTGCTGCTGCTCGACGAGCCGACCAACCATCTCGACGCCGAGTCGGTCGCTTGGCTCGAGCGCACCCTTCAGGACTACGCCGGCACCGTCGTCGCCATCACCCACGATCGATACTTCCTCGACAACGTGGCCGGCTGGATCCTCGAACTCGACCGGGGCAAGGGCATGCCCTTCGAGGGCAACTACTCGGGTTTCCTCGAACAGAAGGAAGCCCGCTACGCCCAGGAGCAAAAGGACGACGACAAGCGCACCCGCACGCTCAAGCGCGAGCTCGAATGGGTGCGCATGGCCCCCAAGGCCCGCCAGGCCAAGGGCAAGGCCCGGCTCCAGCAGTACGAGAAGCTCCTCGAGGAGCAAAAGCACGCCGAGGGCCGTCAGAACGACCTGGAGATCATCATCCCGGCCGACACCCGCCTCGGCGACGTGGTCATCGAGGCCGACGGCATCTCCAAGGCCTTCGGCGACAAGCTCCTGATCGACGACCTGTCGTTCTCGCTCCCGCCGGCGGGAATCGTCGGCGTCATCGGTGCCAACGGCGCCGGCAAGTCCACCCTGTTCAAGATGATCATCGAGGCCGCGGAGAATCGCGGCGATGCCGACGCCCAGCCCGACAACGGCACGTTGCGCATCGGCGAAACCGTCACGCTCGGCTACGTCGACCAGAACCGCACGCTCGACCCCGAGAAGACCGTCTACGACGAGATCACCGGCGGCGTCGACAACCTGACGATCGGCGGCCGCGAGATGCACGGTCGCGCCTATGTCGCGTCGTTCAACTTCCGGGGCGCCGACCAGCAGAAGAAGGTCGGTACCCTCTCCGGCGGAGAGCGCAATCGTGTCCACCTCGCCAAGGTCCTGAAGGAGGGTGCCAACGTCCTCCTGCTCGACGAGCCGACCAACGACCTCGACATCGACACGCTCCGCGCCCTCGAGGACGCGGTCGAGGCCTACGCCGGCTGCGCCGTCATCGTGAGCCACGATCGCTGGTTCCTCGACCGCGTGGCCACCCACATCCTCGCCTTCGAGGGCGACTCGGTGGTGCGCTGGTTCGAGGGAAACTTCAGCGACTACGCCGACTACCGCAAGCGCGAACACGGCGTCGACGCCATGCGCCCCCAGCGCATCAAGTACAAGCCGGTCAGCCGCGGCTGAGTTGGGACACCGGGGTCAGACCCCCGTCCCAACTGGATTCCTCATGGTCGACGCCTTGCCACCGATGGTGATGCATGGCCAAAGCCGCAACCAAGACCAAGTGGAAGAGCCGTGCGGTCACCCGTCTGATCGAGGCCGGCTCGATGACCGAATGCTCGTACTGCGAAGAGCGAGTGAAGTTCAAGGCCCGCGAGCGTCACCAACAGGTGATCTGCAACGTCTACGTCGACGGCGCCTGGGACCGTGTCGAGCACTACCACGAGCCCTGTTACAACGACGCCGGCAAACCCTTCGGTGACCCGGTCGACTGAGATGGGACGGGGGTCTGACCCCGTCGTCCCAACTGGTCAGGTGAGCAGGTCGAGCACCAGCCGCGCCATCTCGTCGGCGTCGCCGTCGGTGGGGACCAGCCGCAACTCCGGTGCCGCCGGCGCCTCGTAGGGGTCGTCGATGCCGGTGAATCCGGTGATCTCGCCGGCCCGGGCCTTGGCGTAGAGGCCCTTCACGTCACGCTGCTCACACAGCTCGATGGGCGTGTCGACGAACACCTCGAAGAAGGGCACCTCGGCGGCCTCGTGGAGGGCGCGGGCGTTGTCCCGGGCGGCCCGGTAGGGCGACACCAGAGGGATCAGGGCGACCACGCCGGAATCGGCGAACAGGCGACCGACCTCGGCCACTCGGCGAACGTTCTCGTCTCGATCAGCGGCGGAGAAGCCGAGGTCGCCGTTGAGCCCCATCCGGACATTGTCCCCGTCGAGGACATAGCAAGGCCGGCCCGTGTCGAGCAGCGCCTTCTCGACCGCCGTGGCCACCGTCGACTTGCCCGAACCCGAGAGGCCCGTGAACCACACGGTGGCCCCGCGATGTCCGATTGCCGACCACCGCTCGGCTTGCGAGAGGTGCCCGGGATGCCAGACGACGTTCGGCGAACTGGCACTCACCTCAGGTCGACTCGCCGAGGATCATGCCGGCACCGACTGTCACGTTGGTCGCCTCGTCGATCAGGATGAAGCTGCCGGTGTCGCGATTGCGGCGGTACTCGTCGAAGAACAGCGGCGCCTGGGTGCGGAGCTTCACGCGGCCGATCTCGTTGAGCTTCAGCTCGCCGGCCGACTCGTCACGATGCAGGGTGTTGATGTCGAGCATGTAGGACACGTCCTTCACGATCGCCTTCGTCACCCGGGTCGTGTGCTTGATGATGAGCTTCGAGCTGGGTGTGAGCGACGACCGCTCGTTCATCCAGCTGACCATCGCGTCGATGTCCTGGGACACCTCGGGCTGGTTGTTGGGGCGCACGATCATGTCCCCGCGGGAGATGTCGATCTCGTCGTTGAGACGCACCGTCACCGCCATCGGCGCGAACGCCTCGTCGAGCGTGCCCGTGAGCGTCTCGATCGACTTCACCGTCGACCGGAAGCCCGAGGGCAACACGATGACGTCGTCGCCGGGACGCAGCACGCCACCGGCGATGGTGCCGGCGTACCCGCGATAGTCGTGGAAGTCGTCGGACTGCGGCCGGATGACGTATTGCACAGGGAACCGGGTGTCGATGTGGTTGCGGTCGGACGCGATGTGCACCTCTTCGAGGTGGTGCAGCAACGACGGACCCTCGTACCAACCCATGTGGGCCGACCGATCGACGACATTGTCGCCGTGGAGGGCGGAGACCGGGATGAAGGTCAGGTCGTGGATGTCGAGCTTGCTCGCAAAGGACCGGAACTCGTCCTTGACCTCTTCGAACCGGGCCTGGTCATAGTCGACCAGGTCCATCTTGTTGACGGCCAGCACCAGATGGGGAATGCGCAACAGCGACGCCAGGAAGGCATGGCGGCGGCTCTGCTCGAGCACACCCTTGCGGGCATCGAGCAGCACGATCGCGAGATCGGCGGTGGAAGCACCGGTGACCATGTTGCGCGTGTACTGGGTGTGGCCCGGTGTGTCGGCGATGATGAACTTGCGCTTCGGTGTGGCGAAGTAGCGGTAGGCGACGTCGATCGTGATGCCCTGCTCGCGCTCGGCCCGAAGACCGTCGGTGAGCAGCGCCAGGTTGGTGTATTCGGTGCCCATCTGGACCGAGGCGCGTTCGACGGCCTCCATCTGGTCCTCGAAGATCGTCTTCGTGTCGTAGAGCAAGCGCCCGATCAGGGTCGACTTGCCGTCGTCGACCGAACCGGCAGTTGCGAATCGGAGCATCTCCATTAGAAGTACCCCTCCTTCTTGCGATCTTCCATGGCGGCTTCGGACACTCGATCGTCGGCCCGCGTGGCACCACGCTCGGTGATGCGGGTGGCCGCGACCTCCTCGATGATCTTGTCGATCGTGTCGGCGCCCGACTCGACCGCACCGGTACAGCTCATGTCGCCCACCGTGCGGTAGCGCACCGTCTCCATGAACGGCTCCTCGTCGTCCATCAGCGTGATGAACGGGCTCGTGGACAGCAACATGCCGTCACGCTCGAACACCTCGCGCTGGTGCGAGAAGTAGACGTTGGGGATCTCGATCCCCTCTTCCTTGATGTACTGCCAGATGTCGAGCTCGGTGTAGTTCGAGATCGGGAACACACGGATGTGCTCACCCTGCTTGATCCGGCCGTTGTAGAGGCTCCACAGCTCGGGTCGCTGGTTCTTCGGGTCCCACTGTCCGAACTCGTCGCGGAAGGAGTAGACGCGTTCCTTGGCCCGCGCCTTCTCCTCGTCTCGGCGGGCGCCGCCGAAGAGGGCGTCGAAACGGTGCTCGGCGATGCCCTCGAGCAGGGCAGTGGTCTGGAGCCGGTTGCGGCTCGCCCGGGGGCCGGTCTCCTCGACGACCTTGCCCGAGTCGATCGCCTCCTGCACCGATGCCACCACCAGGCGAGCGCCCAGCTCTTCGACCCGGCGATCACGGAACTCGATCACCTCGGGGAAGTTGTGCCCCGTGTCGACGTGCATGACCGGGAACGGCAACTTCGCTGGCCAGAAGGCCTTCTCGGCCAGGCGGAGCATCACGATGCTGTCCTTGCCGCCGGAGAAGAGCAGGCAGGGATTCTCGAACTCGGCAGCCACTTCGCGGAAGATGTGAATCGATTCCGCTTCGAGCTGCCGTAGGTGGGTCAAGTCGTAGGCCATAAGCAACCGCAATGTTACGGTCGCGGGCGGCGAACAGGAAATGGGTCACTCGGCACCCGTCAGACCCACACCGCCCGAGAACGCCGGAAACGAGAATCCACCCCATATGCCCGCCTCCTCCGAAGACCACCAGATCGCGGCCGATCTCGCCGGCGAGGCGGGCCGGCTCCTCGTCGAGCTCCGCGATCGGCTCGCGGCGGCCGACACCCCGCCGGCGGTGCTCAAGGCCGAGGGTGATCGCCAGGCTCACGAACTCCTGATGGCTCGTCTCGCCGAGTTGCGGCCGAACGACGCCGTGCTCTCGGAGGAGGGCAAGGACGATCCCGCCCGCCTGGCCGCCACGCGGACATGGATCGTCGATCCGCTCGACGGCACCCGGGAGTTCTCCGAGGTTCCCCGCACCGACTGGGCGGTCCATGTGGCGCTCGTCGAGAACCATCGACCCATCGCCGGCGCCGTCGCCCTGCCCGCCCTCGATACCGTTCTGTCCACTGGTGCGCCCGCCACACTCTCGGATTCCCCGGCCGTTCCTCCCCGGATGATCGTGTCGCGGAGCCGGCCGCCGGCCGCCGCCACCCACGTCGCCGCCGTGTTGGGCGCCGAGCTCGTCGAGATGGGGTCCGCCGGCGCCAAGACCATGGCCGTGATCCGTGGCGAGTGCGAGATCTACGCCCACTCGGGTGGGCAGTACGAGTGGGACTCCTGCGCCCCGGTGGCGGTCGCCGCGGCGGCCGGCTGCCACGTGAGCCGCATCGACGGCAGCGAGTTGCTCTACAACCAGGAGGATCCCTACCTTCCCGATCTCCTGGTCTGTCGTCCCGAACTCGCCGCCGCGGTGCTCGAGGCTCTCGCCTCGTTCGGCGGCTGACCAGGGTCGTTACCGCCGGCCGACGGCCCATACTGTGCAGGTGACCGAGTCCCCGTGGTTGGCCGATGTCGACACCATGGCCTGGCGGCGCGACGTGCCGGGTCTGCGGCGCGCGACCCGACGGCGACTGCCGTCGCTGATCACCCCGTCACGGCGTCCGCCCGGTCGTCGGGCGATCACGGTCGTCCGTCATGTCGGCGGAGCACTCGCAGCCTGGGCGTTCGTGGGCCGACGCAAGGGCGGCTCGGCATCGAACGCGGACCTCTCGCGCCGCCTCCGCGAAGCGGCCGAGACCCTCGGTCCCACCTACATCAAGCTCGGCCAGATCATCTCGAGCGGCGAAGGCATCTTTCCGCCGGAGCTCGTCGCCGAGTTCGTGAAGTGCCGCGATCAGGTCCCGGCCGAGGGATTCCATCTCGTGCGCGAGGTCGTCGAGCGAGATCTCGGCGCGCCGCTCGAGGCCGTTTTCTCCTTTTTCGACCGCACGCCGATCGCCGCGGCGTCGATCGCCCAGGTCCACGGCGCAACACTGCGTGACGGCACCGAGGTCGTGGTCAAGGTGCAGCGACCCTCGGTCGACGAGCTCGTCCACGACGACCTGCGGGTGATGGCATGGCTCGCCCCCCTGTTGGTCGGACGCATCCCGATCACCGCCCTCGCCAACCCTCCCGCCCTCGTCGAGGTGTTCGCCCACACCATCAGCGAGGAGCTCGACTTCCGCGTGGAAGCCGACAACATGCTCGACGTCGCCCGAGTCTTCGCCGAACTCGGCCAGGACCAGTTCGTCGTGCCCCGGCCACACCCCGAACTCGTCACCCGCCGGGTGCTGGTGATGGAACGGATCAACGGCTTCAACTTCGACGATCTCGATTCCTACGCAGCGCACGGTGTCGACACCCACGCCGTGGTGCGAGCCGGGATGATCGGCTTCATGGAGGGCGCGCTCATCCACGGGGTGTTCCACGGCGACCTCCACGGCGGCAATCTCTACGTTCTGCCCGACGGTCGCACCGCCCTCCTCGACTTCGGCATCACCGGGCGCATGAGCGAAGTACGCCGCTTGGCGTTCGTTCGCCTCCTCATCTCGGGGATGATGAACGACCGGATCGGCCAGCTTGCGGCCCTGCGAGATCTCGGGGCACTGCCCGCAGACACCGATCTCCAGGTCGTCGCCGAGGAGCTCGGTCTCCTCGGCGAACCGGTCGATCCGACCACCATGACCGCCGACGAGCTCGTGGCCGAGCTCCAGCGGGTCATCAAGTCGCTGCTCGGCTACGGCGCCCGCATGCCGAAGGAGCTCATGCTCTTCGTGAAGAACATGGTGTTCCTCGATGGCGCGATCGCGCGACTCGCCCCCGACCTCGACCTCTTCGCCGAGATCGCCCACATCGCGGCGTACTTCGCGTCGACCCACGGCGAGCAGCTCGCCGCCCAGGTCGGCATGGATCCGGAGGTCTACCAGTTCGACCCCGACGGTGTGCGCGCCGCGTTCGGTGTCGACGACACCGTGGAGAGCATGACCTACCGAGAACTCCAGGCCCGTCGGGAGCTGATCCGCAACCGCCTCCGCGCGCGCGGCTGAACACCTCGCTACGTTGCGTGCTCGGAAGTTGCCGGCCGGGAAGGACTGACCGATGCGCCTCGTCGTCGCCGAATGCACCGTCGACTATGACGGTCGACTCCAGGCGCACCTGCCGTCCGCCACGCGGCTCGTCATGGTGAAGGCCGACGGATGTGTGGCGATCCACGCCGACGGCGGCGCGTACAAGCCTCTCAACTGGATGAATGCGCCGAACCGTTTGATCGAGGACCGTGACGAGGGAGTCTGGACGGTCACCAGCCCGAAGGGCGAGGTGCTCACCATCACGTTCCACGACGTCATCAGCGACTCGTCGCACGAGATGGGCACCGATCCCGGCCTGCAGAAGGACGGCGTCGAGGCCCACCTCCAGAAGCTGCTGGCCGACGACCCCACGTCGATCGCCGACGGGCTCCGCCTCGTCCGACGTGAGTTCCCCACCGACATCGGGCCGGTCGACCTCATGTGTCGCGACGCTGACGGCATCGCCGTCGCCGTCGAGGTGAAGCGCCGCGGCGACATCGATGGTGTCGAACAGCTCACCCGCTACCTCGAGTTCCTGAACCGCGATCCGATGCTGCGCCCCGTGCGAGGCATCTTCGTCGCCCAGTCGATCAAGCCCCAGGCACGGGTGCTCGCCACCGACCGTGACATCGCGTGGGTCGAGGTCGACTACGACGAACTGCGCGGCATCGAGTCGCCCAACCTGAAGCTGTTCTGACCACCCCGGCGGGTACATTCGCGACGCCCCTATGTCTCCGAACGACCTGCTGAAGTCGCTGACGCCGGCCCGCGCCGTCGTCGTGCTGTTCGCGCTCGTCGCGGCGTTGTTCCTCGGCCGCTTCGTGTGGGACGACATGATCTCCGCCGAGGACGTTCCCCGAGGTGTTGTGGTCGACGGCATCGCCATCGGCAACACCGACCGGACCACCGCGGCCGAGCGTCTCGGCGACCTCACCGTCGATCGCGAGGTGACCCTCACGTTCGCCGGCGACAGCCGCACCGAAACCCTCTCGGCCTGGGGCGTGGTGCTCGACACCGACGCCACACTCGACGCGGCCGAGGACACCCGGGGCGGATTCCCGGTTCGTCTCTTCCGCTGGGCGGCTGCGGTGATTCGTGATCGCCGGGTCGATCCGGTCTGGACCGTCGATCGAGCGGTGCTCGAGACTCACTTCGGGCCGGACTCACTGGATCTCTCGTTCGACGCCGCGCCGATCGAACTCGTCGACGGCGAATTCGTCGCCGTCGAGTCGCGGGCGGTGCCGGTCGCCGACGTCGACGCGCTCGAAGCAGCGCTACTCGCCGCGGTCGACAGCGACGCCTACGAGTCCATCGAGGTGCCGGTCGGCGGCGAGCAGTCGGTCGAGGGCGATCCCGAACTCGCGGCCGCCGCCAACGAACTCACGGACCGCACCGTCGAGGTCCGCCTCGCCGGTCAACTCGAGACGCGGACCATCGAGCGGATCACGCTGCGCGAGTGGATCGACCTGTCCGAGGTCACGGTTGCCGCCGACCTCGCCTTCGATGCGTCGCGGGTGCAGGCGACACTGGCCGACATCTATCCGACCGTCGGCGACGACGATATCGAGGGCGTGCAGTTCGTGGTCGGCTTCGACGCCGAGCTCTACCTCCTCGGCGCGCTGCCCGGTGCCGAGTGCTGCGCGGCCGACAGCGCAGAACGGCTGATGAAGGCCGTGCGAGCCGGGACCGACGAGGTGGTCGTGGTGTTCCCCATCGAGGGCACCGACAGCGAAGGGCTCGCCTGGGCCGAGTCGCTCGGCATTCGAGAAGTCGTCAGCGAGTTCACGACGTATTACACCGCCGGCCAGACCCGCAACATCAACATCGAGCGCATCTCGGAGCTCACGAGGGGGGCGATCATCGAGCCCGGCGAGACATTCTCGATCAACGACTTCGTGGGTCGACGAACCACCGACAACGGGTTCGTCTCGGCCGGCGTCATCAGCAACGGCGTCTTCGACAGCTCCGTCGGTGGCGGCATCTCGCAGTACGCAACGACGCTCTTCAACGCGGCATTCTTCGCCGGCCTCGACTTCGGGCAGTACCAGAGTCACTCGATCTACATCGACCGATACCCCTACGGCCGGGAAGCAACCGTGTCGTACCCGGCCCCGGATCTCCAGATCGTCAACAACTCGCCCTATGGCGTGCTGCTCTGGCCGACGACCACCGAGGACTCGATCACCGTCCGGCTCTACTCGACGAAGTGGGTCGAGGCCGAACAGACCGGCCAAACCGAGCGCACCGAGGGAACCTCGTGCACACGGGTCACCACCGAGCGGACCCGCACCTGGGTCGACGACGGCCGCACCGAGGTCGACACCGTGACCGCCCGCTACCGGCCGGAGGGCATCGCGTGCGACGGCAGCTCGACCGTGCCCGACGAGAACCCGTCGACGACCACGAGCGTGCCGACCACGGTCCCCTGACCACATCCCTGCGCATCGTCGCCTCCGTAGACTGCAACCGATGACCGGGGTGCGCGCTGACCAACCCATGAGCAACCTCGATGCCCTCGTCTGGAACGTGGAGCAGCAGCCTCGTCAGCGCACGACGATTGCCGCCCTCGCCCGTTTCGCCGCACCCCTCGATCCTGCCGAACTGCGCCATCGCGTCGATCACGCCAGCCGCGTCGTCGGTCGTCTACGCCAGCGAGTGGTGACCGATCCATCCGGGCTGACCGCACCCCGCTGGTCCGTCGACCCCGACTTCCACCTGAGCTTTCATCTCCGCACGGTGCGGCTGGCCGATCCCGCAGACGCCGAGCTGATGGATCTGGTCCGAGGTCTGCTCGTCCAGCCGTTCGACCGCTCACGACCGCTGTGGGAGTTCACCCATGTCACCGGCCTCGCCGAGGCGCTGTTGCTGAAGACCCACCACGCCGTCACCGATGGCGTCGGCGGAGTCGAACTGATGCTCGAACTCTTCGGTCTCGAGCCGCAGCCGGTGGCCCCGTCCCGGCCACTCCCCGAGGCACCCGTGGCGCCCGCTGCCTCCGTCATCAGCACTGCCGGGCGCGACGCTGCCGGACACGAGACCGCCGTCGAAGCCATACGCGGCCTGGCGACGGTCATCGACCACGTCACCCGCAGCCGGTCGGTCGACGACTGCGCCAGCGCGGGGCGTCGGGCCGGTGAAGCGATCGGGTCGGTGGTGCGCATGCTCCGACCGAGCCACGCCCCTCCGGTCGTCGCCCCGGCCCGCTCGGGTCGCCTCGACATCCGGTTCTTCTCCGTGCCGGTGGACGCCCTTCGTCAGGCGGGGCGGCGCCACGACGGCACGATCAACGACGCCTTCGTCGCGGCGGTGGCCCTCGGGCTCGCCGACCAGGTCGGGACCGAGCACCGGTCGCGGCTGCGGCTCTCGGTCCCGATCAGCACCCGGCCCTCGTCCGGGGATGGTGACACCGGCGGGGGGAGCAACCACTGGGCACCCAGCCTCATCGAGATCGACCTGCGGGACGCGGCCGACCTTCCCACGCTGATGCGGCGGGTGCGGTGCGAGATGCGCCGGGTTCGACGGGACCCTGCGCACCGACTCCTTCCCGCGCTGACAGCGGGACTCCGTCGGCTTCCCCCGACGGCCGGCGCCGCCGTGCTCGACCGGGTCACCACCGGCATCGACGTCGCCGTGTCGAACGTGCCGGGAAGCCCGGTACGCCTTCACCTCGGACCACAGCCGGTCGATGCCCTGATTCCGTTCGGGCCCCTGAGCGGATGTGCGGTCAACGTCACCCTCCTGAGTCACGCCGACACCGCTCACATCGGCGTGTCGTCGGATCCCGCCGTCATCGACGACCCCGGCGAGCTGCTGCGCAACCTCGAGGCCGGGTTCGCCGTCGTCACCGCCGTCTGCCGGGACGACCGATGACGGCCGATCGCACCGTCGACACGCTCGTGGTCGGTGGTGGACCCGCCGGTACGGCGGCGGCCACCACGCTGGCTCGGGCCGGGAACGACGTCCTCGTGATCGACAAGGCCACGTTCCCGCGCGACAAGTGCTGTGGTGACGGCTTGACCGCGCTCGCCCTACGGGAACTCGAGGCACTCGGACTCGATCCCGGGTCGGTTGCCTCCTGGCGAATCGTCGACGATGTGATCGTTCGCTCACCGTCCGGAAAAGAACGCCGATACTCGCTGCCCGACGGACCCGGCTATCACGCCGCCGTCGCTCGCCGGGTCGACCTCGACGCCGCACTCGTCGATCTCGCCATCGACGCCGGGGCCGGCATCGAGCAGGGCGTTTCCTTCACGAGTGTCACGACGACCGCCGAGGGTCTCACCGTGGCGACCGACGGCGCCGGGACGATCCGTGCCCGTCACCTCGTCGCCGCCGACGGCATGTGGTCGCCGGTACGCAAGGCGCTCGGTCTGCAGGTCGCGGGATACCTCGGCGAATGGCACGCCTTCCGGCAGTACTTCGAGAACGTCAGCCCCCGGGCCGGCAACGAACTGATCGTCTGGTTCGAGAAGGACCTGCTCCCGGGCTACGCCTGGTCATTCCCCCTCGCCGACGGCCGAGCCAACATCGGGTTCGGTATCCAGCGGGGCGGAACACACTCCGTACGCGACATGAAGGCGCTCTGGCCGGACCTGCTCGCCCGGCCCCACATCCGCGCCGTGCTCGGGCCCGATGCACGCCCCGAGGAAACCCACAAGGCCTGGCCCATTCCTGCCCGGGTCGGCCGCGTGCCGCTCGTCGGTCCGCGCACGATGTTCGTCGGCGACGCCGCCGCGCTCACCGACCCGATGACGGGCGAGGGAATCGGTCAGGCGCTGTTGTCGGGACGCCTCTCCGCCGAGGCCATCCTCGGCCCTGACGACGCCACCGCCGCCTACGAACGCGAGATCCGGCGCGAACTCGTGGCCGACGACCGCATGGCCCGCGCCCTCATCCCGATGCTGGCCAACCCGTGGATCGCCCGCGGCGCGCTGAAGCTCACCGGCGCGACGGATTGGACACGCCGGAACTTCGCCCGCTGGATGTTCGAGGACTATCCCCGGGCCATGGTCGCGACCCCGCGACGGTGGCATCGGGGCATGTTCACCGGCCCTGGCGCGTACCCTCGCTCATCGTATGACTGACGTGCCCGCGGCATTCGACAGGATCGACCTCACGGTCGACGAATGGTGGAACCGGTTGCGTGGCCGAGCGGTGATCGACCGGCTCTACTACACGGCATCGGAGGCGGCCGACTTCTCACTGCTCTGGCACGTGTGCGGCGTGGTGCAGGCGATCATCGAGGACGACCCCCGGATCGCCATCGGACTGAGCACGGCGCTCGGCCTCGAGTCCGCGCTCGTGAACGGTCCGGTGAAGTCGGCGTTCAGGCGCAGTCGGCCCGTGCACGACGTGCCGCGCCCACATCGCCTGCGGCAGCCCAGGACCAGCAGCTTTCCGAGCGGCCACGCGTCGGCGGCGATGGTGGCCGCCGCGCTGCTCTCTCGGCACACCGGTGGCGCTGCGTGGTACGGGGCGGCCGCCGTGGTGGCGACGAGCCGCATCCACGTGCGGATCCATCACGCCTCCGACGTCGCCGGCGGACTCGTGCTCGGCGCCGCGCTCGGTGCGATCGCCCGGCGCGTACTCTCCTCGGCCGTCGGCCCTAGTTGACGCCGGCCGGTTCGACCGAGGGATCAGCCGGGACGAAAGTGAGGATGGTCCTCAGATCGAGGAGAAGATCGGCCACTTCGGCGGTCGCCACGAGGTCGCGTCGCATCATCTCGCCGAGACCACGATCGATCACTGCGAGTGCTTCGACGAGCTGAGCGCCGTTGAGGGCTTCGGTCATTCTCTGCGACCTCCGGTCGGGTTCGGTTGGTGAAGGCACCATAGTCGCGCGTGGTGACAGAACCGAGGCGGGCTGCGCTCGACCTAACCTCGGGGGCCGTGAGCCTCGACCCCGCAACGCATGCCGTCTACGAGGCGAAGGCCGACGAGTGGACGATGGCCCGGGAGGGCAAGTCGGTCGAGGCGGCGCAACGGCTGCGGGCACGCGCGCCGGTCGGCCACGGCCCGCTACTCGACCTCGGCTGCGGGCCCGGCCTCCTGACCGCTGCGCTCCCCGACGGTTCGATCGGACTCGACCCGTCGTCGGAGATGCTGTCGCTTCTCCGGGCCCGGGTCCCCTCCGCGCCGGCTCTCCAGGGAGAGGCTGCATCACTGCCGCTGCGCATGCGCTCGATCGGCGGCGCGGTGGTCAACGCAGTGTTCGTGCACATCGACCGGCCCGCCCTGCCACTCGTGCTCGCCGAACTCCACCGCGTGCTCGAGGTCGACGCACCGGTCGAACTCGGCATGTTCGGCGGCGACCAGGACCTGACGGGGCTGACCGACGGCGACTTCGCAGGACGACGGTTCGCCTTGTGGGAGGACGATCATCTCCTCGACGTGATCGTGGGGGCCGGGTTCGAGGTCGTCGAGCACACCCACACCGAGACCGAGCACTGGCCCTATCTGCGCACCAGCCTCGTCCGGCGGCGTTCACTCCCCGACACCGTCGGACCGGGCATGCGCCTGCTCGTGTGCGGACTCAATCCGAGCCTGCACTCGGCCGACCTCGCGGTCGGCTTCGGTCGGACCGGCAATCGATTCTGGCCTGCGGCGCTCGCCGCCGGCATCGTCACGATCGACCGAGACGCGCGCCACGCACTCGAGGCTCACGGCGTCGGCATGACCGACCTCGTGAAGCGAGCGACACCGCGAGCAGACGAACTCTCCCGTGACGAGTACCAGGCCGGTCTCGCTCGTGTCGAGCGCCTGTGTGCCTGGCTGCGGCCGGCCGCCGTATGCATGGTCGGGCTCGCGGGGTGGCGGGCGGCCGCCGATCGCCGCGCCACGGCCGGATGGCAGACGCGAGACCTCGGTGGGTCACCGGTCTACGTCATGCCCTCCACGAGCGGGCTCAACGCCCACTCGCAGCTCCCCGACCTCACCGAACACATCCGGAGCGCGATCCTGGGGCCATGACCAGGCGGAGACCCTTCGGCACGGTAGTCCTCGCGGCACTCACCGTTCTCGTCCTCGCCACGGGCGCGTGCACCGTGGTCGACGAACCCGGCTCGGCGGGCCCGGACCGTCCCACAACCCCCCCGCCGGCGGCGATCGCCGGTGCGGATCTCGACCTGGTCGAGCTGTCGTGTGCGTCGATCCCGGAGGTCGACGTCCCCCTTCACGACCCCCACCGCCGGGCCCTCGACGACGCCCTCTCATCGCCCGCGTTCGACGGATTGGACGTGTCGGTCTCGATCTGGATCGACGGCCACGGCGAGGTGGCCGCCACGGATCCCGACTCACGGCTGTTGCCCGCCTCGAACCAGAAGCTGTTCACGGCCATGGGGGCCCTCGCCCTGCTCGATCCGGCACACCGCTTCCGCACTGAGGTCACCCACCGGGACGGGGTGCTGACGCTCGTGGCCGGTGGCGACCCCACCCTCGCCCGTTCCGGACCGCACTCGCTCGCCGCCCTGGCCGACCAGGTGGCGGCCGCGGGCGTGGGCCGGGTCGAAGTGGTCGCCGTCGACGCCGACCACTTCGAGTCGGCCCGCCGAGCCGAGGGGTGGCAGGACTGGCACATCCCCGACTGGGTCGGCCCGATGTCGGCCCTGATCGTGGAGGACAACCGGTACCGCACCGATGCCGCCTTCCTCGCCGATCCCGCCCTCGCGAACCTCGAGGCGTTCGCGGCCGCGCTCACCTCAGCCGGGGTCGACGTGGCCGGCGCTCCCCTCGTCACCACGACCGACGAGACAGGCGACGTGGTCGCCGTCCTCGAATCGGCTCCCATCGCCGAGCTCGTGCCCGACCTGTTGACCCGCAGCGACAACGAGACCGCCGAGGCCGTCCTGCGCGAGATCGGTGCCGGGAGCACGGCCGAAGGAGTCGCGACCGTGGACGACGCGCTGGCCGAGCTCTGCGAAGGGCTCCAGGGGGTGAGCGGCGATGGGTCGGGGCTGTCGCGCGCCGACCTGCGATCGGCCCGGGAATGGCGCTCGATGCTCCAGGCGGCGCGCGACGAACCATGGGGTCCGGCCCTGCGCGCCGGACTCCCGGTGGCCGGCCGGACCGGAACACTCGCTCGCCGACTGGGCGGGTCGACGACCGCCGGCAACGTCATGGCCAAGACGGGATCCATCATCGGAGGCCAGGCGCTGTCGGGCTACGCCGTCACCTCGGGGGGCCACGACATGGTCTTCTCCATCGTGGTCAACGGTGATCCGTCGGCGGCCCGTTCCGCCCGCGTCGCCATCGACGCCCTCGTGGTGGCCGCGGTGGGTTGACGCCGCGACGGCGACTGCGATCCTCAGTCCAGCGGGGCGAGACCTTCGATGGCTTCGTCGACATCGACGCCGGGGAACGGCATGAGGGCGATGGCCGGGCAGGTGATGCCGTTGTCGACGTAGCGCTGGATGTGGGCCCGACACTCGTCGTAGCTCCCGTGCACGATCAGCTCGTCGATGATGTGGTCGGGGATCTTCTCGAGCGATCCCTGGCGGTCGCCCGCCTCCCATTGTTCCCAGTGCTCGGCGAGGTCGTCGCCACGGCCCATCCACTCGTGGAAGGCCTTGTACACGGGCACGTTGAGGTAGGCCGCAGCGGCGAACTTGCCGGTCGAGCGGGCCGATTCGGCGTCGGTCGTGGGCGCCACGAAGATCCGCGCCACGATCTCCGCATCGGCGTTCTCGCCGCGCACCACCCCTGCGACGCGGCGGACGTTCTCGGCCGACAACCAGTTCACGATGGCACCGTCGGATTCGCGACCCGCCATCGTCAGCATGCCCTCTCGCAGGGCCGCCACGAGCACCGGCACGGGTTGTTCGGGCACCAGTCCCAGTCGAAAGCCCTTCACCGAGAACGTGTCGTAGTCCTCGGTGATCTTCTCGCCGGTGAGAGCGGCCTTCACGAAGCGGACCATGTCGCGCGTCTGCTTGAACGGTTCCTCGAACGGCACGCCGTTCCACCGCTCGACGATGACGTTGGACGACGACCCGATACCGAGCACGAACCGGCCGGGCGCGGCGGACGCCATACCTGCCGCCGACTGCGCCATGAGGGCCGGACCACGGGTGAATGCGGGCAGGATCGCGGTGCCGAGGCGCATCGTCGGCGTCCACACGGCCCCCAGCGCCAGCGGTGTGAGGCCGTCGGCGCCCATCGCCTCGGCCGACCAGAGATCGGTGTAGCCGGCTGCTTCCAGCCGGCGAAAGCGGTCGAACTGGGCGTGGAGCGGCTGACCGTCGAAGGGCACGGTCATGCCGTAACGCGGGGTTTTCGTTTCTGCGGACACGCCTGGATCCTGCCATGCGCCGGGTGAGTGTCACACCCCATCCGCATGATGTCTCCATGACCAACCAGCTCAGCCTCATCACCACCCACCGCAGCTGGCGCCTCGATCAGCGCACCAAGCAGCAGGGCCTCGACGGCATCGCCGCCGCTCGTGCCGTTCTCCAGGAATCCCGCATCCGGGCCCGCGCTGCGGCCCTGGCCGAAGGCGAGTTCCTCGAGCTCCACGCCGACGCCGCCTGATCCACACGCTGCCTGATCCACACGCTGCCTGATCCACCGAATCCATCGCCAGACTGAACGCCGTGAACCGATTCGTCCTGCTCCTCGCTGCGCTGGCCACGGTCGCGAGCGTCGGGGCGTGCACCGAACCCGACAGCGACCAGTCGTTCTCCCCCACCGAGACCGTCGCCACTGAGATCGTCTCCACCGAGACCGTGGCGATGGCAACGGGACCGCCGGCCACCGCCCCCGATCAGGCCGGGTTGGCGCCCAACGCCACGGTCGAACGCATCGTCGACGGCGACACCCTCGTCGCCGTGATCGACGGCGAGCGCGAGCGGGTGCGCCTCCTCGGTATCGACACGCCCGAATCCGTGGCCGAGAACCGCCCCGACCAGTGCTACGGGAAGGAAGCCAGCGACTATCTGGCGTCGTTGCTCCCCGAGGGCGCCGAGATCACCCTGGTCCTCGACGAAGAGGCGCGCGACCAGTACGACCGCCTCCTCGCCTACGTGATCCGCAGCGCCGACGATCTGTTCGTCAACCTCGACCTGGTCGAACGTGGCTACGCCGACGTGCTCATCTACGACCCCAACGACCACTACGAATCCCTCTTCCGGGCGGCCGAGGCCGATGCCATCGACGCGGGCGCCGGCCTGTGGTCGGTGTGCGGGGGCCCCGACGTTCCGCTCGAATAGGCGGCTACCGTCCCTGACGTGGACTCACTCGCCGAAGCGCTCGGTCACCGACCCGACGCCAAGCTGCTCATCCTCAGCGCCGACCAGCTCGGCTCGACCCACGCAGCCACGGCCGGCGGGTTCACGGCGCTTCGCGAGGGTCTCGCCACCACCGGCACGGTGATGATGCCGGGCCCGTGGTCGCGCTACGCGGCGGACCGCCACGAGGGCGCCGACCTCGGTATCCACCTCACCCTCAACAGCCAACTCGATTGTTATCGCTGGGGACCACTCACCGCGGCGCCCAGTCTGCTCGACGGCGACGGGGGATTCCCCCGCACCGTCGACGACCTGTGGGATCACGCCGATCTCGACGAGGTCCGCCGCGAATGCCGGGCTCAGATCGAGCGGGCCCGTCTGTGGGGCTTCGACATCACCCACCTGGCCACCCACCTCGGCACCCTGCAACAGCGACCCGAGTTCTTCGACGTCCTCGTCGACGTGGCCTACGACGCCGAGCTGCCGGTTCGACTCGAGAGCGGCCCGGCCGAAGACCGCGCCGGCTTCCCGTTCCGCCGTCTCGCGGCCGAGGAGGGCATTCTGATGCCCGACCACTTCACTCTCGTCCGCAACGGCGCCCGATCCCATCTCGAGGCCACCCTCGCCGACCTGCAACCCGGCGTCACCGTGGTGGCGTTCGAACCGACCATCGCGGCCGAGGAGATCCGGGCCATCGACCCCCACGCCACCAACCGGATGGACGACCTGGCCGTGCTCACCGACCGCGATCTGCCTGCTCGGCTCGAGACCGACGGCATCACCCTGATCGGGTTCCGCGAGATCCGCGACGTGCAACGAGCCCGACGCTGACCGACCGATTCTGGGTGCGGTCAGATGGCGGTGTCGGCCATCACCGGGGCCAGCGCGATGATCGCTGCGGCCCGCACCGTACGGAGATCGAGCAACCACCGTTCGTGGGCGCCTTCGACCTTGAGGGCACCGCTCATGAAGCCGGCATCGCTCGACATCTCGTTGGTCAGGATCCTCAACGCCGCGTCGTACGTGAGCGAGATGACCACATCGGGGTCGGCCGACTTCCCGTGGTGCAGCGACACGACCCGCCCCTCGTCGATCGCCACCCCGATGGTCGCCTTGCCGGCCGGACTCCCGGCGACGACATAGTCGATCACGGCACTCGCCCCCTCGACCGAGGGCAGCTGGGACAGGGCATCGAGGGCGGCCGACATCCACTCGTCGTCGAAGACCTGCATCAGGTACGCGCCTCGGACCGAAGTCCGGCGAAGAGGTCGGTCTCGATCCCGTCGTCGGGGGCTGTCCCCGTTGCGAGGCGGTAGTCGTCGATCGGATAGATGGCCTCGTCGACCTCGGCCGGGAGGCCGAACCAGAAGCTGGACTCGGGATCGATCTGGGTCGCGTGGGCCAGCAGGCCTTCTCGTCGGGCTCGACCGAAGCCCTCGATCGAGATCTTCGTGGTGATCGTCGAGTCGTTGTCGGGACGTTCGAACCAGCGATCGTCGTAGGGCGACTCCATCCCCCTCTCGAGGAATGCCTCGTGGCGAGCCTGGATGCGAGCCCGCGACCACGTCGAGTAGTAGATCTTCGCCACGGTCCACGCCTCGCCGAGGTCGGGCCGATAGTTCGCATCGGCGGCTCGGTCGACCGCCGGATGGGTGATGTCGTAGACCCGAAGATGATCGGGGTGCTGGTAGCTGCCCTGGTCATCGGGATAGGTGACCACCACCTGCGGTCGCTCAGCCCGCAGGATGGCGACGAAGCGGTCGATTGCCTCGTCGAGCGGCGCCATGGCGAAGCAGCCGGCGTGGGAATTGGACTCACAGTCGGCCATGCCCGAGTCGCGGTAGCCGAGCATGTGCACGATGTCGTAGCCGATGGCCTCGGCGGCCGCGTCGAGCTCGCGACGTCGCACCTCGCCGATGTTCTCCCGTATCTCGGGGCGGTCCATCGCCGGATTCAGGATGTCGCCCTCCTCCCCGCCGGTGCAGCACACGAGGACCGTGCGCACGCCCTCGGCGTGGTAGCGGGCGACCGTACCCGCCCCTTTCGAGGCTTCGTCGTCGGGGTGCGCGTGAATCGCGAGGAGGCAGAGTGGGGCTTCCATCCCACCGAACCTATCCGGCTGCGACGGGCTCCAGTTCCATCTCACCGTCACCGTCGGGATCGACCAGCCGCCACCCACAGCGCAGGGCCAGCAGCTCCCGGCCCTCGTCGGGGCCGCTGGCGATCAGTTCGTCACCGGCCCGCAGGCGGGCGCGTCCGCTCGGGCGATACAGGTACTGCCCACCGCGAAGGATGGCGAGCACGGTGAAGCCGGGTTCGATGTTGAGCTGCAGCTCGGACAAGAGGGCCTGGTCCGCCTCGCTGCCCTCGGCCACGGGCACCCGGACCACGACGTCATCGCTGTCGCCGAGCGCCAGCCCGAGGATCGGGTGGACGTCCTCACGCTGCTCGATCAGCCACACCATCTGGCGGGCCTGGTCGCCGATGTCCTCCGCCGCCTGCGAGAGGTGCAACAGACCGCGCAGCGGCGACGGGTCGACCTTGTCGCTGGCTGCCCGCAACACCCAGAGCTCGAGTCGGTCCTTCATCTCGTCGAGGCGGTCCTCGAGGTGGCGCACCTCGGCGGCGAGGCCGACGTCGCGCAACACCAGCGCCGAGTAGGCGAGACCCACGGCGACCTCGGAGAGGTTCTTCATCTCCACCAGCACGTCGACGGCACGATCGAGATCGGTGGTGAAGGGATCCTCCGGTGCCTGTGGTTGCTTCCACGGCGCGGCCGCCGCCAGCTCCCGCAACCGGGTGATGCCGTCGGGTGAACCGCGCAGGAACAGCACGTCGTCGGGCACCAGCACGGTGTCGCCGTCGACATCGGTGATCCAGTCGCGTCCACGTCGGATGGCCATGACCCGCATGCCGGTCTGCACCGGGAGTTCGTGGGCCGAGAGGGCCCGGTGGGCCATGTGTGATCCGTCGGAGACGAGCACCCGATGGCTCACCTCCTCGGCGTCGGAGAGGTTGGCCACCAGCTGACCGGGGATCCCGAGCTTGTGGGTCACGATCCGGGCGATGTCGACGGCGTCGTTGGCGATGCGCTCGATGGCGCTGATGACCTGCAGCACCGAGGACATGCCCTCGGCCTCCTTGGGACGGCGCACCGCCATGATGCACACCTCCCGCATGTCCTGGACGAGTTCGTTCATCCGATCTTCGAGCTCGCTGACCTCTTCGGCCATGTCCGGGTCGCTGAAGAACAGCGACGCGTAGGCCAGGTCGACCATCAGCTCGGAAAGGTCCTTCGCTTCGGCCAGCATCTCCCGCAGATTGCGGCGTCTGTCGTCCATCACATCCTCTGGTCCACTATGCAACTCCAACGGCCACGATGGCCAGAATCAGGGCGAAGGCACCGACGAAGTCCAGCGTCGATGTCACCACCGGAATGCCGTAGGTGTCGGGGTCGAGCCCGAACCGCACGGCGACGATGGTGGCGTAGTAGGCCACCATCACGACACATGACGTGGCGAACAGGCCGCCGATCACCGCGATCAGCACGAGATCGACGACACCGGGGCTCGCCTGATCGGCCAGGATGCCGCCGACCTCCGCGACCAGACCGGCCACCACGAACACCGGGATCGAGAGCGAGAAGACCATCGCGATCTCGCTTCCGGCACTGCCACGCGGGACCGGACCCGGCTCGATGAGGCCGAGGTGGAGCTTGGTCGCGAGGCGGCTCGACAGGATGCCGCCCAGCGCACCGGCCGTGCCCAGAAAGCCGGGCAACAGCACCAACAGCACCGGAAACTCGAGGAAGTCGTCGAGGCGCTTCTCGATCGTGATGCCGGCGATCAGGTCGAGCAGTCCGGCGAACATCAGGATGGGCACCGACTCGCGGATGATTCCCCGCAGCACGTCGACCTTCGAGAAGATCGCCCAGGCCAGGCCGACGGCCGAGGCGACGAGCAGCAGTCCTGCGATCACGGGGGTGACCCCGTCGATGCTCGTGAGGCCCGCAGCGAGAATCAGGGCGGGAAGGCTGACGACATCGCTCGTGGCGGTCACCAGTGGGGACACGACATTGTCGAGGTCCCAGCCCCGACGCACCGAGCCGCCGGCCAGGAGAAGCGTGATCGCCAGGATGAAGACGGATGCGAGCATGCCACCGACCGCGGATACGACGACGAAGTCGGCGACCGACATGGTGGGCGAGATCGAGAAGACCACAGCCACGCCCTTGGCCAGCAGGGCGATCGCAACGGCGATCACCAGGCTCAGCAGCAACGCACTGGCGATGTTGGCGCCGACGACGGTGTCGAGGCGGGGGCTGAGCCGGAACGTGCCGGTGTGGATGCTCGTCCCGAGCCGACTCCCCAGCGCCCCGAACACATTGCCCTTCACGGCCAGGGCGGCCGGAACCAGTAGGAGGAGCCCCGGAAGCTCCTCGAGCGTGTCGGTCGTGAGCGCGAGGGTCACGCCGGCCACCAGGCTCGTGACGCCGGCGATGATCAACGCGACGAGGCTGTCGCGATACGCGCGGGGGTCGTTGCCGGTCAGGGCACGTCCGGCGCGTGCCAGTCGATCGTCGCGACCTCCCACCCCGCAATTCTGCTGGGCGAATCGCCGAAACCGCAGCATCGATCCTGGAAAGCGACATCGAAGTGCCGATGGGGCGTCATGTCGCCGTACGTCATCGCCGCGATCGGGGGCGGGCTCGTCCTCTCGTGGGCGGTGCTGTCGTTCAACCGATTCATCTCGCAGCGCAACCTGATCGCGAACTCATGGTCCAACGTCGACACCGAGCTTCGTCGTCGCTACGACCTCATCCCCAATCTGGTGGAGACCGTCGGTGGCTACGCCGGCCACGAGAAAGCGACGCTGACCGAAGTCATCGAGGCGCGCGCCGGTGCCGTCGCCACCACCGGCGAACCGGCCGAACAGGCCGACGCCGAGAACATCCTCGTCCAGGGCCTCCGCCACCTCCTCGCCGTCAGCGAGGCCTACCCGGATCTGGTGGCCAGCGCGCACTTCCTCGATCTCCAGCGTGAGCTGGTGACGACCGAGAACCGCATCCAGGCGTCGCGACGGCTCTTCAACGGCAACGTGCGCGACTACAACCGTCGGGTCGCGTCCATCCCCTCCGCCCTCATCGCGTTCGTGGGTCGCTTCGAGAAGGCCGACTACTTCGAGGTGGAGCCGGCGGTGCGCGACGCGCGCTCGCCCAGCTCGACCAGCACCTTCTGACAGTCGGCCCACGCGGTCGAGAGGATGTCGGCCACCGGCTCGACCGAGTGGATGCGTCCCTGGACCTGACCGCTCATCGCCAACCCGGCCTCGAGATCACCGCCGAAGTACGTCTGCATCATCGCGTCGAGTCCGAGCGTGGCCGGCTCGTCGTCGGCCTCGAGCTTCGTGGTGCGTTCGGTCTTCAACGTGCGCATCGCCGGCCGGAAGTTGCGGTTCACCAGCACCGTGTCGGTCTCCTTGCCGGCGACGATCGCCTGCTTCCAGTTCTCGTGAATGGGCGACTCGACCGATGCCACCATGCGGGTGCCCATCTGCACGCCATCGGCGCCGAGGGCGAACGCGGCCGCCATCGAAGGGCCGTCGACGAAACCTCCCGCGGCGATGATCGGCAGGTCCGGGAACCGGGATGCGATCTCCGGGACCAACACCAGCGAGGACGGGCCGTCGGGCGACTTGAAGCCCCCGCCCTCGATGCCCTCGACGACCACGCCGTCGACGCCCGCAGCGACGGCCTTCTCGGCCCCCCTCACCGACGGCACCACATGGAAGACGGTCACCCCGGCCTCCTTCAGCCGCGGCGCCAGCACTGCGGGGTCACCGGCCGAGGTGGTCACGAACGCCACTTCCTGCTCGAGCAGGAACTGGAACAGGCCTTCGAGATCGCGCACGAAGTGCTGCGCGACATTGACGCCCCACGGGCGATCGGTGAGCGCCCGCATCGCCGCGATCTCGTCCTTGATGGCATCGAGTTCGCCCGATGAGGTCTCGATGATGCCGAGACCACCGGCGATCGACACCGCCGACGCGAGTTGTGATCGGGCGATCCAGCCCATCGGGGCCTGCACGATCGGGATCTCGATGCCCAACAGCTCGGTCACACGTGTCTGCATCCCCGGATCGTAGCTACCCGATGGCGATGGTCTCCCAGCCGCCCGCCCAGTCGCGGACCACGACGAGGTTGCCGTTGATGGCGGCCTGACCGAAGCCGGCGTCCTCGGTGTCGACCAGATCCTCGACGAACCAGGTGATGCCGTCACTCGTGGCCACCAGCCAGAAGTCGGGCTGGTAGTCGTAGACCGGCTCTTCCCAGCCGGCGGCCTCCTGGGCTGCCTGGATCGCCGCGCTCGTCTCCCGGTCGTAGGTCTCCATCGGGACGCTGACGACGACCTCGCCGGCGTCGTCGAGCAGTTCGACGTTGCCGGTGTCGTCATAGCGGACGAACTCGGGGAAGGCCGCCTCGTACTGGTTGAACGAACGCTCGAGCACGACGTCGCCGGTGGCGACGTCGGTGACGGTGACTGCCACGCCGCCATCGGAGGCATTGACGCTGCGGATCTCGAATCCGTCCTGCTCGAAGGTGACCGTGTACGGGACCTGCTCGTATTCGTAGTCGTAGACGGCAACGTCGACGACGGTCGCGACACCGCCGTTCTGCTGCTCGAACCAGAGACCGGTCATGGCCGGAAGGCCGTCGATCTCGACGGACGCCCAGCCGGTGCCGTCGGCGGCGGCCCGCCAGACCGTGCCGGACTGGTCGACGGCCACGACACCGCCCACGACGGCCGTCAGGCTGTTGAACGAGACACCGGCGGGATAGGCGACGTCGGACCAGGTCTGACCATCGGCCGAGAAGTACAGACGAGCCGGCTGCTCGCCGGTCTGCTCATCCCATGTCGCCCAGGTCTGGGCCAGAAGTCCGGCATCGGTGCCGACGACGGTGCAGCACGAGAGACCCCCCGGGGGGTTGGCCGGTGCCAGCGCGCCGTCCCAGGAGCCGATGTGGGCGACGAGGGCGCCGGTTTCGCTGAATGCGTAGCGCTCGTAGTCGGCGAAGGTGATGCCCAGATCGCTCCAGGGCACGAGGCGGGTGGTGCCCTCGTCGGTGGTCGCTGGCTGCGGCACGACCGTCGTGGTCGTTGCCTCGGCGGAGTCGTCGGACATCGCGCCGCCCGACTCTCCTGCGCCGGAGATACCCACATCGCCTTCCTCGTAGATCATCTCGCCGCCCGAGGAGACCCGTACTCCGTCGACCTCGACCGTCCAGCCGTAGCTGTCGCCGAACTCGGCCAGCACGTCGGCGGGCATCAACGACCAGATGTCGACCCAGCTGCTGGTGCCGACGGTCAGATACCAGCCCCCGTCGAAGAGGGCGATGTCGTTGGCGTACTGGTCGCTCTCGACGAAGTCGGGAACGTCGGCCGCAACCTGAGGAATCGGGGTCGAGGTCCAGGAAACGAGGTCCGCGGTGGAGTGCACGATGATCTCGGCGTCCTCGGTGGTCTCGTCCCAGCGCTGCTCGACCACGACGAGGTGTTCGCCGTCGGAGCGGACGTAGTTGATGTACTCCCCGCCGCCGGGCGGGGCGAAGTCGGCGAGCACGGTCCAGTTCTCGCCGTCGTTGGACACCGATGCCTCGGCCCGATAGGTGCCACCGGCCATCACCTGGTTGTAGGCGTCGTAGAGCACGGGGTCGTCCATCACCGCGGTGGTCGCCTCGTCGAGGAGTCCCACACTGTCGAGCAATGCGGTGGCCTCGTCGACGTCGGTGACGTCACCGAGCGCCTCCATGACCTCGGGGGGCATGCGGTCGGCGATGTCGGGCACCAGGTCGGCCATGGTGGCATCGGACGGCTCGAGCACCTGACCGAACGACAGGAATCCGTCGCCCCAGGGAACGACCCACGAGCCACCGCCGTAGTAGGACGACGTCATGGCCGGGACATCGCCGCCCGTGGCAAGCGTCGTGGTCGTGGCGTCACCCTCGGCATCGGCGGTCTCGTCCGGTTCGTCGGCCGGCTGCTCGGCCTCTTCGGCATCCTCGTCGGCACCCGAGGCCACGTCGGCGTTGCTGCCGCCGTCGTCGGTGAACAGTCGCACCACCCCGGCCACGCCGGCCACGAGCAACAGCACTGCCGCGACGGCGAGGAGACGCTGGCGCCGAGCCGTCGACGAGCGGCGGCCCATGACCTCTTCGACGCTCAGGTCGGCCACTTCGCGGGTGGCCGCAAGTCGCTGCATGCGGGAACGGAGTTCGTCGTCGGAGGGCATCGAGTCAGAGGGCATTGGGGTTCTCCAAGAGGGTCGTCAACCGATCGAGCCCACGGCTCAATCGGCTCTTCACGGTGCCGGGGGCGATGTCGAGCGCCGCCGCGGTCTGGAACTCGGACCAGTCGAGCAGGTAGCGCAACACCACCACTGTGCGCTGGTCGATGGGCAGGGCGGCCAGAGCGGCATCGAGCTCGGGCTCGACCTCGACCGGCGGCGTGCCTCGTTCGGGTGAATCTGCCCGGAAGACTTCGCGGACCAGTTTGCGGCGACGGCTCAGCGCCCAGTTGAGACCGA
The DNA here is from genome assembly GCA_040219515.1 of Acidimicrobiales bacterium. Lineage (NCBI taxonomy): Bacteria > Bacillati > Actinomycetota > Acidimicrobiia > Acidimicrobiales > Acidimicrobiales bacterium. The sequence continues at coordinate 285,157 of JAVJSI010000007.1, forward strand.
CGCGATATACCCAGCCGGTCGGGTTCGCGTAGGTGCCGACGTCGTCCCACCGCTCGTACGCACGGGTCATCGCCTCGGAAGTGGCATCGGCGGCAAGTGCATCGTCGCGCAACGTCATGGCGAGCGCCGAGGCGATCGGTCGATGGTGGTCGGCGAAGAACGCACGGAAGTCGAGCACGACCGGTGCCAGATCGGGATCGGTCACCAGTTCGAGAGGTCGAGGGTTCTCATTTGCCACCATCACATCCTCTAGACGCCCGGGCACCACAATCGGTTCCCTCCTCGGAGAATTCTCTCGTCGGGAATTCTCGTCAGCGGAAGTCGCGGGACGCCGGGGCCGCCCCGACCGGGAGCGGTTCGAGCCGGTCGGCCACCACGTTGATGACCCCCTCGGACTTCTCGAGTCGGCCCCGGACGAGCAGGGCCGGCGACCCCCGGGCCGTCTTCTTGTAGCGCTGCCAACACCCGGCCGACACCACCACGTTGATCAGGCCGGTCTCGTCCTCGAGATTGATGAACATGGTGCCGCCGGCGGTGGCCGGACGCTGGCGATGGGTGACCACCCCGCCGACGAACACCCGCTCCCCCGCCGGACGGTCGACCAGGCCCGCCGAGGTGACCACGCCCAGGCGATCGAGATCGGCCCGGATGTAGCGGGTGGGGTGGCCGTCGGGAGCGACGCCGGTGGCCCAGAGATCCGCGTGGGACAGCTCCTGGGGCGACATGCCCGGCAGGGTCGGGGCGTCGATGCCGGTGACAATGCCGGGCAGGCGATCGGTCGCGGTCTGGGCCATCGCGCCGGCCGTCCACAGCGCCGAACGACGATCGATGCCGAGGCAGCCGAACGCGCCGGCCGTGGCCAACGCTTCGAGGATGGGGAGCGAGAGCTTCGGCACCCGGCGACGAAGGTCCTCGACCGAGCCGTAGGGCCGACCCGCCTCGATCTCCTCGGCCAGTTCGGTGCCGAGTCCGCGCACGTAGTCGAGTCCCACCCGCACCGCCCACCCGCCGGTGGACGCCGGATCGAACTCGAGTGTGGCCTGGGCCGCCGAGGCATTGAGATCGGGGGTGCGGATACCCACCCCGTGGCGGCGAGCGTCGCCCACGATCGTGTGGGGCGACCAGAAACCCATCGGCTGGGCATTGAGCAGCGCCGCGCAGAAGGCGGCCGGGTAGTGGTACTTGATCCACGACGAGGCGTAGACGAGATACGAGAACGACACCGAGTGGCTCTCGGGGAAGCCGTAGTTGGCGAAGGCCGCGAGCTTCACCCAGATCTGCTCGCCGATGTCGTCGGTGATGCCGTTGGCCCGCATCCCGTCGAAGAACCGCTCCTTGAGCTGTTCCATGCGTTCGCGGCTGCGTTTCGACCCGACGGCCTGACGCAGCTGGTCGGCATCGGTGGGCGTGAAGTTCGCGACGTCGATGGCGATCTGCATGAGCTGTTCCTGGAACAACGGGACACCGAGGGTCTTGGCCAGCGCGTTCTCGAGCAGCGGGTGGAGATAGGTGACAGGCTCCTCGCCGTTGCGGCGGCGGATGTAGGGATGGACCGACCCGCCCTGGATCGGCCCGGGACGGATGAGCGCCACTTCGACCACGAGGTCGTAGAAGCAGCGGGGCTTGAGCCGCGGCAGCGTGGCCATCTGGGCCCGAGACTCGATCTGGAAAACGCCGATGGTGTCGGCCTTCTGGAGCATGTCGTAGACCTCTGACTCCTGGGGCAGCGCCGCGAGGTCGACCTCGATCCCGTCGGTGTCGCGGATGAAGTCGATGGCGTGGTGCAGCATCGACAACATGCCGAGCCCGAGCAGGTCGAACTTCACGAGACCCGCGGCCGCACAGTCGTCCTTGTCCCACTGGAGCACGCTGCGATCGGCCATGGTCCCCCACTCGACCGGGCACACCTCGATGACGGGGCGATCGCACATGACCATGCCCCCCGAGTGGATGCCGAGGTGGCGGGGGAAGTGTTCGATCTCGGCGGCCAACTCGAGCACCGGCAACGGAATCGAGGTGTCGGGATCGACGGCGCCGGCCTTCACGTCCCTCCAGCGATCGACCTGCTTGGAGAAGGCATCCTGCTGGCCGGTGGCGTAGCCGAGCGCCTTGGCCATGTCCCTGATCGCCGACTTGGACCGATAGGTGATGACATTGGCCACCTGGGCGGTGTGGTGACGCCCGTGCTTTTCGTAGACGTACTGGATGACCTCTTCGCGACGGCCGCTCTCGATGTCGATGTCGATGTCGGGCGGACCATCGCGTTCGGGTGACAGGAACCGCTCGAAGAGGAGGCCGAGCGACACGGCATCGGCGTTGGTGATGCCGAGGGCGAAGCACACGGCCGAGTTCGCGGCCGAACCGCGTCCCTGGCAGAGGATGTCGGCCCGTCGACAGAACTCGACGATGTCCCACACCACCAGGAAGTAGCCGGGGAACCCGAGCTCGTCGATGACCGTGAGTTCTCGGTCGAGTTGTGCCCATGCGCCCTTCACCTGCTCGGCGGACCGCGACCCGTAGCGACGGGTGCCACCCTCTTCGACGAGCCGACGGAGGAACCCCACCTCGTCGAGGCCGTCGGGACACGGATAGGGCGGCAGGTTCGGGGCGACGAGCGAGAGATCGAACGCACACTCGAGGCCGATGGCCGCGGCCCGTTCGACCACCCCCGGGTAGCGGGCGAAGCGCAACGCCTGCTCGTCGCCCGACCGCAGATGCAACCCGGCCGGGGGGAGCCAGCCGTCGATCTCGTCGAGGCTGCGGCGGGCCCGCACCGCGGCCATGGCCGAGGCCAAGCGCTGACGAGCGACGGAATGGTGATGGACGTTACCGGTGGCGACGAGGTCGAGACCGGCGGCGACGGCCAACTCGGCGAGCCCGTCGTTGCGCACGGAGTCCGCGGGGAGGCCGTGGTCCGACAACTCGACCACCACGTTGGCTCGACCGAAATCGGCGACCAAGCGGTCGAGGGCTCGACGGGCGGCCGCGGGCCCCGATTCGACGAGCGCCTTCGGCACCGACGCCTTGCGACAACCGGTGAGCACGAGCCAATGATCCTGCCCCCGCGCCGACCCGACACCGCCGAGTTCGACCAGCCGCTCGTAGCTGATCCGGGGCGCGCCCTTCTCGCCGGCGAGTTGTCCTTCGCTGATGGCCCGACCGAGCATGGCGTAGCCCTCGGGGTCACGGGCCAGGATCAGCAGGTGCTCCCCCACCGGATCGGCCGGGCCGGGACGCGAGAGATCACTCGTCGATCCCCCCGGAGAGGAGCGATCGAGTGTGAGCTCGGCGCCGAAGACGGTGGGCAGCCCGACCGCCCGAGCGGCCTCGGCGAAACGGACGATGCCGTAGAAGCCGTTGTGGTCGGTCAAGGCCAACGCCGTCAGGTCGAGTCGAGCCGCTTCCTCGGCCAGTTCCTCGGGGTGTGAGGCGCCGTCGAGGAACGAGAAGTTCGAGTGGCAGTGGAGTTCGGCATAGGGCACCCGACTCCGATGACGGGGCGCCTCCGGCACCGGCTCGTAGGCCGGACGCTTGCGCGACCACGCCGGACTGTCACCCCCGTCGCCCACCGGAATGGGTGGGCGATCACTGGCTGGGTGATCAGAGAGCGTCCGCTCGAGGTCCTTCCACGGGACGTCGGGGTTGTTCCATCCCATCGCCGTGACCGTAGGCGAACACATGTTCGTTCTCAAGTCGGTCGATCTGGGCCACGATCGCCCCGACTGCGAGCACGTAGAAGACCAGCGGCGACGCAGTCTCGAAGACCGAGTCGGTCAGCGAGAAGACGGCGTAGCCCACGACCACCACGAGACCGGCGCCTCCCAGCGCCCGCACGTCGTCCTGGCGCCGCAGGAAGGAACGCAGACAGATCCAACCCGGCACCGCCAACAACGCCAGCAACGTGATCAAACCGACGATCCCGCCGCTGCCGAGATGCGACAGATACTGGTTGTGGGGATGATCGTGCTCGGCGATGCGTTCGGCCCGCACCCCGGCGTCCACGTCCTCGGCGAAACGATCGTCCATGTTGCCCCAGCCGATGCCCAGGGTCGGCGACTGGCGAAACCCGGCGAACGCGCTGCGCCACATCTCGAACCGCGCACCGACGGACGTGGATCCGCTCTCGTCGGCGCCGTGGTTGACCATGTACTCCACCGTCTCGGACACCCCCCGGTCGAAGGCTCGCAGGGCGGCTCGATCGTTCGCGGTCACCGCGATGGCCATCACCGGGGTCAGCACCAGCACGAGCACCGCGAGATAGCGGGCCAGTCGCTGGTTGGGCGACCGATAGTGATGGATCGCGGTCACGATGAGGATGGCCGGCAGGGCGACCCAGCCGCCGCGGGCGTGCGACAGCACCGCGGCCACCAGCGACGCCAGGATCGCCACGAATGTCCAACGATCGATGTTGCGCCGGTTGCCCACGGCGAGCCCTCGGGTGATCGCGGCGATGAAGCCGAGTACCAGCGCCATCTCGCCGAAGTGGATCGGATTCACGTAGGACGTCGGTCGCCCGACCTCGGCGATCACGAGCATCAGGACGGCAAGTCCGCCGGCCGCGATCGAACCCAGCACCGCGCCCAGCCAGATCGCCGGTCGCAGATCGACCCGGGCCGAGCCTCGTACGACAGCAAAACCGATCGGCACGAGCGCGAAACGAGCGATCTCGGCGGCGGCACCGAAGCCACCGTGACCGGCCAGGCCCGACCACAGTCCGGCCAGGGCGAACGCGACGCCGGTCACCATCAGATCGTTGCTGGCGAACCGTGTTGCCTGAGGCCCGGCGTGGCCCCGGATCAGCCGGAACACGACCATCGCGGCCACGGCGAGAACGAGGAGATAGTCGGGAGCGACGATGATCAGCACGGGCGCGACGAGAGCGGCACCCAAGTACCACCCCGCCTCGCGGCTCTCCGCCGGTCCGCGGGCCGCTGCAACGCTGACCGCCATGCGCGAATCGTACGCACACGCGCGGCCAAATGGACGTCATGGTGACCAGTGGCACTACGGTCCATGCCATGACGATCAGAGAGACGGTTCGCGCCTGGGCGGCCGCGAAATGGGACCCGGAGATGACGGTCGCCGAGTGGTGGCAGATCCTCGCTGACGAGCGCTATTCGCTGCCCTCGCTGCCCGAGCACGCCCACGGGCGCGGCTACTCCCGTCAGGAAGAGAACGAGGTCAAACTCGGCCTCAACGACGCCGGCACCCTCGGTCCGCCCGGCGGCATCGCGACGATGATGGCGGCACCCACGATCGCCGCTCACGGCACCCCTGAACAGATCGACCGGTTCGTGAAACCGATCGTGAACGGCACGGCCTCCTGGTGTCAGCTGTTCTCCGAACCGGGGGCCGGATCGGACCTCGCCGGTCTCCAGACGAAGGCCGAACGCGACGGTGACGAATGGATCGTCAACGGTCAGAAGGTCTGGACCAGCCTCGCGGAGGGCACCGACTTCGGCATGCTGCTCGCCCGTACCGATCCGAACCAGCCGAAGCACGCCGGCATCACGTGGTTCGCGTTCCCGATGATGCAGGACGGCGTCGACATCCGGCCGCTGGTCGAGATGACCGGTCAGGCGTTCTTCAACGAGGTGTTCATGGACGACACCCGCGTGCCGGACGCCAACGTGATCGGTGATCTCAACAACGGTTGGCGAGTCGGCAACACCACGCTCGGCTTCGAGCGCGCCAGCCTCGCCGGTGCCGGCGTGGAACTGCCCTTCGCCCGCGCCGGTTCCACGTCGGCGGACCTCACGAAGCCCGCCGGAAGCTTCGGTCTGCGCACCGAGGGCGGTCCTCGACTGAAGATCGACGCCGCGCCCACCGCCGTCCGCTTCGGGCGCTACGCCCGCGACCTCGGCCTCGACGACGCCACCCGGCGCGATGCTCGCGTGCGGCTCCACATCCGCGAGGAGGTCAACCGCCTGCTCGGGCTGCGGTCACGTTCCGGCGCGGTACCCGCCATCGGCAACCTGGGCAAGCTCGCCATGAGCGAGATCGCCCGCATGAAACGCGAGGTCGGCAACCAGTCCATCGGCGCCCACGGCATGCTCACGGGCGCCGACGCCGCGGCGGGCCCCGGCAACGGCGAGGTCCAGGCCTCGACCCTGCACTCGCCCGCACCGGCCATCTACGGCGGCACCGACCAGGTCCAGCGCAACATCCTGGGAGAGCGCTTTCTCGGCCTCCCCAAAGAACCCGGCCCCGCCAAGACCACCCCCTTCAAAGACCTCCCCAGAAACTGACCGTTGCATTGGGGGTCAGACCCCCGTTGCAGTTCGGGCGCAGTGTCACACCGACTTCCTAGGTTCGCGTCCATGGCGAGACGCACGAGATCTGCAGTGGAGGCCGACTGGCACCATGTGATGAACCGGGGCGCGAGAAAGCTGCCGGTGTTCGGTGACGATGCCGACCGCCATCGTTTTCTTCACCTGTTGGCCGATGCGGCCGCAGGCGTAGGAGTGGAAATCCACGCCTACGCCCTGATGGGCAACCACTACCACGGGCTGTTCCGATCGCAGGTCTCGGCGCTGTCGGCGATGATGCAGACGACCGGCTCGAGATACACGCAGTCCTTCAACGCCAAGTACGGGCTCGACGGCCCCTTGTTCCGGGGCAGATTTCGGTCACAACCGATTCTCGAGGAGACATATCTCTGCACCGTCGTGCGCTACATCCATCGCAATCCGATCGCAGGATTGGAACGCTTCGACCGAGCGGCATTCGACTGGACGAGCCATCCCGCCTACGTCGGCGAGGCGAGGGTGCCGGCGTGGCTCAGGACCACGACGCTGCTACGACTGATCGGCGGCACTCCCGATTCGTTCCGGCGCTTCGTCGAAGGTCCCGAACCGGTCGACCACTTGCCGACCCCGATCCGGTCGATCTCTGGGCCTCGCCCACTCCGTCCGGCCGACATCGAGGCGGCGGTGGGGGTGTCGTCGCCGATGGAGTTCGAACTCGTCCGGGCGGGCGGGCGAGGCATCCGCGATCCGTTGCGAGCCGCCACGCTGATTCTGTGTCGAGAGTTGACCGACGTCACCGCCGACGAGCTCGCGTCTCGATACGGCTACCGCAGCGGAGGTAGCGTTCGCAGCGCCGCGACCCGAGCGGCTCAGCGCTTGGCCACCGATCCGCTGCTGCAAGAGTTGGTCGACGATGCCCGACGGAGGCTCATCCCGTCCGTGCGCCGGAGCGCGTAGACCCCGGCACGCCTCAACCGCAACGGGGGTCTGACCCCGAGTGCAACGGTGTGACGGATGACACGTTGGAGCGAATGCGTGGTACAACATGGCAGTTGTTGGACCAAGGGGGGCTCCATGACCACACGCCGCACTCGACGGGTTTCGTCGCTTCTGGCCGTCTTCACGCTCTTTGCACTGCTCGCTGCCGCGTGCAGCAGCGGTGACGACGGGGGCGAAACCGAGAGCGGCGAGGGGGCAGAATCGTCCACCACCACCGCCGCGCCCGACGACGGGACCACCACACCGCCCGACGACACCGAGGACACCTCTACGACCGCCGCACCCGCGGACGACGTCGAACCGTTCGACTCGTACCGCGGCGTCACCGCCGACACGATCACCGTCGGCGTCGTCAGCAGTGACCTCGACGAACTGCGGGAGCTGGGTCTGGTCGACATCAACAACGGTGACGTCCCGCTCATCTGGGAGACCCTCATCGCCGACGTCAACGCCAACGGGGGCGTTGCCGGCCGCCAGCTCGAGATGATCTACACCGAGTACAACCCGGTGTTCACCGCGTCCGCCGACGACGCGTGCGTCCAACTCACCCAGGACAACGAGGTGTTCATCGTGCTCGGTGGTATCACCGGGCCGGCCATCGACAGCGTGATGTGCTTCGTGCAGCAGAACGAGACGATGATGATCGGCGGCACCCACACGCCGGCCCACTTCCCCCAGGCGACCGTGCCTTGGGCCGCGATCGCCATGAGCGCGGAGCGTCGCCATGAGGGAACCCTCGCGCTGTACCAGGAGCTCGGCCTGCTCGACGGCAAGGTCGCCACCTACGACGACTCGTCGGAGAACCAGTCGATCACTCAGGATGTCGTGCTTCCCGCACTCGCGGATCTCGGTGTCGAGGTCGTCGAGTCGTTCACGAGCACCATCCCGCAGGGCGACGAGGTGGCTCTCGCCAACCAGGCAGAGATCTACGCCGAGGTAGCGAAGGACGAGAACATCGACACCCTGATCGTCGTCCAGTCGCAGCTCGCGTTCGGCATCGCCCACATGCGAGAGGCCGGATTCGAGGGCAACATCGTCGCCATCGACACCGGCGAGACCGTGTCGACGATCGGCGGCTTCGACGAACGCGACCCCGCCATCTACGACGGCACCTACTCGCCGATGGGGGCATCACGCGACGAGTCGTGGGACCTCGAGGCATCGCAGGCGTGCTACGACATCCTGCGCGAGGCCGAGGGCATCGAGGTGCTCGATCCCGCCGACGTGCCCGACGGCGAGGCCAACTGGGCCGGCGGGATGCAGGCGCCCTGCGCGTATCTCTCGGTACTGAAAGCGGCCGGCGACCGGGCGGGCGGGGACCTCAATCCCGACACCTTCCTGGCCGGGTTGGAAGCGATCGGGGCGATCGATCTGGCCAACATCCCGTTCGCCAGCTTCGGCCCGGGCAAGTACGACGCGGCCGACGGGCTGCGCATCGGTCAGTTCGACCCGACGCTCGGCGAGAACGGCGGCCTGGTCGAGGTGACCGAGCTCACCGACATCACTCAGTGATCGCGCCGCTGCGATCGATGGCCCGGCGATCGGTCCCGAGGTAGCTCGCGATCACCGCGGGGTTCGACCGCACCGTTTCGGGGGTTCCTTCCGCGATCACGATGCCCTCGTCGAGGCAGTACACCCGATCCGACAGCGACATGATCAGACCCATGTCGTGCTCGATCACCACCATCGTCGCCCCGAGCTCCTGCTGGATCGACTTGATCAGCGGTCCGAACGCCTCGGTCTCCCGTTGGGCGAGGCCGGCGGTCGGTTCGTCGAGGCACAAGACATGGGCATCGAGGGCGAGCAGGCCGGCGAGTTCGACGATGCGGCGAGTGCCGGTGGAGAGCTCGTTGATGAACGTGTCGGCGTAGCGGCCGAGGCCGAGGAAGTCGATGAGGTCGGCGGCCTGGCTGCGCTTGACCCGGTCCCGCCGGATCGCGCCGGGCCAGAACAACGCGGTGGAGACGAGGCCGGTCCGGTGTCGGGCCTCGAGGGCGACGAGCACGGTCTCACGCACTGTGAGCTCGGGGAAGAGGTCGGCCGCCTGAAACGTGCGACCGAGGCCGGCCCTGGCCCGTTCGTGCGCGGCCAGACGAGTCACATCGCTGCCGTTGATCTCGATCGTTCCGGTGGCAGGGACATATCCCCCGATGGCGTTGAGCAGCGTCGACTTGCCGGCGCCGTTGGTTCCGATCAGACCGACGATCTCGCCGTGGTCAGCGTCGATGCCGACCCCCGAGACAGCCAGGATCCCCCCGAAACGGACCTCGATGTCCGTCGCCCGCAGGGCGACCTCGCCGCGGCGCTCCTTGGGCTCATGGGTGACGACCGTCGCCGGGGCGGGGCGGGAGACACGCACCGGCGGAGGTGGGCGGCGCGCCGCGACCCAGTCGACCACGGCGTCTCGTGCCACGTAGCCCACGTGCACGAGACCGGCCGGGAAGTAGAGGAGCAGGACGAGTAGGCCGATGCTCGAAGTGAGAAGCGGGACGAGCTCGTTGTCGGGCCAGAAGGACGGGAGGCCCACGACCCAGAACGCCCCGATCAGCGGACCGAGCAGCGTTCCGAGCCCGCCGATGACGACCATCGCCACCACCTGGAGCGAGTCGTCGAGGGTGAAGAAGCGGTTGGCCAGCGGAACGCTCTCGATGATGCCGGCCAGCAGTGCCCCGCCGAACCCCGCGATGCCGCCGGCGAGCGCGAACGCCATGAGCTTCATGCGAATGGGCGACACGGCGTAGGCGCTGGCCGAGTCCTCGTTGTCGCGCACCGCGATGATGCTGCGCCCGATGCCGGAGCGTCGGAGCCGAGCGACGACCACCAGCAACACGACCAACGAGATCATGGTGAAGTAGTAGAAGTCACGCTCGCTCTCGACCTCCCACCAGCCCACCTTCCCCCGCTCGAAGGCCACCGAGGACCCCTCGCCGTCGTCGAGGGCGTCGCGCCGGAAGAGATACACCTGCGCCGCCAACGCGAAGGCGAATGTGCTCACCGCGAGGAGCAGTCCGCGCACCCGCAACGAGCCGACCCCCACGATCGCGGCGATGCCGGCCGTGACGAGCGCGGCCAGGAACATGGACACCAGGAATGGCAGGTCCGGAAGAGTGACGTCGAACCATTGCCACTGCCCCCACCCGACGCCGAAGTGCAGGCCCCTGCTGAAGCCGGCGGCGAGGAGCGCACCGAATCCGGCGAACGCCATCTGGGCCAGCGACACCTGGCCCGACCATCCGGTGATGACGGTGACGGAGACCGCACAGACGGCGAAGGCGAGCACCCGGGCGTAGATGCGATGCCGACTCGGCAGGTCGATCAGCAGCGGCACGACGATCCCGGCGACGAGCAGCAGTGCCGGTCCGAGGTGCACGAAATGACGGACCCACCAGATCGAACGAAGGTGCTCGGGAACGGGGCGCCGCTTGGAGATGAAGGCGAACGAGGCCCGGCCCTCGCCGTCAGCCCTGTTCGAGAAAACGATCGCGGCGACGACGAGCACGAAGAGCACGAGATCGAACAGGCCCGGATCGGTGAGGTGGATTCGCACGATGTGCGTCTCCAGCAGACCGATCCCGATACCGGCCGCCACCGCACGCGGGAACGAGTACATGCCGGCGAGCACGGCGGCCGCGAGGGCACGCGTCATCGTGACGGGACCGAGGTTCTGGATGCCGGTCGCCTCACCCCGCCGACCGGCCAGCAGGATCATGGCGACGGCGCCGACGAAGCCGGCGACCGTCCACACGAACAGCGAGACCGTGCGGGGGCTGATGCCCTGGAGGCGGGCCAGATCGGCGTTGCCGGCCGAGGCCTGCACGGTCTGACCGAACACGGTCCGGTTCAGGAAGAGCGCGAGACCGATGGCGATGATCGGCACGACGACGATGACGGTGAGGTCCGGGCCGTCGACGCTGATACCCCAGAACGGCTCCCAGGAGGAACCGACCGGGATCGGATAGCCCTGCCCGGTCTCGGGCGTGGGGTCGGGCAGGGCGAACAGGATCGCCTGCATCAGCTGGGCGATACCGATCGTCGCCACGAGCAGGATCACCCTCGGAGCGTCGAAGAGGCGACGAACCACCGCGAGTTCGAGGATCCCGCCGCCGATCGTGCCCACCGCAACCGCAACCGCAAGTGCGATCCAGTACGGGAAGTCGTAGTTGACGACCATGATCACCATCAGCCCCATCGCGGGCAGACCCATGTTGCCGACGGCGAGGTTGATGACCTTGGTCGAGCGGTAGATCAGCACGATCCCCATGGCGATCAACCCGTAGATCAGGCCGATGGTGGCACCGTTGAAGACGAGCTGCCACGAGCTCCGGTCGACCCACCAGGCCCAGATCGCGTCCCAGATCGCCATGTCAGCCGCCCTCGTCGCCGAGGAACACGGCCCGGGCGATGTCGTCCCGCTCGAGCAGCTCGCGGGCCGACCCCTCGAAGCGGATCTGGCCCTTCTCGAGGAAGATCGCCCGGTCGCTGATCTGCAGAGCGATGTTGATGGACTGCTCGACGACGATCATCGTCTGCCCCGCCTCCCGCAACCGGTCGATGAGCTCGAGCAGCTCCGACACCACCGACGGGGCGAGCCCGAGTGACAGCTCGTCGATGAGGAGTACGTCGGGCTCGTTGAGCATCGTGATCGCGAGGGCGAGCATCTGCTGTTGCCCTCCCGACAGGGTGCCGGCCTGGTCGTTCTCGCGTCCGACGAGCGCCGGGAAGAGCTCCTGCACCCGCTCGATGCGACGACGCACGTCGGCTCGGTCCTTGCGGTACTTGTAGGCCCCCATGACCAGGTTCTGGCGCACCGTCATGTCGGCGAAGACGCCACGTCCGCCGGGGAGCTGCTGGATGCCGAGCTGCGAGCGCACCTGGGGGGAGCTGAACGTGATCGTGCGCCCGTGGTGGCGGATCACCCCTCGCGACGGGGTGCCGAGTCCGCTGATCACCCGCAGGACCGTGGACTTGCCGGCACCGTTCGTGCCGAGCAGCGCCAGCGACTCGCCCTTGGCGAGCTCGAAGCCGACGTCGAAGAGCACCTGGACCCGGCCGTAGCCGAAGTCGAGGTTGTTGATCTGGAGAGCCGGGATCGCGTCGGGTGCCGCGGCGCGGCGATCGGATTCCTCGAGCTCCTCCTGGAGCTCCTGCACTACCTGTGAGAGATCGCGTTTCACGAACGAGGCAGCCCTCATCATGAGCCCCCCGCCGACGATGGTGGTGGGCACGCTCAGCACCAGCACAGTGGTGCGGGCCCCCCAGGCGTCGGCGAACAGCAACGCGACGAGTCCACCGCCCAACGCACCCGTGAAGAAGATGTAGAGGGTGCCGAGGGCGGCACCCAGACCGCGGAGCCGGTACGGAATGATCGACTGGAGCATCGGCTGCACCATCGCGAAGGCCGAGAACAGCATCACCTCGCGGGGGATCGACATGATCACGAACGCCGGCACGTTGGGCATGAAGTACTGCACCGGCATGAGGAAGGCCGAGAAGAAGACGAGCCCGCCGACGAGACGCAGCACCAGCGACGGGTCGCGTCGGTAGAGCCGATCGAAGCGGGGACCGATGAACACGAGGGCGACCATGACGAACACGCCACCGGCCGTCTTGGCGATGCCCCGGTCGAGTGCTTCGAGGTCGAAGCGATCCTCGAGGAAGATGTTCTCGAGGAACGGCGCGGTGAAGATGCCGAAGCCCATCGCGCTGAACCCGACGATCACCCCCTTGAGGGTCCGGATCTGCCAGAGCCGGGCGAAGGCCGCGTCCATGCTCGGCGGGAGCGGATCGTCTTCGGCGATGGCCTGGCCGAGCACATCCTGCTTCTCCCACTGCCCGCGCGTCGGCTCCTTCAGCCGGAAGGCGGCGAAGGCGAAGAACAGAACCGGTACGCCCAGGATGTAGTAGGCCCACCGCCAGCCGTCGACCTCACCCGGACCGTTGGCGATCTCGACGATCACACCCACGAGCAGGGGGCTCAGCACGGCCACGCCCCGACCGGCGATGGCGGTGATCGCACCGATCCGTCCGCGGATACCGATCGGGTAGGCATCGGCGATCATCGAGCCATGGACCGGGATCGTGTTGGCCTTGGCGATGCCGACACCGAAGCGGGCCCAGAAGAATGCGAAGGCGTTGGGCACCATGCCGCTCAGGAAGACGCTGATGCTGAAGGCCAGGCTCGACCAGCCGATGACCGGTCCCCGCCGGAACCGGTCGGCGAGCCAGCCCATCGGTACGGCGCCGAGCACCACGAACGCCGCCGAGATGGCACCGATGAACGTGATCACGCCGTCGCCCACGCCGAAGTCGTCGCGGATGTCGGGGGCGAGGAGGGCGAACGCGGAGGCCTGGAGTTCGTCGAGGGAGTTGAGCACCAGGAGCACGACGAAGGTCGCGGCGCCGCCCCCCATCACCAGGCCCCGCTTGAGGCTCAGCTCCTCGCTGCCGACGCCGGGCAGCAGTTCGTCGGCGAAGAGGATCTCCTCCACCTCGGACGCGTCGCGTCGTGCCGCTTCCTCCTCGAGCACCAGACCGGCGAGCGCGGACGCATGCGGTCTCGACTCAACGGTGTTGTCGTCCCCCTCGGCCATCGTCCCCCCGGATCGGCCTGCTTCTCGATGTTGCCTTAACGCTCTGCCCTGTCTGCCTGACGATCCGTTTTCTGTGCCTCTCGCCAGGTCAGCCCCTGCTCCACGTCGATGTCGTGAGGCAGGCCAAGTAGCCGCTCGGCGATGACATTGCGTAGCACCTCGCTCGTCCCCCCACCTACCGTGAGCGCCGGCGAGAAGAGGAAGCCGTCGTTCCACTGGGCCCAGCTACCGTCGAGCGGCCCATCGGCCAGCATTCCCGCCGCACCCTCGAGATCGACGGCCAACTCGTAGACGACCTTGCCGTGCGGGTCGGCCAGTGCCTTGCGCAACGACGCATCCGGCCCGGGCGTCTGGTTCACCTTGGCGGCCACCAACGCGAGCCGGTGGTAGCGGAGAATCTCGCCCTCGATGTAGGCCCGAACCAGGCGATCGCGGTGGGGGCCGGGTGCGATGCCGCCGCGCTTCTCGACCGCCTCCACCAGGTCACGAACGGTCGGGCCGTGACCCCACCGCAGTCCGCCCTGGCTGAGTGACACTCGTTCGTTGGCCAGCGTCTGCTTGGCCATCGACCAGCCGTTGTGCTCCTCGCCGATGAGGTTCTCGGCCGGGATCCTCACTTCGTCGAAGAACACCTCGTTGAACAGGCCGCCACCGCTCATGTTGACGATGGGTCGTACCTCGATGCCCGGCGTCGCCATGTCGACGATGAAGTAGCTGATGCCGGTGTGCTTCGAGACCTCGGTGTCGGTGCGAGCGATGAGGATGCCGAAGCGCGAGACGTCGGCCAGCGAGGTCCAGATCTTCTGCCCGTTGACGATGTACTCGTCGCCGTCACGCACCGCCCGGGTGGAGAGGTTGGCGAGGTCCGAGCCGGCCTCGGGTTCGCTAAACAGCTGGCACCACATCTCCTCGCCGGTGAGCATCGGCGGCAGGTAACGCTCCTTCTGGGCGTCGGTGCCGTGGACGATGATCACGGGCCCGCAGTGGCCGGTGCCGATCGGGTTGATCGGCTTCCTCGCCCCTGCCCGCTTCATCTCCTCTTCGATGATCAGCTGGTGCACCGGCTCGGCGTCGAGGCCCCACGGGGTCGGCCAGTGCGGCACCACGAGACCGGCGTCGCGGAGCTGCGCCGGTGTGGGGTCGGGATGATCGGAGAACCACGAGCGGAGTTCCTGGCGTCGTGGGTCGTCGTCTCCCGGCAGCTCCAGGGTCATCGTCGATCCGGGACTGGCAGCCATGCGGCACATTAGGTCAATGTGGAGGCATGACCGCCACCGACGCATCGACTGAGCACTACACCGTCATCTCCGCCGACACCCATGCCGGCGGGAGCCACCAGGCATATCGCGAGTACCTCGCCGAGGAGTTCCGCGACGAGTTCGACGCCTGGCGCGGAAAATACAAGAACCCCTACAAGGATCTCGGCGACAACCGTCGGCTCCGCAACTGGGACAACGACATGCGCAACCAGGCGCAGCTCGACGAAGAGGGCGTGGTCGGCGAGGTCATCTTCCCCAACACCGTGCCGCCGTTCTTCCCGAGCTTCGTGCTGTTCGCCCAGCCCCCGACGGCCGAGCAGTACCGCCAGCGTCGGGCCGGTATCCAGGCTCACAATCGTTGGTTGAAGGAATTCTGCGAGGACTATCCCGAGCGGCGCGCCGGTGTGGGCCAGATCTTCCTCAACGATGTCGACGACGCCATCGAGGACGCCAAGTGGATCAAGGAGAACGGGCTGCGCGGCGGCATTCTCCTGCCCAACATCGCCCCCGACGTCAAGTGGGTCAAACCGCTCTACGACCCCTGCTACGACCCGCTGTGGGAGGTGCTCACCGATCTCGACATGCCGATCAACATGCACTCGGGCACCGGCAACCCCGACTATGGCAAGTACCCGATCTCGATGCTGCTCTACATCGGCGAGGTCGGCTTCTACACCCAGCGGCCGCTGGTCCACATGATCCTCGGCGCCGTGTTCGAGCGCTTCCCGACGATGAAGTTCGTGCTCACCGAGATCGGCGCAGCGTGGATCCCGCCGCTGCTCGAACAGCTCGACGGCACCATCTCGCGCATCCGCGACACCGGTGAGACCGGCGAGATCAAGTACGACCGCGGAGTGCTGCCGTCGATGCTCGCCTCGGAGATGTGGGCCCAGTGCGGCTACGTCGGCGTGTCCGGTCCGGGGGCGGGCGACATGGAGGCTCGCCACGCGGTCGGCGTCGACCGTTTCATGTGGGGCAGCGACTACCCCCACGACGAGGGCACCCATCCGAACACCAAGGAGCACCTGCGTCGTCGCTTCGCCGACATCCCCCACGAGGACTGCGTGAAGATGTTGGCCGGCAACGCGGCGAAGCTCTACGACTTCGATCTCGACAAGCTCGCGCCGCTGGCCAAGCAGTACGGCCCGACCCGGGAAGAACTGCACACCCCGGTCGACGGCCCCGACGACGCCGACTACCTCGGCATCGGCGAAGACATGGACACCGACGCCCTCTGACCGTTGCATTCGGGGTCAGACCCCCGTTGCAGTTGGGGTCAGACCCCCGTTGCACCACTTCTAGGAGACTGCGCGGCGAACGATCGTCGTCGGGGAGTCCTTCGTCGCCGACCAGATCACATTCGGTTCGGCGCCACGGCCGACCGCACCCGCAGCGACTCCATCGATCGTCCGGATCGCCCTGCTGCCCCGATCGATGAGGAAGGTGGCTCCGTCGGCGGCCAACGCGAGGACACCGGCATCGATCTCCAGTAGGTCGATGGCGCGGGTCCCCAGGTCAATGGTGTCGAGCAGCTCGCCGTCGGCGATTCCAACAACATAGACACTGTTGTCCTGGCCGTTCCCTCTGATCCATACCTCGTCGCCGAGAATCGCCGATCCTGCCAACGGCACACCCAAGTCGGCGATCTCTCGTCCGCCGCCACGAACATCGGCGACGGTCACGATCCCGTCGTACGGGCTGGTGAGCACGGCGATGTCATCGCGTGCGGAGACGAACAGCGGTGGAGTGAGCTCGCCGCCCTTGAGACCGCCGCGATAGCCGCCGTTCTCGCCACCGATGTACTCCACCGATCCCACGCCATCGAGCACCCATGCACCCATCGTCGATGCAGCGATGCCGCCGTCCGTTTCTGTGGTCCTCTCGATCGGGGCGTACGTGCCGTCTGGGGAGATCTGGACGAATCCCGATGGAATCGACATCCATCCGGCCGTTCGGACCCACACCGAGTCGGCGCTGAACGCAATGTCGGTGGGCTCGCCGGTGACCCTGATGTCGTCGACGACGTCGCCGGTCACCGGGTCGAGGCGAAGCACATGACCCATGCCGCCGGACTCCTCGGTGTCGATCGATCCTCCGACCACCCAGAGGCTGCCGAACGCCTCCCCCAATGCGGTCGCGGCGAACGGCACCTCGATCGTGAGGTCGGTGAGCTCTGACGTCGCCGGCCCGTCACCGGCCGCCCCGCCGGTCGTCGGCGATGTCGTCGTCGTGGGGCTGGTGGCAACGTCGGGCCCGTCGGTGCCGACTGGCCACACGGCGAGGACACCGGCCGCGACG
Organism: Acidimicrobiales bacterium; assembly: GCA_040219515.1. NCBI lineage: Bacteria > Bacillati > Actinomycetota > Acidimicrobiia > Acidimicrobiales > Acidimicrobiales bacterium. The sequence continues at coordinate 302,551 of JAVJSI010000007.1, forward strand.
AGGAGCCCGGCCAACAGGAACCCCGCACCGAGCCGCCGGCGTCGGCCTCGGTTCTGCGCAACGGCGGCGGCCTCGACCGCGGCCGCGCCGCGAACCGTGCCTCGCACTGCGAGTCGACGAAGTTCGTCGCGATCGTCCATCAGGCCAGTCCTTCCATGTCGAGTTCGTTTCTCAGCCGGGTCCGCCCACGGCTCGCCCGAGCTCGAGCCGCCTCCTCGCTGCACCCGAGCACGGCTGCAACCTCGGCGTACGTGGCGTTCTCGACGTCGACCATCCAGAGGACCGCACGCACCTCGGGCGCCAGCCGGGTCAGATCGCTCACGTCCGACGGGTAGCGATCCGCGCTCGTCGTGTCGGCGGTACCGATACGCACCAACGCTCGGCGAAGTCGGCCGAGCGACCGGCGTCGATTGGACGCCAGATTCAGGATCGACCGACGGAGGTACGCCTCCGGGTGTTCGACAGCCCGGTCCGATCGTCGCCGCAGCATTCGGGCAAGCGCCTCCTGGACGAGATCATCGGGTTCATCCTCGGACGGCCCGACGACCGCTGCGAACGCCCGCAACCGCGGGTAGAGCGCAGCGAAGTCCATGGCCGTCATCATCACAGAGACACCGAACCGCTCGGATTCGTGACAGGTCGTTCTCAACTGCAACGGGGGTCTGACCCCGAATGCAACGGTCAGGTGAGGCCGCCGGTTTGCCACATGTCGGCGAAGTGGCCGCCGGCCGCGATCAACTCGTCGCGGGTGCCGACCTCGGCGATGCCACCGTCGGCGACAACCACGATGCGATCGGCTCGCATGGTGGTCTGGAGACGGTGGGCGATGATGATCGCCGTGCGGCCCTCGAGGACGACGTCGAGCGCGTGTTCGACGGCCTGCTCGGTGCGCAGGTCGAGCGAGGAGGTCGCCTCGTCGAGGACGAGCAGTCGCGGCTGTGACAGGAAGGCGCGAGCGAGCGCGAGCAGCTGACGTTCGCCGGCCGAGAGCGAGACGCCACGCTCGTGGCACGGGGTGTCGAGTCGCTCGGGGAGTCGGTCGAGGAGGCGGCCGAGACCGACCTGCTCGCACGCGGCTTCGAGCTCGTGGTGTTCGAGGTCGCGTCCGCCCATCAGCAGGTTCTCGCGAATGGATCCGGCGAACAGGAATGGCTCCTGCGGCACGACCCCGATCTGGCGCCGCAACGACGCGAATGTGACATCGCGCACATCGTGACCGTCGATCGTCACCCGGCCGACCTGGGGGTCGTAGAAGCGGTTGAGCAGCTTGGCGATGGTCGACTTTCCCGCACCGGTGGGACCGATGACCGCGATGGTCTCGCCGGGGTGGATCTCGAGATCGACATCGGCGATCACCGGCACGTCCGGGTCGTAGCCGAACGTGACGTTCTCCAGCCGGATCTCGCCGACCACCGGGGGCAGCGGGTGAGCGCCGTCCTTCTCGGCGACCGTCGGTTCGCTGGCCAACACGCTGTCGATCTTGACCACCGACGCCGCACCCTGCTGGTAGATGTTGAGGAGGGCCACGATCTCGGTGATCGGCGCGAAGAACGCACCGACGTAGAGCACGAAGGCGATCAGTTCGCCGAGCGTCACGCGACCCTCGAGCACGAACTGGCCGCCGATGACGAGCAGGACCATCTGGGCGAAGGGTCCCATTGCCTCGGAGCCCGGGCCGTAGACGCCGTTGATGAAGGCCGTGCGATCGTTGGCATCGAGATACTCGCCGGCCTCGTTGCGATGCTCGACCACGGTGCGCTCTCGCCGGTTGTGGGCGGTGACGAGCCGGATGCCGGCGAGGCTCTCCTGAAGGTGGGCCAGCACGTCGGCGATCGTGTCGCGCACGCGGATCTGGGCGATCTCCGCCACCCGCCGGTACCAGAGCGACAGGGCGAGCGTGCCCGGGATCACCGCCACGAGGGTGATCAATGCCAGCAGCGGGTTCAGCAGGAACAGCGCGATGGTGACGGCCACGAGGGTCACGCCCTGGACCGCGAGTTGCACGAGCCCTTGTTGGAACAATTGCTGGAGAGGCTCCAGGTCGCTCGTCATGCGGCTGAGGAGGCGCCCGGCCCGCTCGTTCGTGTAGTAGTCGATGCTCAGCCGCTGGAAGTGGGAGAACATCTGCACCCGTAGGTTCGCCATGATCCGCGCGCCGACCCGGCCGGCCACCATGGTGCGGATCGTGCCGACGACGACCGCGACGGGGACGAACACGGCGAAGACGACGCCCAGCGTCACGACGAGGCCGCGGTCGCCCTTGCGGATGCCCTCGTCGATCGAGATCTGGAGCAACAACGGCCCGGCCTGCGACATGACCGCCTCGAGCGTGACCAGCAGGAACACACCGAACAGCGGCAGTGCGTAGGGCCGCAGGAAGCGGGCCATCGTGAAGCGGCGATGGCTGTAGCGGGTCTGGCTGAACTCGGGCGGGTCGACGGCGACGTCGGGAGGACCTTCGGCCATCCATTGCTCGACCTTGTCGCGCACCTCGGGCGGCACGCCGCTGAATCCGGTGTCGGCCGCGCCTCCCCATCCGGCGTTGGACATCAGTCACCACCCTCGTCGAGATGGGCGAGCAGTTCTCGGTAGCGCGGCTCGCCGGCCATCAGGTCGTCGTGGGTGCCGGTGGCGGCAACGACACCGCCCTCGAGGAACACGACCCGGTCGGCGAGCGCGATCGTCGACAGCCGGTGGGCGATGACGATCACCGTTCGGCCGGCGGTCGCTTCCCGCAGTCCCGAGTGGATCTTCTCCTCCACGCGGACATCGATGGCGCTGGTCGCGTCGTCGAGCACGAGGATCTGCGGGTCGTGCAGGAGCGCCCGAGCCAGCGAGATGCGCTGGCGCTGTCCGCCCGACAGGGTGTAGCCCCGCTCCCCCACCACCTCGTCGAAGCCGTCGTCGAGTTCGTCGATGAACTCCATCGCCTGGGCCGCGGCTGCCGCGGCGCGGACCTGCTCGTCCGGTGCGGTGGGATCGGCGAACGCGATGTTGTCGCGAATGCTCATCGAGAAGAGGAACGGATCGTCGAATGCCACTCCCACGGTCGCCCGGAGACTGCGCAGCGTGGCGTCGCGGACATCGATCCCGTCGATCTCGATGGCACCCGATCGAACGTCGTAGAACCGGGGTAGCAGGCGGGCCACGGTCGACTTTCCCGACGCGGTTTCACCGACGAGCGCCACGGTCTCACCCGCGGCGATGTCGAGTGTGAATCCGTCGAGCACGTCGGCGTCGCCGCCGTAGCCGAAGTGCACATCGCGAAACGTCACCGCGCCTCGGGCCCCGGCGAGGTCGACCGCGTCGTCGCGCTCGACGATGGTCTCGGGCTCGTCGAACAACTCGTAGACCCTCATCGCCGAGGCCTTCGCCCGCTGGGCCATCTGCACGAGATGCCCGATGAATCGGAACGGCACCTGCACCATCACGACATAGGAGCTGAAGGCGACCAGCGCGCCGATTCCGAGGGTGCCGTCCTCCACCAGGAGCCCGCCGTAGAGCAGGACGATGGCGAAGCTCAGGCGGGGCAGATGCTCCAGGGCGGGGATGTAGCGGGCCGACACGTCGGCGCCCTTGACCATCGCCCATCGGAGCTGGTCGGCGACACCGGCCATGCGAGCGACCTCGTGCTGCTCGCCGGCGAAGTTCCGCACGACCCGCACACCGGCGATGTTCTCCTCGACCAGTGTGGCGACGTCGGCCTGTCGAGCCATCACGAGCCACCACGCCGGTAGTTGCGGGTGACGACTCCGAAGTCCGATGACCGCGACGAACGGCACCGGAATGATGGTGACGAGGGTCAACGGGACACTCACCGAGAGCATCAGCACCAGCGCGAAGCCGAGACTGGCGAGCGAGATGACCATGAACGGGCCGAAGTTCAGGAACATCTGCACGGCACGGATGTCGCCGTTGGCCCGGGCGAGGAGCTGGCCGGTCTCGCTGCGGTCGTAGAAGTCCGCCGACAGGCGCGAGATGTGGTTGAAGACGGCGTAGCGGAGCGCGTTCTCGACGCGGAAGGCCACCTCGAACATCGCCCGACGCGCGTAGAAGCCGCTGAGCGCTCCCAGCGCCGTCAGCCCCGCCAGGGTCCACGCGTAGGGGGCGATCGAGGCGGTCCGTTCGTCGAGCGCGTCGTCGATCGCCAGCATGAGAACGGCCGGCACCAGCATGCGCGCCGCCATTCCGACGGTCGTGCCGATCACCGCAACGGCGAAGCCCCAGCGCAGCGGCGACAGCACCGGCCAGAGGCGACGCAGCCAACCCTTCGACGCGTCGGGATCGGGGCGTCCCTGCGGCTCGGCGTAGCGGGCCAGCGCGTCGGTGGCGAGCGCGGTCACGGCGCGGTCCGCTTCGCATCGAGGGCGTCGCGCCAGAGGTCGAGCCCCGCCAGGGCCGCTTCCCGCGCCGACTTGTCGAGCGACGACGCCAATGACGCGAGCGCGCCGTCGGCGGCTGCGTTGGCCTCCGTGAGCGCGTCGACACCGCTCGGCGTCAGCTCGTAGTCGACTCGGCGGCGATCGTCGGCTCGGCGGGTGCGGGCGACGAGACCGTCCTCGACCAGGCCCTGCATCACGGTCGTGACCGTCGGCGGGCGCACGGCGAGGAACCGGGCGAGTACGCCGCTGTTGGTGATGCCCGCACGGACCAATGCCAGTGCCCGGAACTGCGAGCTGGTCAGGCCTGTCTCGTTGACCGCGATCTCCATCGAGCGGCCGAGCGCGATCACCGTGACCGCGTGGGCGCGGTCCGTCGCGGTTCCCTTTGTCCCCATAACTATTAGCTTAGCTAATGACCCTCTCGGGGACCAAGACCCGGAGGTACACGGCCCGCACCGCGAGCGCCTCGCGGATCTCAGACATCATCCCCTCGGCGAAGTCGGCCCGGTACGCCTCGTCGGTCACCACCTGCACCGCGAACTGCAGGCCCGACATCATGCCGATGAAGGCCGACACGAGCACGAGCTGACGCGTGAAGATCAGTTCCGACCCGAGGACCGACCAGCGCTCGGCCCAATCGAGTTCCGCCGTCAGTGTCTCGGCCGTCGTCCACTGGAGCAGCGTGGTCTCTCGCACGGTGAACAGGCCGAACACCAGGTAGAAGGCCATGATCACCAGAGCAACCAGCAGGATCTGGATCGCCTGGGAGACGAAGAGCAACAGGGCGACGTTGAGTTCGGCCCGCCGACCGAGCCGGAGAGCTCCGGGCGGCGGCGCATCGTCGCCGGGAACCAGGTCGGCCACCGGCGTGTCGCCGCAGTACGGCCGCACCTCGGACCAGCGCTCGAAACGGGCCAGGTCCACGGTGATGCGGCGCACCGCCACCATCACGAACGCGCTACCGATCGACAGAACGATCACCAGCACGCACAGGAAGTAGGGCATCGTGAAGTCGTTGGCGACCTGCCACATCTCGGCGTTGAGGAAGATGAAGGCCGAGAAGATCAGCAGGATCGGCAGCGACTTCATCGCCAGGGTCGCGATGTCGTTGATCTGGGCCCAGACCTGGCCGATCGACCACCGCAACATCGGGATGATGCCCCAGGCGGTGAGCACGAAGCCGACGACGAGCACGCTGGCGTTGAACGCGAACAGCCACAAGAGGTTGTCGCTCCACGAATCCTCGGCACCGATGGCCGTGGGGATCGCGGGCAGCAGGAAGAAGAGGAGCAGTTCCGGGATGCCGACGTCATCGGGCAGCATCCAGAGTGGTCGCCCCCGCAACCGGTTGACCACGAGGAACGCGCCGACCATGAGGGCGAGGCCGCCGACGACGGCGAGCGCCTGCGCGACCCCGACCCATCGATCGCCGAAGACGAGGAACACCTCGAGGAACACCACGAGCGACAGGAACGGGAACATCCGGGTGAGCACGTCTTCGCGCACCGAGTAGCGGTCGATGAGATACGGCAGACCCTGACGAACGAACCAGCGCTCGGTGCGGCCCCTCTGCATCTCGTCGGCGGTCGTCATCGCAGTGACCCTGCCACAGAACCGCCGGCTCGCGACGGCTCAATCCCAGAGTGCGGTGACCCACCATCGGCCCTGCTCGAGGGTGACGAGACGAGCCTGACCGTCGTCGGTGAGCAGCTGGAACCGGGCCCGGCGTCGATGGTCGTCGGTGTCCCACCAGCGCTCGTCGACCGGCCACGGACCGGCCCACCCGACGATCGACAGCGTGCGGCTGCGGATGCCCAGCGTTACCGGTGCCCCCGAGGCCATTCCCCGGCCGGTGACGGTGACCATTTCGCCATCGCCGTCGAGGAGCTCGACCACGCGGGGCTGCGCCGGGACTCGACTCGGCGAGGGCGCCGGGAGCCGACCGGGCCACGGGGCCGGTCCGTCGCCAGCCCGGTCGCCGGACGGCGCAGCGACCGAACGGCCCCGCAGCTCGACCGTGGACGCCGATACGAGCACCAGCTGTTCGCCGGGGTGACGGCCACCCCGACGCTCGGGCACCTTCACCGCGTCGGCACCGAGCTGGCCCTGAAGACGGGCCGCCACCCGCGCGGCCCGCTCGTCGACCTCGGTCTCGCCGCCCCAGAAACCGAGCTGGCGGCCTTTCGCCGGCACGATCTCGTCAGGGAGCAGCGTGACCCGGGAGATGCCGCCACTCGGCCGGGTGGCGGCCGAGCCGTTGAGCCAGCCGTCGAGCTGCCATCGCACCCGATCGGCGATCGCCCCCGCCGACAATGCCCCTTCGTGGCGCCAGAGACGCAGCAGGGTCTCGCCGAACTCGGTTTCCGCCTCGATGGCGATGCGCACACACGAGACGCCTTCGCGTTCGAGCCGCTGATGGAGTTCGTCGGCCAGACCCCGGGCACAGAACGCCACCCGATCGATGCGATCGGCCGGCGGGTCGATCTCGGTGGTGATGGACCAGTCGGGCGGCGTGAGCCGAGCGTCGGGCGGGCGCTCGTCGAGACCCGACGCGAGCCGATGCGCGCACCGTCCCTCGTCGCCGAACCGGGCGAGCACATCGGCCGGCGGCAGCTCGGCGAAGGCACCGAGGCTGCGCAAGCCGAGCCGTACCAACACGTCGGTGAGTTCGGGCCGGTCGAGCACGGAGATCGACATCGGGGCGAGGAACGCGGCACTCCCACCGTCGGCGACGATGTGCACCGGACGGGCGGCCCGAGCAGCGAGCCCGGCCGCGAACGGGCCGTCGGCGATACCGATGCGAATCTCGGTGCGGCCGTCGAGCACCTCGCCCATCCGCTGCCGCATCAGCGTGGCCACCGCCTCGTCACCGCCGAAGTAGCGCGAGGGACCGCGCATGGCGATGGCACAAGTGCCGGGGCGGGTGACCTCGACCCTGGGGGTGATGTCGTCGAGCGCGGCGAGGACCGGCTCGAACGTGCGGGCCTCGCGCGCCTCGTCGCGCTCGAGCACCTCGAGCTCGGCACAGCGGGACTGGGCGACCCGGCGACGCAGGTCGCGCACCACACCGTGATGACGCGCGGCCGGCGATGAGGCGACGACCCGGTTGGCGTGCACGACCGCCACGGGTTCGTCGAGCGGGCGACCGAGCGCGACCACCGGCCAGTCCGGACACCAGGCGACCAGTGTGCGAACCGGCCCCATCAGGCCAGCGCCGCCAGCTCGGGCGGGTCAGCCGACGCAGGCGCAGGCTCGCCCAGCGGCACCGGCTGACCATGCGGACCCGGCAACAACAAGGCCGCGCCGCGAGGACGGGCCGCCGACCCGCGGCCGCTGGACTCGACTCGCACTCGACGGACCCGGAGCAGTCCATGGCCGATGCCCAGCCCGCTCCATTCGGACTCGACGATGCGCAGGCCGATGTCGACCCCGGGCTCGTCGAGCGCGCCGAGGCGGATCAGCACCGAACCCCGTTCCCGCATCCGGGCCGACAATCGGCGCAGGTCGGCCGGTCGGATCCGCACCCCGGGGCCCACCAGCACCACATCGACCGCACCGACGAGTGCGGCCACCACACCGGCCGCACCCGATGACCCCTGCGGGTCGACGACGAGCATGCGTTCGAGCACCACCCCCGCTTCTTCGGCGGCGGCGAGCCCGAGCCCCGGGTCGCCGACCACCGCCACCCACGACCCTGCGGCCGACGGCCCGGCCGCCACGGCGAGGGCCAGCGACGTTGCGCCGACGCCTCCGACCGCCACGGTCGAGCCTCGGCGCAGGCCTCCTTCGGGGAAAAGGGAGGTCACCGCGGGCAGCAGCGGCATGGTGTGTTCGCGGGCCAGCACGAGCGGCGCGACCCTGTCAGCGACAAGCCGAAGGCTTCCGACTCGCTCCGCAGCAGCCATCCCGCGAGTATCGAACACATGTTCGCTTTCCGCAAGAGGGGAATGTGGCCCTCTCCCACACGTTCATCGGAACACATGGTTCACTGGACCATGGACCTCGAGCTGACCGACCGTGCCGCGCACGTCATTCGCCGCAAGGGCGGCACCGCCGTGGTCGACCTGCTCGAACCGTTCGGTTGAGGCAAGAAGTTCGAGGTGTCAGTTGACACCAGAACCAAGGGCCGCCGCCTCGACGGCTACACCCGGTACATGGTCGATGGCCACGAGCTGCTGCTCGACCCCGACCTGCTGAAGCTCCCGGTCGAACTCACCATCACCACCGGCGGCATCTTCGGCCGCGGCCTCAGCGCCACCGTCGACGGCCTCAACGGCGCCGCCTGCCCCATCGAACTGCTCTGACCCAAACGCGAGGAGGGGCGGTAGTCGATCATCGGCCGCGAGGTAGTGTCGGATCCATGGATCCGAGGGAAACCATCCCAGTTGTCGAACCGGGGCGAGCAGCTCCCAGCTGACAGGGATGAGGTGTTCCGTGCCCATGACCTGCCCGAAGCGATCGAGGCGCTGTGACTTGTCGACTGGTGGAGCCTGCCAGAGGTCGCGCAGTCCCCGGGCATTCGTCGATTCCCGCTGGACCCGACAGGTAGCTCGGTGGAACGGCTCCACCTGCCCGATCGACCTGCTCTGAAGGGCTGTCCCTCGTTCCTCAGATCAGGCGAGGTCGATTTCAACGCTGAACAGCACGATGGACCCGTCGTCGACCAGCTGACCGACCACGAGCGCGGCTCGCACGAGCTTGCCGGCGACCACGAGATAGCAGTAGTCGCCGCGGTCGGGATACATGGCGGGGAACTCGTCAAAGCGCTCGGCGAACGCATCGGAGATCGTCGGCAGGTCGATCACCAAGAAGTCGCTTGCGGACGGCTCGCCGGCCGGTCCTCGAGAATCGCTCAGTTGCGGGTCGAGCTCAGCGAAGAACTGCGCATGTCGCCCTCGCTCGATCAGATCAGTGGGGATCTTCTCAGGTTGGTCACGAAGCCCGAACGGATCACCTCGTCGCGTTCGTCGGGCGTGAGCGCTTCGAGCTCTGCTGTCCAGATCCGATCAGCGTTCGCCGATCTGACGCGGATGCGTCCCCGACAGAGACACCCGGACCCGAGAACGGTTGAGTGCGGAGCCGATGGCCCCGCACTCAACAGCTCGAGGAGGGTTCGGCTCAGTCGCCCGGGTAATCCCAGTCGGAGTCGGTGGCCATCCGGAACAGGAAGGCCGCCATCTGACCCCGAGTGACGTTGTCGTTGGGCGAATAGGTGGTGGCACTGGTGCCCGTCGTGATCCCCTGGTCCTTGAGCCAGCGGACGGCCTCGGCGTAGAACGAGCTGTCGGGGACGTCGCTGAAGCCGTGCGCCGGGTTGCCGTCGGGGGCACCGGCGAGCCGGTGCAGGAACGCCGCCATCTGCGCTCGGGTCACGTTGTCGTCCGGTGAGTAGGTCGACGGCGTGGTGCCGGTCGTGATCGCTTCTTCCTTGAGCCAGCGCACGGCCTCGGCGTAGAACGTACCCTCCGGCACGTCACTGAAACCGTGAGCGGGGTTGTTGCCCGGTTCACCGACCATCCGCCACAGGAAGGCGGCCATCTGGCCTCGCGTCACGAGCCCGTCGGGCGAGTAGGTCGTCGGCGACGTACCGGTCGTGATGCCCTCGTTCTTCAGCCAGGCGACCGCGTCGGTGTAGAACGCACCGGCCGGCACATCGGTGAAGCCGGTGCCACCACCGCCACCGCCACCGCCACCGCTGGACGCGGCGAAGCGCACGACCGCGCCCGGGGCGGACAGCACGTTGGAATAGGCCACGAAGAGTTCGCCGTCGCTGGTCGCCGTCACCCGGGCACCCGTCGACGAGTTGAGGCCGACACTCCAGAGCTCTGCGCCATTGCTGACGTCGTAGCCGACCAGGACGCCTTCCTCGAAGGCCGCCTCGGCGGGGATGGCCGTGGCGACGATCGTCCCGTCGGTGGCCCGCTCCAGATCGAACAGGTTGTCCCCCGGTGTCCGGCCGTAGGTCTCGCTGTTGTCTGCCGCATAGCGGTAGAGCAGTCCGTTGTTCGACGTTGCGAAGTACTGCCAACCACCGACCATGTAGCCCCCGTCGGGTAGCGCAGCGACGCCCGTGAGCATGTTGGACACACCACTCGTGAACGGCGTCGTCAGCAGTAGTTCGTTGCCGGCGGTGTCGATACGAAGGATGAGGCCGCTGCCCCGGGTGTCGAAGGAGACCGTCCCTTCGCGGGCCGCCCCGACGATCAGGATGCTCCCGTCGCTCAGCACTGCGGCGTCCTCGGCCAGGTCGTTGAGCGACGTGCCGAATTCCTTGGTCCAGACGACTGCCCCGTTGGCGGTGTACTTGCGCACGACGATGTCCCGTGCGCCACCACCACCGGCGCCGAACGCAGTGCCGATCGCGTAGACGGAGCCGTCGGCCCCGACCACGACCTCGGTGAGGATCTCGTCCTCCGCGGTGCCGAATTGGTCGGTCCACCGCACCGTGCCGTTGCCGGCCACGGCGTGAACCAGAGCGTCGTTGCCTCCACCGTACGTCCCTGCGACTGCGGCGCGGGTCGTGCCGACCGCGTAGATTCGCTCATCGCTTCCGGTGGCGACGCCGTAGAAGGCCTTGAAGCCCTCGATTCCGCCACCCAGCTTGCCCAGCCACTCGAGGTCGCCGTCGGCGTCATAGCGCTTGATCGTCGCGGGGACCATGTTCATCGCGTCGCTCTCGGCGCCAACAGCGACGACGTCCGCGCCCACGGCCGCGACGTCGTACTCCTCGTCGCCGAGCGGGACTTCGACCTCCCACACCCGCGTGGGTTCGGTGTCGATGGCCCCGGCGGGGCTGGCGAGCATCGCCGAGATCAGCGCAGCGATGCCCAGGATCGCTCCCGCGCAGGTTCGTATTCTCATGGTCGTGTGATGTCTTTCTGTGAAGGCTGAGCACGGCATAACAAGCGCCCACCAACGGATCACCAACAGAATCCGCCGACAGATTTCCCTTCCCCGCCGGCGCGCCGGGGTGTCAGTCGGACTCGGCTGCGACGATCGATGCCACGGGAGATTGCCCGAAGGCGACGATGAAGGACCGCACCGCCTTTTGCGAACCGACCAGCTCGACATCCCCTCGGCGGTTGGCCTCTGCAAGCGAGTTCTTGCCGAGGTAGGTGCGGTACAGCGCAGCTCGGTCGGTGCGCAACGTCACGTCGACCTCGAAGCCCGGGTCCGCGAGGCAGATCGACGCCTCACCCTCGACGACGATCCAGTAGCGCTTCGGGTGGTCGGCCAACTGCACGTAGACGGTGAAGCGAGGCTGAGGGAGCTCTGTCGCGTCGAGCTGGCGGTGGAGCCACCACAACAGCAGATCCGGGTCGAGCTCGTCGATGGCCGGTTCACCGAGGACCCAACGCGCACCCCAGGTCGCGAGGCCGAACACGATCGGTTCGAGCGCCCGTCCCGATTCGGTCAACCAGTACGATCCGTCCTCGGCCTGCTCGACCACGCCCGCCATGGTGAGCTGGCGGAGTCGGCGGGTCAGCAGCGCCCGAGACAGCCCCGGGTTGCCGCGGATCAGCTCGTTGAACCGGTTCGTGCCGGTCAGCAGGTCACGCACGATGTGGATCGTCCACCGATCACCGAGCAGCTCTGCCGTGCGTGAGATCGGACAGTACTGACCGTAGGACTTCATCGACCGAACCTAGCGGTTCAGTATTGGAACTACCCGAGGGGACGATCCTCGTCTTGAGTTGTCTCCACGACCACCGAGCCGACCGGCTCGGCCGAATCATCCAGCAGAGGACAGCAAATGCGTATCTCGAAGAGCGACATCCCGACGAAGATCGATGTTCCCGGCGCAGTCGCACGCCAGGCGCGGGACTTTGGCGATCCGTCCGCATTCTCCTCGCTGGGGGCCGAGTACTTCTCGCTCGCCGCGGGTACCGACATCGCACCGCTTCTCGCAGGTTTGGTCGACGACGCCTGTCACGCACCCCACTGGGGATTCATGCTGTCGGGCCAAGTGGTGGTCAACTACACCGATGGAACCGAGGAGACCTGCAGTAGCCAGGACCTCTTCTACTGGCCGGCCGGTCACAGCGTTCGCGTCACCGATGATGCCGAAGTGATCCTGTTCAGCCCCCAAACCGAGCACACCGCCGTCATGGATCACATGCTGGCGACCATGGCCGGCTGAGCACTTCGCACCCCCATCGACAGACATCTATATCCCCACCATCCATCCACAGACAGGGAACGATCATGCAAGGCAACGAACAACTGGCCGTCATCATCCCGAAGCTGCGTGAGGTCGGGTCTGCGATCGATCCGAGCCAGCTCGACGCCCCGACCCCCTGCAACGACTTCGATGTCGCCGGGGTACTCGACCACATGACCGCGCTGGCGTCGACCTTCGCGCCGATGTTCCGAGGCGAGGACGCGACGACCGGCAACGCACCGGGCGAGATGACCACCGAGTTGTCCCGTTTCGACAGCGCGATGGCTGCACTACTCGACGCGGTGCAGTCCCCGGGGGCGCTGGATCGGACGATCCAGACCCCCAGCGGAGAGATGACTGGGGCCGACTTCGCGCGACTCGTCGCGTTCGACGGGCTCGTCCACGGATGGGACCTCGCCTCTTCGACCGGACAGGAATGGGAGCTCGCTGACGACCTCGTCCGCGAGGTCGACGCCTTTGCCCGGCGGGCAATCACCAACGAGATGCGTGATGGTGACGCCTTCGATGTCGAGCAGGAGCCATCCGGCGGAGCCACGCCGGTCGAGCGCCTGGTCGCGTTCTCCGGCCGAGCAACATGATCGGCCCGAGGGAGTGAACCGGCTGACCTCCGGTCGGTGCGCTTGACAAACGTCGACAAGTCAAAACTTTCTGTCTAGGTTAATTAGACAACTCGGAAAGTATGACGAGGTTGGCTCCGGTGACGAACGCGCTGATCGACCAACAACTCGATGACGAACGGCTCGACAAGACCTTCGCCGCGCTCGCCAACTCGACCCGGCGGGCGATCCTCGCTCGTCTCGCCCAAGGGGAGGCCAATGTCAACGAACTGGCGGCGCCGTTCGACCTGACACTCCCGGCGATCTCCAAGCACATCAAGGTGCTCGAGCACGCCGGCCTCATCGCCCGCAGCAGAAACAAGCAGTTCCGACCGTGCGCCATCGACGCCGCGCCGCTGGCCGAGGTGTCGACCTGGGCCGACCAGTACCGCCACATCTGGGACGACCGCTTCGACCGCCTGGACGCCTACGTCCGAGAACTCCAGTCCGACGACAAGAACCCTGACCGGAAAGACGAGCAATGACCGACACCAACGATGTCCGACTCGAACGAACCTTCGAGGCACCGATCGACCTGATCTGGGAGATGTGGACAGACGCCGAGCACTTCGCCAACTGGTACGGCCCGATGGGCGCCCGGATCCCGACTGCCGAGATGGACGTCCGGATCGGCGGTCGGCGCCGCATCACCATGGAGATGGACACTCCCAACGGTTCGATGCAGATGTTCTTCGTCGGCCAGTACCGGGAGATCGATCCCAAGACCCGCCTCGTCTACACCGAGAGCGTGGCCGACGAGGCCGGCAACACCATGACGGCCGAACAGATGGGCATGCCCGCCGGCACACCGATGGAGACGTCGGTCGTCGTCGAACTCGAGGACCTGGGGCCACGCACGAAGATGACCCTCACGCACGTCGGCGTTCCCGCCGACTCCCCCGGCGGCCAGGGCTGGACCATGGCGCTCGACAAGCTGGAGGCCCTGGTGGCCGGGGCCGGCGACTGAACCCGCCTAGCGCGCGACGGCGTCGGCGGTGACCTCCATGTGGCCGAGGTGCTGGAAGAGCTCCTCGAGCACGTGCAGCACGAGCGCGTCGTCCGACCGGTCGTCCCCCGGGAGGAAGGCCCGGAAGTCGTGGTCGATGGCGGTCGGTCCGGCGGCGAACTCCGGCACCAGCACCGCCAGCCGCGCCAGGGTCTCCTCGATTCGCTGACGGAGCTCCGCCACCGTCGCCACCGTGGAGAATTCCGCATCACGATCGCGGTCCGATGGTCGACCGAGCCCCGGCATCTCGAACCATGACGGGGCGAGCTCACAGCAGTGCACCACGAGGCCGGCGATCGAGTTGGTGCCCCAACCGTCGGGCGTGGCGTTGACGGTGGTGTCGTCGACCCGGTCGAGCACCTTCCCGATGCCGCCGAACGCAACGTTCAGATAGAGCAATGCGGTGTCGGGAGCGAGCATCGATCCAAGTTAGGCGGGTCGACCTCGTCAGCCCAGCCGACGCCGGTACGGTGCGATGCATGTCGCTCCCCCGCGCCCGGATCGTGGTCGCCCTCGTCATCGCGATCCTGGCCACGGCCTGCGCCCCCGGGCCCGATGTCGGCGGTAGCGGCAGCGCGACAGCGACGATCCCGCCGAGCAGCACGACCTCGGTCGTGCCACCGACCACCGTGCCCGACGAGGGCGCGCCAGAGGGCCTCGGACCCCAGGCCGGTCCGCCCGAACTGTTCCCCGTCGACCCCGCCGATCTCCCGCCCGTCGACTTCGTCGACGGACGCATCGCGTTCCACGGCGCGACCGCGGCCATTCGCAGCGGAAAGGTGACGACCGATCTGGTCATCGACACCCTTCCGGCGCAGCCCACATGGTCGCGAGACGGCAGTCGGCTCGCGGTCGTGGCCCTCGACGGTCGCGAACCGACGATCAGCATCTTCGACGGCGAAACCGGCGACCCACTCTTCACCAATCCCACCGACCGCCTCTACTACTTTCTCAGCTGGAGTCACGACGGGACCCGCATCGCAGCCCTGGGCGGCGAGATCGACGAGAACGGCACACCTCGGACGGTGCTCGATCTGCTCGACGCCGATGGCACCGTGGTCCAGTCCGACGTCGCCTCGGCCGGGTCGCTCTACGTCGCGTGGGATC
Organism: Acidimicrobiales bacterium; assembly: GCA_040219515.1. NCBI lineage: Bacteria > Bacillati > Actinomycetota > Acidimicrobiia > Acidimicrobiales > Acidimicrobiales bacterium. Next base: position 317,824 of record JAVJSI010000007.1, read on the forward strand.
TCGGCGATCTCCGGCTCGTCGCCCACGCCGACGACCGTCTCCTGCGCGTCGATCCCGACGGCACCGCCACCGACATCGGCGCGGCCGGACTGCAGTTCTTCGCCCCCAAGTGGATTCCGCAGACCGACGACATCCTCGTCGTCGCCGACATCGAGGGCAGCGACTACCTGGTTCGCCGCACCGTGAACGGACTCGACACGCTGCAGAGCCTCGGCGAGGCCGACACAGAGATCGGGATCTCGGTGAATCCCGACGGCCGGGTCGCCGCGATCTCGCGCAACTTCGAGGTCGAGGGTGGCGAGGGCGCGGAGCGCATCGGTCTGCCGGCGGTGTTCCCCCAGACCGCCACCACAATGTCGGGTGCCATCGAGATCCTCGATCTCGAGACCGGCACCCGGGTCGAGGTGTTCAGCGGCCTCAATCTCTGGGCCGAGTGGAACCCGCAGGGCACCCACCTCCTCATCTACGAAGCGGGCACCGCTCCCGAATCCGAGGCCGAGGAGGATGCCGAGTTCGACACCGGGACCTGGTGGGTCTACGAACACGATCCCACCGCGTTCGAGCCCAACCCGCCCGTCGAGGTCGTCACCTTCTCCCCGACGCCGACCTTCGCCCGGTCCTACCTGGCGTTCGGCGACCAGTACATCGAATCGCCCCGGCTGTGGTCCCCCGACGGCACGCGGTTCGTCTACGCCGAAGTGACCGACGCCGGTTCTCTCGTTCGCACCGGCGACATCGACGGCGCCGACACCCCGACCACGGTGGGCGCCGGTGAGGTCGGCTTCTGGAGTCCGGGGACCTGAACCCGTAGCCTGCGCTGCGTGAACATCCAAGAACTCTCCGACCGCCTCGAGATCAACGAACTCCTCAACCGCTACGCGCGGTCGGTGGATCGCAAGGACTGGGACCTCTACCGCGAGGTCTTCACGCCCGACGCCGACATCGACTACACCTCGGCCGGCGGCATCAAGGGCGACACCGAGACCCAGGCCGCGTGGCTCGCCGAGGCCCTCGCGCAGTTCCCGGCCACCCAGCACATGGTCGCCAACGTGAGCATCAGCTTCACCGACGACGACAACGCCACGGTCGAGGCGATGTTCCACAATCCGATGATCATGCCCGACAAGTCGGCGTGGGTCACCGGTGGCTGGTATCACCACGAGGTCCGCCGCACGTCGGACGGTTGGCGCAGCGTCAAGCTGGTCGAGGAGTCGGCATACTTCTCTGGCATGCCGACCGATCTGGACCGCCCTGAATGACCGCTGAGGACCGCGTGGGCCGAGACAAGGCCCGGATCGACGAATGGATCCGTTACGCGGCCACCAGTGGTGAAACCCCGGCGATCGACGCGGCCACCGTGGTGGTGCTGCGCGACGGCGACGACGGCGTCGAGACGCTGATGCTGCGCCGCAACTCGAAGATCGCCTTCGGCGGCATGTGGGTGTTCCCCGGCGGCCGGGTCGACGAGGCCGACCGCGCCGCGGCTGCCGACGCCCTCGATGCGGCGCGGATCGCCGCCGTTCGCGAGGCCGAGGAGGAAGCCGCGCTCGTCATCCCCGCCGGCGAACTCGTCATGTTCGCCCACTGGATACCTCCCCCGATCGCACCGAAGCGCTACGCGACCTGGTTCTTCGCGGCCCGGGTGGCCGACCGCGCCCATCGCATCGACGACGGCGAGATCGTCGAGAGCGACTGGATGACCCCGGAGGAATGTCTGGGTCGCCATCACCAGGGCGAGATCGAACTCGCCCCACCCACCTGGGTCACGCTCCACTCGCTCCGGGGCCACGGCCGTGTCGACGGCGCGCTGACGACCCTCGCGGACCGGCCCGCCCGCCACCACGCCACCCGGATCGGACGCACCGATGAAGGGCCCGTGGCCATGTGGGAGGGCGACGCCGGGTACGACGCGGCCGACCCCACCATCACCGGGCCCCGTCACCGTCTCGAGATGTACGCCGAGGGCTACCACTACGACGACTCCGGGGTACGCGGGTGACCCCACTCACCGGGCTGAGCACAGCCGAGGTCGAGGAGCGGGTCGCCGACGGGCGCGTCAACGACGTACCCGACGCGCCGGTACGTTCGTTCTCGGAGATCGTCCGGGCCAATGTGTTCACGCCGGTCAACGGCATCATCGGATCTTTGCTGGTGCTGATCCTGGTGGCCGGCTACCCGGCCGACGCGCTCTTCGCCGGCGTCGTCGTGTCGAACAGCGTGATCGGCATCGCCCAGGAGCTCCAGGCCCGGCGAACGCTCAACGCCCTGGCCGTGCTCTCCGCGCCGCGGGCCCGGGTTCGCCGGGACGACACCGTGAGCGAGATCGGCGTCAGCGGTGTGGTGACCGACGATCTGCTCGAACTCGAGCCCGGCGACCAGATCGTGGTCGACGGTGTGGTCGCCTCGGCCTTCGGGCTCGAGGTCGACGAATCGCTTCTGACCGGTGAATCCGACCCCGTCGAGAAGTCGGAGGGCGACGAGGTTCGCTCCGGCTCGTTCGTGTCGGCGGGATCCGGCGCCTACCGGGCCACCCACGTCGGGGCCGACTCCTACGCCGCGAAGCTCGCCGAGGAGGCTCGCCGGTTCGAGATGGCCGGGAGCGAACTCCGACGCGGTGTCAACAGGATCCTCAAGTGGCTCCAGATCATCATCCCGCCGGCGGCGCTGCTCCTGCTGCTGCGCCAGCTCGGCACCGAGGACCGTTGGGAGAACGCCCTCCAGGCCACCGTCGCCGCGGCGGTGGCGATGGTGCCCGACGGCCTCGTGCTGCTCACCAGCCTCAGCTTCATCACCGGCGTGATCGCGCTGGCCCGCCGCAAGGCGCTGGCCAAGGAACTCGCGTCGGTCGAGCTCCTCGCCCGCGTCGACACGCTCTGTCTCGACAAGACCGGCACGATCACCACCGGTGAGATCTCACTCGGTCAGGTCGAACCGCTCGGGGAGTACACCGCCGAAGAGGCGGCGCTCGCGCTGGGAGCGATGGGCGCAGCCGACCCGGCTCCCAACGCGACCCTCGCCGCCATCGCCGGAAGCCACCCATCGCCTGACTGGGTGATCGGCGAGAACCTGCCGTTCTCGTCGGCCCGCAAATGGGCCGGCGCCGACTTCGCCGACCACGGCGTGTACTACCTGGGCGCGCCCGACATCCTCTTCGACGACGATGACGACGCCGAGCGGGCGCGGGCCGACGAAGCCTCCGCGGCCGGCACCCGCGTCCTCCTGCTCACTCGGGCCGACGGTCCGTGGGCGGGAGACTCCCTGCCCGTCCAGCGGCATCCCGTGGCGCTGATCCACCTCGAGGACACGGTGCGCGACGACGCACCCGAGATCCTGGCGTTCTTCCGCGACCAGGGCGTCGACATCAAGGTGATCTCCGGCGACAACGCCGCAACCGTTGCCGCCGTCGCCCGCCGGGCCGGCATCCGGTTCGGCGACGACCACGGCAACGTCAACGGCAGCGGCTTCATGGACGCGCGCACCCTCCCCGAGGATCAGGAAGGCCTGGCCGACGTGCTCGAGACCACCACGGTCTTCGGGCGGGTGACCCCGCATCAGAAGCGGGCGATGGTTCACGCGTTGCAGTCGCGCGGACGCATAGTGGCGATGACCGGCGACGGCGTCAACGACGTCCTCGCGCTGAAGGACGCCGACATGGGTATTGCGATGGGTGCCGGGTCCTCGTCGACCCGAGCGGTCGCCCAGCTCGTGTTGCTCGACAACAAGTTCGCCACGCTCCCTCGTGTGCTCGCCGAGGGCCGCAAGGTGATCAACAACATCGAACGGGTGGCCAACCTCTTCATCACCAAGGCCGCCTACGCCGTGCTGCTCACTGCCCTCGTCGGCATCGCCGGCTCGCCGTTCCCCTTCCTGCCTCGCCAGCTCACCCTGATCGGCACGTTCTCGATCGGGGTGCCCGGGTTCTTCCTCGCCCTCGCCCCGAACCACGCGCTGGTGCGGCCCGGCTTCCTCGAACGCGTGCTGCGCTTCTCGTTGCCCGCCGGCGCGGTGGCCGGCACGGTCACCTTCGTGCTCTACGAGATCGTCCGCCGGATGGACGACGTCACCATCACCGAGGCCCGTACGGCAGCCACCGCCACGCTTCTCCTGCTCGGCCTCGTGATCCTGCTGCTGATCAGCCGGCCGTGGAAGCCGTGGAAGGTGGGGCTCGCGGCGGCCATGGCCGGGTGCTACGTGCTGGTGATGGTCTGGCCGTTCGCCCGCGAGTACTTCGAACTCGAGCTGCCCACCGCGCCGGCGTGGGGGGCGGTCGGCGCGGCGAGCGCAATCGGTGCGATCGGCATCTGGACCGCCGGCAAGATCTTCACCGACGACTGAGTGTTCACCGACGACGGACTCGTCCTAGTGTCCGGGCCATGACAGGACGACTCGAGGACCGCCGCACGATCATCACGGGTGCGAGCCGCGGTATCGGTGCGGGCATCGCCGAGCGATCGGCCGGCGAGGGAGCGCGACTGGCGTTGGTCGCCCGCACCCTCGATGCGCACCCGACGCTGGCGGGATCACTCAACGAGACGGCCGAACGCTGCCGCGCCCTCGGCGCCGACGTCGTCACGATCGTCGCCGATCTCACCGACGAGACGGACCGGGCCCGGGTCGTGCCCGAGGCAGCCGATGCGCTCGGCGGTCACATCGAGGTGCTCGTGAACAATGCGGCCGGCGCGATCTATCAGACCCTCGACACCTACCCGTTGAAGCGGCGTCGCCTGATGACGGAGATCAACATCCACTGTCCGCTGGATCTCGCGCAGGCTGCCCTGCCGGGGATGGCCGCAGCCGGCGAAGGGTGGATCGTGAACCTGTCGAGCGGATCGGCCCGACCGCCCGACGGCCCGCCCTACGACCTCGGCGGGGTGCGCGGCACCTACGGGTTCTATGCCGCGTCCAAGGCGATGCTCAACCGGCTCAGCATGGCGATGGCCGCGGAATGGCACGAGCACGGCGTGCGGGTCAACACCGTCGAGCCGAAAGCCGCGGTGCTCTCGGAGGGGGCCGACGAACTCGTGGGCGCACAGCTCTCCGAGGACCAGATCGAGTCGATGGAAGCCATGTGCGAGGCCGCCCTCTGGCTCTGTGACTGCGGCCCCGATCACACGGGCAAGGTCGAGGCGAGCCTCGACCTGCTCACCCGCGAAGGGGTGGCACCGATGAACCTGCAGGGCACGGCCCTGCACCCCAACGGCCATCGACGATGAGCCTCCACGACGACTACGACGACCTCCGGGTCGAGGTCGACGGCCAGGTGGCGATCCTCACGCTGGATCGGCCCGAGCAGCTCAACGCGTTCTCCGGCGCCATGGGCCGCAGCCTCACCGCCGCGTTACGGGCCGCCGACGCCGACGACGGCGTGCGCGTCGTCGTGCTGACCGGCGCGGGACGAGCATTCTGCGCAGGTGCCGACTTCTCCGGCGGATCCGGCGTGTTCGGTGCACCGACGAAAGAGACGTTCTCCTCGGACCCCCTCGACGACTTCCACCCGTGGGATGTCCGCAAGCCGGTGATCGCCGCCATCAACGGCCACGCGGTGGGTCTGGGCATGACGATGACGCTCCAGTGCGACATCCGCATCGTTGCCGAGGACGCGAAGCTCGGCATCGTCCAGGTACGGCGGGGCATCCTCCCCGATCTCCACTCCCACTGGACGCTTCCCCGGCTCGTGGGCCACACGCGGGCGACCGAGCTGCTCCTCACCGGTCGCATGTTCAGCGGCCGCGATGCTCTCGAATGGGGGCTCGCAACCGACGCGTTGCCCGCTACCCAGGTCCTCCCCAACGCCCTCGAACTCGCCCACGAGATCGCCGCCCAGACCGCACCGATCTCGGTCGGCGCCTCGAAGCGGCTGATGTGGATGAACGCACCCACACCCGAGCGCATCAACACGCTCGAGCGCGACATCCACCTGCATCTCATGGGCACCGCGGACTCGAAGGAAGGCGTGATGGCATTCATGGAGAAACGTGATCCCGAGTGGTCGCTGTCGATGAGCGAGGACTGGCCGACATGGCTCGACGAACTGCACTGATCGTCGGTGCCGGCGATCCCGCCGACGGCATCGCCGCCGGTCTCGCCGACGAAGGGTGGGAGGTGTTGCGGCTCGCCGACGACGATCTCGCCTGGACCGACCAGACCATCAGCGAGCAACTCCCTGGTCCGAACGGCGCTGATCACGAGGGGCTCGACCTCGTGGTGCATGCCCGGTACCCGGCGCCCTCCCGGCGGCGAGCCGACCTCATGGACCTGACGCCCGACGACTGGCATCGGATGGCCGACGAACCGCTCGAGGCGGCCGTGCGGCTGGCCCGCAGCGCCCATCCACACCTCGCCGCGTCGAAGGGCACGCTCGTGTTCCTCGTCCCCCTGATGGCATCCGCGGGCGGCGAGGGGTTCACCCCGATCGCCTGCGCGGCCGAAGGCATCCGACTCCTGGCCAAGTCGGTGGCGAAGTCCTGGGGCGACCACGAGATCCGTGTCCACGCCATCACTCTCGACCCGGGTGCCTTCCTCTCCCCCGCCGATGCGGAAGGGATGGCCGAGGCCAACTCACTCCAGGACCCACCGCTCGGTCGGGTCCCCGACCTGACCACCGAGGTCGCCCCCATCCTGGCGGCCCTCACGACCGACGACTTCACCGCGCTGGTCGGCGCCTCCCTGGTCGTCGACGGCGGACTCTGGATGCCCGGATGAACCCTCCCACCACCGACCACGAACCCAATCCCCCGCTCCCGCACCTGGCCGGGCTGCTCGACGGGCGGGTCGCCATCGTCACCGGCGCCGGTCAGGGCGTCGGTGAGGGCATCGCCGCCGCGATGGCCGCAGCGGGCGCCACCGTGCTGATCGCCGCTCGCCGGGCCGAGACCGGCGAACCCGCAGCCGCCCGCATTCGCGACGCCGGCGGCACCGCCCAGTTCGTACGCTGCGACGTCACCGAACGAGCCGACGTGGACCACGCGGTCGCCACCGCGATCGCCGACCACGGGCGGCTCGACGTGATGGTCCACAACGCGGTCTCCCCGCCGGGGCCGCCCCGACAGATCCAGGATGTCGACGACGAGACGATCGCACTGCAGATCGCCACGTCGACCACCGCCGCGTTCCATTGTGCGCAGGCCGCGTTTCCGTATCTGCGGGCCGACTACGGCACCTTCATCCTGCTCACCTCACCGGCCGGCATCGAGGGCAGTGGTCACCTGCCGATGTACGGCACGGTCAAGGGCGCCCAGCGCGGCATCCTGAAGAGCCTCGCCCGCGAATGGGGCCCGGCCGGTGTGCGCGTCAACGCGATCGCCCCGGTGGCCTGGACCCCGGCCATGGATGTCGCCACCGAGGCCAACCCCACGCTCGAGGCCCGGCTGCGGGGCCGCACCCCGTTGCAGCGGATCGGCGACCCGACCGACGACATCGGCCCGGTCGCGGTGTTCCTCGCCTCGCCGATGGCCCGGCACATGACCGGCCAGACGCTCGCCGTCGACGGTGGTCGGTACCTCGGGCTGTGAGTCGCGTCCACCTGCTGATCGGCCCCGAGTCGGGCAAGGGACGGGCCGCCGCAGCACGTGAAACGGTCATGGCCACGATCAGCGGCGAGGGACACGAACCCGTGGACATCACGGGCTCCTCGGCCGCCGCGAGCAGGGCCGCGGCTGCCGCTGCGGTGGCCGACGGGGCATCGCGTCTCATCGTCGTCGGGGGCGACGGCATGGCCCAGCTCGCGGTGTCCGCGGTGGCCGGCACCGACACGGTCCTGGGCATCGTCCCGATCGGCACCGGCAACGACTTCGTGCGCGGCCTGTCCACCATCCCCGACGACATCACGGCGGCGGCCCGGTTGGCGCTGGGCGAGGGAAAGCCGCTCGACGCGATCCGCACCGAGACGGGTTGGGTTGCATCGGTGGCGACCGCAGGCTTCTCGGGTGACGTCAACGAACGAGCCAACGGCATGCGGTTCCCCCGCGGGTCGTCTCGCTACACCCTGGCGACGCTGGCCGAGCTGCCCACGCTGCGGGCCCGCCACCTGCGGCTGACGATCGACGGCACCACCACCGAACTCGATTCGGTGCTACTGGCCATCGCGAACACCGGCTGGTTCGGCGGTGGCATGCACATCGCCCCCGACGCGGAACCCGACGACGGGCTGCTCGACGTGACCGTGGTCGGCGCCGTGGGACGTCTCGAACTGCTGCGCTTCTTCCGGCTGGTCTTCAGTGGTCGCCACACGACCCACCCGGCGGTGCAGACCCTGAAGGGCCGTCGCATCACGATCGAAGCCGACGACCTCGATCTCTGGGGCGACGGCGAGGCGATCGGGCCAGCGCCGGCCACGTTCGAGGTCGTGCCGGGCGCGCTGCACATTGCTCGATGAAGCATTGCTCGCTGAAAACATGGCTCGATGATCAACGGGGAGGGAATGCCACCCGGAACCCCATGTTGCCCGTCGAGGTGTCGAAGGTGTTCGACGAACGGGCGCCGACCCGATAGCGGTTGCAGTAGGAGTCGTGGCACAGATACGAGCCGCCGCGGATGACCCGGTGATTCGGGCGGTCGGCGAACTCGTCGGCGCACCACTCCCACACGTTGCCGGCCGTGTCGTGGAGTCCCCAGGCGTTGGGCGGATACGTCCCGACCGGCGACGTCCCCAGATACCCGTCGTCGAGCGTGTTGCGCATCGGGAACTCGCCCTGCCAGATGTTGCACATGTGCCGGCCGGCGGGCGTCAGCTCGTCACCCCATGGGTACTCGAACTGATCGAGTCCGCCCCGGGCCGCCCGCTCCCATTCGGTCTCCGTCGGCAACCGACCGCCGACCCACTCCGCATAGGCCACGGCCTCGTGCCACGAGACGTGCACCACCGGGTGGGCCTGCAGTCCGGTCAGATCGCTGTGTGGACCACAGGGGTGACGCCAGTCCGCGCCCTCGACCGCTCTCCACCACTCGGCCCCCACCACTCCTCGGGTGGCGCCGAAATCATCGGGAAGGAGGCCGCCGAACACGAACGACCACCCCTCGGTCTCGGCGATCGTGCGACAACCGGTGGCGTCGGCGAAAGCGGTGAACTCGGCATTGGTGACCGGTGCGGTCGCCAGCTCGTACGCATCGGTGTGCGCCGAGCGGATCGGTCCTTCATGGTCACCGGGGAACCGTCCGTGGGCGGTGCCCATCCGGAACGATCCGGCGTCGATCGCAATGGTCGGAGGTCGAAGGACGGACGGAGTGTCGGACCCGGGGGCCGGGGTCGAGTCGGCACGCGCCGACGGGGTCCGTGGATCGCCGTCGCGAGACGGCGCACAGCACGGTTCGTCGTTCAGGAGGCGCTGGCCATCGCGTCGCGAGCACGCTGCTCGGCGACGCGCTTGCGCCCGATGATGGGAGTGGTGGGAGGGAAGCCGGCCTCGGCTCGCTCGGACTCGCTCTCGCCGCCCCAGAAGCCGAGCTCCCGATTGCTGCGGGCGTAGTCACGGCACGACGCGAGCCCGACACATCCCTGACAGATGACCCGCGCGGCGGCCTCACGGCGCACCCGCGCCTCGGGCCGTTCGGCGAACGGAGCGAAGAACAGATCGCTGTGGCCGGCACAGGCCGCCACGTCCATCCATTCCGTCGATCCACTCGGCCCCATCGGCATTTCGGCCGGTTCGATGATCTCCAACACCTGTCACACCCGCTTCCCTGGAGCCCTTCCCACCCGGTTCGTGTGGTGCGGTGCCCCGTTCGGCTACACCAAGCAACCTAGGAAACCGCAGCGTGAAAGTCCCGTGAACTCCGATGATTGTTCGCGCTAGCGGCCATCGCGAAAAGTGATCGACCACCCAGCGTCGGTCTGTCCGACAGAATTCCGTCTGACGGTGTGTCAGTTCGATCGATGCCAAGTCGGCGCCGCAGGCCTAGGGTGCTCGCCCATGGGGCCTCCTGTCGTTCTTCTCCACGGCTTCGCCACGTCGACCGAACGCACCTGGCGCGAACCCGGGTGGTTCGATCTGCTGAAGGACGCTCGGCGGCGGGTGTTCGGGATCGATCTTCTCGGCCATGGCGATGCCGACAAGCCCACCGACCCGGCGGCCTACGACGATCTCGTCGCCCCGGTGATGGACCAGTTCCCCGAAACCCCGGCCGACGTGGTGGGCTACTCGCTCGGCGCCCGCACCGCGCTCGAGATCGCCATCCGCCATCCCGACCGGGTGAACCGGCTCGTGCTCGCCGCCGTGGGCGAGAACCTGGTCGCCACCTCCGACACCGCCGCCGGTGAGATGACGCCCAACGTGGCCGACCACTTCGAGTCCCTCATCGCCGCCCCCGGCAACGACGCCGACGCACTGCGCGCCTGCATCAGCCGCGAACGGCGCACCTTCTCCGCGGCCGAGCTCGCCACCGTTCGGGCGCGGTGCCTGATCGTCATCGGTTCCGACGACTTCGCCGGTCCGCCCGAGCCGTTGGCGGACCTGCTCCCCGACGCCACCATCAAGGTGCTGCCCGGCATCGATCACTTCGGCCTGCCGAAGCAGTTCGGCTTCATCGACGCCGCGCTCGAGTTCATCGAGGCCGTGCCCGACTGGGGCTGACCCTCAGGCCAGTGTTCCTCGCTGTGTCAGGCCACGGTTCCGTCGTCGCGCAGCGCGCCGATCTCGGCACCCGTGAGACCCAGCACGTCGCCGAGGATTTCGTCGGTGTGCTGGCCGAGTCGCGGCGCAGCCACGGGCTCCTGTGGGAGCAGGCCGTCGAACGCCACCGGCGAGCCGGGGCTGAGGTAGCTGCCGATACCGGGCTGCTCGACCTCGCGGAACAGCTCACTGTCGGTCGAGCAGCGAGGGTCGTCGTCGACCAGCTGACGAAACGACTGGTAGCGGCCCCAGCACACACCGAGCTCGTCGAATCGAGCGGCGACCTCGGCGAGGGGGCGGGCCGCGATCCACGGAGCGACGCACGCGATGACCTCGCTGCGGGCCAGGAACCGGTCGCCTTCATCGCGGAAGTTCCAACCGCCCGCCGACTCGACCGCGGCCACCGCGTCGGTGGCCTCGGTGGCCTCGAGCAGGCTGCGCCACTGCTTCGGGCTGATCCCGACCGCGTAGACCCGTTCGCCGTCGGCGGTGCCGAACTCGGCCCCGAAGGCGCCATACAGGTCGTTGCCGAAGCGTTCGCGCTGTGTCCCGTTGATCTGGGCTTCACCGACATGGCCGAGAGCGGCCACTGCGGCGATGGCGACATCGGACAGAGCCAGGCTCATGTTCGCGCCCACCCCGTTGCGGAGCCGATTGCGGTCGGCGGCGAGGAGGCCGAGCGCCGCGGTCTGTCCGCACACGAGATCCCATGCGGGCAGCACGTGGTTGACCGGGTCGTCGCGATCGACGGGACCAGTGGCCAGTGGATAGCCGACCGCACAGTTGACCGTGTAGTCGAGCGCCGTCGTGCCGTCGCGGTTGCCGGTCACGGCGAGCATCACCAGGTCTTCCCGCTCGGCCGCCAGGGTGTCGTAGGCCATCCATCCCGAGGCCGGGAAGTTCGTGAGGAACGTGCCGGCCCGCCGAATCAGTTCCGTCAGGATCTCACGCGCCCGGGGAGAACGCAGATCGACGGCGATGGACCGCTTGCCCTTGTTCAGGCCGGCCCAGTAGATCGACTCGCCCTCGGCCGTGAGCGGCCAGCGGCGGGCGTCGAGCCCGCCACCGATCTGATCGAAGCGGATCACGTCGGCACCCAACTGGGCGAGTGTCATCCCGCCCGAGGGCGCGGCAACGAACGCCGATCCCTCGATGAGCTGGAGGCCCTCGAGGGGCGGGATCACGCTCAGCCGATCCAGCTGATCGACTGGAGTTCGCTGTAGGCCTCGATGCCCCACTTGCCGCGATCGCGACCGACCCCCGACATCTTGAAGCCGCCGAACGGCGCCTCCATGTGGGGCTGGATCACGTTGAGGCCGACACAGCCGGTCTCGAGCTGCTGGCCGAGATGGAAGGCCCGCTTCGTGTCGCCCGAGAAGACGTAGGAGTAGAGGCCGTAGTCGGAGTCGTTGGCCATCTGCACGGCCTGCTCGTCGTCGTCGTAGGGCATCACGACGATGACGGGACCGAACGCCTCTTCACGCACGACGTGCATGTCGGGCGTGCAGTCGGCCAACAGCGTCGGCGCGATGAAGTAGCCGGGGAGATCCGGACGCTCGCCGCCGCACACCATCGTGGCGCCGGCGTCGGTGCCGGACTTGATGAACTCCTCGACCCGATTTCGGTGCAACTCGGTGATGACCGGACCGATGATGGTCTCGCGGTCGGTCGGGTCGCCCACCTTCATGAATCCGGAGAAGGTCTTGAGCGTCTCGACGAGCTGGTCGTAGACATCGCGATGGGCGATGACCCTCGTCGGCGCGGTGCAGATCTGGCCGGAATGGAAGCCCCACACGGTGGCGATGGCCTGCGCGGCCACGCCGATGTCGGCATCCTCGGTGACGATGGCGGCACCCTTGCCGCCCAGCTCCATGAGCAGTCGCTTCATCGTCTTGCCGCCGTTCTCCATGATCTTGGCGCCGACCGGCGACGAGCCGGTGAACGAGATCATGTCGACGTCGGGCGAGTCGACCAGCGCCGCCGGTGCCTCGGGGCCGGAACCGTTGATGATGTTGACGACGCCGGCCGGGAAGCCGGCGGCCTCGACTGCCTCGCCCACGAGGAAGATGCCGAGGGGATCCTGGGGTGCCGGCTTGATGACGGTGGTGCAGCCCGCCGCGAGCGCGGGAGCGATCTTGCCGGCCACGTTGGTGATCGGGAAGTTGTAGGGCGTGATGGCGGCGACGACACCGACGGGCTGACGCTTCACGTGCGCACTCATCAGCCCGGCCGGACCGAGGGGACCGGCCGCCGTGGGGATGGGACGGAGGTTCTCGTCGAGATCGATCGGGTGTGCGTAGTAGCGGAAGCGATCGACAGCGGGGCCACCGACCTGGAGGTTCTCCGTGGTCGTGAGCGTGGCCCCGGTCTCCGCCTGCACGGTGGCGACCCAGTCGGGTGAACGCTTCGCGATCTCGTCGCCCAGTCGACTGATGTGGGCGCACCGCTCTTCGCGCGAGAGTGCCTTCCAACCGGCGAAGGCCGCCTTGGCTGCTGCGGCGGCGTCGTTCGCCTGATCGACGGTGGCCTCGGGCGCGTGCCCGACGACCTTCGTGGTGGCGGGATCGATGATGTCGTAGGTACCCGCACCGGGGTCGACCCACTCGCCATTGATCAGCAGTTGCCAGTTCTTGTCGACGTCGATCGTGCTCATGGCACGGGACTCTATCCCTGACGCGCCGACCGATACGAAGTGACGTCGAAGGGGGTTTCGGCCACCACGAGTGCATCGATCTCCGTGGCGGGCAGCGGTCGTGCGAACAGATAACCCTGTCCGACCCGGCAGCCGAGCCGCCGCAGCGTCGCTGCCTGCGCCGCGGTCTCGACACCTTCCGCGACCACGTCGATCGCGAGGGCGTGGGACAGGGCGATCACGGCGGCGGCGAACGAACCGTCGTCCTCGGTGCCGCCGGTCAGCTCCCACACGAGGCCGCAGTCCACCTTCACTTCCGAGACGGGGAACCTCCTCAGATAGGAGATCGAGGTGAAGCCGGCACCGAAGTCGTCGATCGAGACCCCGACGCCGGTCTCACGCAGCTTGCGCAGGCGACGAGCCACGATCTCGGGATCCTCCACCAGCAGCGTCTCGGTGAGTTCGATCGTCAGCTGGGCCGGATCGAGTCCGCCTTCCATCGCGAGCGCGCGACGCACCTCGGTGTCGACATCGATGCGGGCCAACTGCCACGCGCTCATGTTGGTCGACAGCAGGAGGCGGGGGCCGTGGGGTCGCAAACCGTTCCACCGACGCAGATCGCACAGGGCGGTGGCGAGCACCCAGCTGTCGATACGGGCGATCAACCCACTCGATTCGGCCAACTCGATGAACTCCGACGGAGGCACGAGACCCACGCCCGGCCGTTCCCAGCGCACGAGCGCCTCCACGCCGACCATCGCGCCGGTCATGAGGTCCACCTTCGGTTGGTAGAGCGTCCGCAGCTCGCCCTCGTCGAGCGCCCGACGGAGTGCGGCCTCGAGATCCACCTGGTCGCGGGCACGACCGCGGAGCTCGGCGTCGGCGACGATCACCTCGCCCTTCGTTCCCTGCTTGGCGGAACGGAGGGCGAAGTCGGCCACGTCGAGAAGCTCGGTCGGTTCGAGATCGTCACCGGTCACCGCGACGCCGATCGACGCACCGACCCACGCCTCGCGTCCGGCGAGAAGGATGGGGCGGGAGAGACTCTCGACGACGCGGTCGGCGAGGTCTTCGGCCGCCGCTGCGTCGCCAACGAGGGTCGACACCACGACGAACTCGTCCCCGGCCAGGCGAGCGACCGTCCAGTCGGGTCCTGCCGTGTCGGTCATCCGACGGCCGACGATCCGCAGCAGTTCGTCTCCGGCGGGGTGTCCGAGCGTGTCGTTGACCGCCTTGAACCGGTCGAGATCGACGAGGAGCAGCGCGGCCGGTCCCCGATCCAGATCGGCCATCAGCGTCTCGATCGCTCGACGATTCGGGAGTCCGGTGAGCGGGTCCTCTCTCACCAGTGTGTCGAGGCGCCGAGCGAGCCTCGTGTTCTCCGACGCCAAGTAAGAGAGTGGGCACCACCGACGACCAACACGAGCAGCTCGGTCCAGCCGTCGTGCTGCTGCACCGACACGTGGCTCACCACCGACGCGACCGCCCAGGCGACCAGCGGTGCCCACGTGACGACCAACTGCCCCTCCCCCGGCTGCAGCGTGCGGGCCCGCGGTTTGGGCGCCCCCACGGTCGCGATGGCGGCGATCGCTGCGCCGCCGAATGCGAGCGTGAACGCGTAGTCCTCGATCGACCCGTGCGTGACGGCGCCGTTGACATGGGCGACGCCGAAGACGCCCTGCGCCGCGGCGAGGGCCACCACCGGTCCGGCCAGGCGCAGCAGGGCCATCCGGTCGGCCCGTCGACAGGCGAACAGCAACAACCCCAGCACGGCCGCCAGTGCTGCCGCGTTGAACTGTTGCGCAGTGAGACTGACCCGCGTCGACTCCGCCAGGTCCGCCGGGACCCGATGCTGCGGATCAGGTCCCGGGCCAGGACCGCGACCGCCATCGTGTGCAGCGCGGTGACCGCCGGACCGATGCGGAAGGCCAGCGGGTACGAGGTTGTCCCGGGCTCGACCGGGTCGACGGCGTACAGCAGGAGCACGGCCGCCATCGAGACGAGGAGCACCGTCCACGCACGACGATCCGGCCCCTCGCTCCGCCGTAGCCCCCAACCGAAGCGACGAGCATCGCGATCCCGTTGACCAGACTCGCGCCATCGGAGATCAGCCGAGTCGTCGCCGTTCCGAGTGGAGCGGCGAATGCCACCGCCGTGACCACGAGGACGACCACGACCGCACAACTGAAGGCGCGAAACTGCGCGTGTTCCCGGCTGACCGTTGCATGCATCGCTCGACCATCGGCACCGAGGCCCCTCGAATGGAGCGTCTCTTCCGCTCGGCATTCCGACGGAATCTGTCTAACCTCCCGACTACTACCGAACGAGGAGTCGTCATGGCAGAAGCCGTCATCGTTGCAACATCTCGGACGCCGATCGGGCGTGCGAACAAGGGCTCGCTGGTCGACGCCCGCCCCGACGACCTGTCGTCGTTCATCCTGGCCGACGTCATGGGCAAGGCCGGCGTCGAAGCCGCCGATGTCGAGGACGTCATCTGGGGTATCGGGCAGCCGGGCGGCGAGGGCGGCTACAACATCGCCCGTGTGATCTCGGCCATGCAGGGCCTCGAGATCCCCGGCGTCACCGTCAACCGCTACTGCTCCTCCTCCCTGCAGACCATCCGCATGGCGGCCCATGCGATCATGGCCGGCGAGGGTGACTGTTTCGTCGCCGGTGGCGTGGAAACGGTCAGCCGCTACATGCACGGTGCGGCCGACTCGGGCCCCCACAACGAGAAGTTCGCCGACGCCGAGGCTCGCACCAAGAGCCGGACCAGTGGCGAGGACGGTCCGTGGGCCCCCGCCGCAGGCGTGCCCGACATCTACATCGCCATGGGCCAGACGGCCGAGAACGTCGTCGAGGCCACCGGCATCAGCCGTGAGCGCCAGGACGAGTGGGGCGTCAGTTCCCAGAACCGGGCCGAGGCCGCGCTCAACCGTGGATTCTTCGAGCGCGAGATCACTCCCTACACCCTGCCCGACGGCACCGTGGTGTCGACCGACGACGGCATCCGCGCCGGCACAACGCTCGAGAAGGTGTCGCAGCTCCAGCCGGTGTTCCGTCCCGGTGGCACCGTCACCGCCGGCAACGCATGCCCGCTCAACGACGGCGCGTCTGCCGTGGTCGTGATGAGCGACACCAAGGCCAAGGCCATGGGCATCGAGCCGATCGCCCGCATCATCTCCTCCGGCGTGTCCGCCCTCAACCCCGAGATCATGGGTCTGGGTCCGATTGATGCCTGCCGTCAGGCCATGGCCCGCGCCGGCATGAGCATCGGCGACATCGACCAGGTCGAGATCAACGAGGCGTTCGCCGTTCAGGTCATCGGCTCGGCCGACGAACTGGGCATCGACATGGACAAGCTCAACCCCAACGGCGGCGCCATCGCCCTCGGTCACCCCTTCGGCATGACCGGCTCTCGCATCATGACCACCCTGCTCAACGGCCTCCAGGACTCCGGCGGCACCATCGGCATGGAGTCCATGTGCGTCGGCGGCGGCCAGGGCATGGCGATGATCGTCGAACGCCTCAACTAGGCCGGGTCATCGCCGTCCGGCCGAAGGCCGGACAAGACAACACCGCGATGATCGTCGAACGCCTCAACTAGGCCGGGTCAGAACCAGAGACGGGCGGTCGTTCCTTCGAGGACGGCCGCCCGTGTCGCGTCCGGGAGTCCGTCGACCGATGCGCGGCCGAGCGCGGCGAGTGTGTCGTAGTCGCGGTCGCGCACCTGGGGATGGTCGGATCCCCAGGCGAGCCGCTCGGTGCCGACCAGGTCCAACAAACGTCGGACCGTGGCCCCCGGGTCGAGCGCGCTGTGATCGAAGACGCCGCTGCTGAGCTTGAGCACGACGTTGGGTCGACGCACCAGCAGCGCGAGGTCGCCCTCATCGCCACCCACCGACACGAACCCGGCGTGATCGATCGCGAATTCCATGTCGGCGAACTCCGTGACGAGTTCGGCGGCCGCCGCCAACTCCTGTTCGAGACAGCAGATCGTGGGGGTGAGGCCTTGTTCTCTGCACGCCGTGGCCACCTCGCGGCCACGATCGGCGTCGAGCCAGCTGACCTCGGGCAACGGGACCGAGAACATCCGCACCCCGGCGGCACCGGCGGTTGCTGCTCGTTCGACGCTGTGCACCGGGTCGGGGTCATCGGCACCGACCGCGGCGACCGATCGCCAGGCGGGACCGAGCGCAGCCGCACTCTCGATGGCGAAGGTGTTGTCGAACCCGTGGGCGCCGACCGCCTGCACCAGCACGCCGCCGCGGACGTCGGCCCGCTCGAGGCGCGCGGCCACCGTTGCGGGCATCGCATCGATCGCTTCCCACCATGCCCCGTCGGGGTGGCCGGTTCGATCGGGGCCCGCGGTGGCGCCGTCCACCACATGGAGATGAGCGTCGATCATTCCTCCTAGCATCGCACCCATGGACAGCAGCACCATCGATGTCGAACCGGGTCACTTCTTCCTCGGACCCGATCTCCCGGGCGATGATGGGAGCGAGTCGGGCGGCGAGCCCGCCAACGTCATCTACGAGGCCGCCGACCTCACCACCCACGGGGTGATCGTCGGCATGACCGGATCCGGCAAGACCGGCCTGGGCATGGTGCTCATCGAGGAAGCGCTGCTGCAGGGCATCCCGACGCTCATCATCGATCCCAAGGGTGACATGGGCAACCTCCTGCTCACCTTCCCCGACCTCGCGCCGAGCGACTTCCGACCCTGGATCAACGAGGGCGAGGCCCAGCGCGACGGTGTGACACCCGACGAGCTCGCGGCGTCGACCGCCACGATGTGGGAGGAGGGTCTGGCCGGTTCCGGCATCGGCAAGGATCGCATCGCTCGTCTCCGCGAGATCGCCGACTTCACGATCTACACACCGGGATCGGAAGCCGGGGTCGGACTGAACGTCATCGGCGACCTCTCGGCCCCCGCCACGAGCGGCGACGCCGCCGTGTCGGCGGAAACCGTGCGGGAGGAGATCGACGGACTCGTCCAAGGCCTCCTGGCACTCGTCGGGGTCACCTCCGACCCTCTCTCCGGTCGAGAACACGTGCTCCTCGCGAATCTCGTACAGCACTCGTGGACGGCGGGCATCGACCTCGATCTCGCCACACTGCTGGCGCAGATCCAGAACCCGCCCATGCGCAAGCTCGGCGTGATCGAACTCGACACGTTCTTCCCGCCCGACGAACGGACGGCGCTCGCCATGAAGCTCAACGGCCTGCTCGCCTCGCCGTCGTTCGCGGCGTGGGGACAGGGCGTGCCCCTCGACATCGCGTCGATGCTCACGGGCGACGGCGGCAAGCCGAAGGCCGCCATCGTCTCCATCGCGCACCTCTCCGACGACGAGCGACAGTTCGCGGTCACGCTGATCCTCTCCAAGCTGGTCACCTGGATGCGCTCGCAGCCCGGCAGCCCGGACCTGCGCGCCCTGGTCTACATGGACGAGGTGTTCGGGTTCGTCCCTCCCACCGCCGAACCACCGGCGAAGCGACCGATTCTCACGATCCTGAAGCAGGCTCGCGCCTTCGGTGTCGGCATGGTGCTGTCCACCCAGAACCCGGTCGACCTCGACTACAAGGCGATCAGCAACGCGGGCACCTGGATGATCGGTCGTCTCCAGACCGAGCGGGACAAGGCCCGTCTGCTCGAGGGCATGCGGGCCGCCGGTGGCGAGGCCGACATCGACGCGATCGGCGACACCATCGGTGGGCTCGGGAAGCGCACGTTCCTGCTGCACACCGCCCGCGGTGGCGTCCCTCGCACGTTCGGCACGCGTTGGGCGATGTCGTACCTCCCCGGGCCGCTCACTCGCGACCAGATCTCGATCCTGACCGCCGACCAGCGACCGGCCGTGGCGGCGTCGGCGGCGACCACGACCGCCGATACGGCAGTACCGGACGCGCCCACCACGGCAACAGCAGCGCCGGCACTCGCCGACGACGAGACCTCGGTGGCGCCCGAGGTCGCCGACGGCGTGGAGGTCGTCTACCTGGACCCCGCGGCCCCGTGGGCCGACAAGGTCGGTGCCCGACCCGGCGGGCGACGGCTCCGACCCGCACTCGCGGCGCGGGTCCAGCTGCTCTTCGACGACACGAAGGGCGATCTTCGTCACGAAGCCGAATGGGAGGCCGTGGTCGGACCACTCGGCACCGATGTCGACGGCGACGACTTCATCCCGGTCGACTACGACGACCGCGACCTCCGCACCGAGCGCCCGGACGGCACTGTCTATGTCCTCCCCGAGGCCAAGATCCACACCAAGACCTTCTTCACGAACGCCACCCGTGTCCTCAAGGACCACCTCTATCGCAACGAGTCGCTCCTGCTGATGCGCAACGACGAGCTGAAGCTCTTCTCCCGCGTGGGCGAGACGGAGGAGGAGTTCGCCGAGCGGTGCCGCCGCGCCGGCGAGGACAAGGCCGACGAAGAGGCCGACGAGCTTCGGGCCACCATGGCCGAGAAGGAGGACCGCGTCCGCGAGACGATAGCCAAAGCCGAGGATCGGGTGCGCGAGCTCGAAGCCGATTCCGGTGACCGGAAGCGCAACGAGGTGCTGAGCGGTGCGATGGACGTCATCGGTGGCCTCCTCGGCGGCCGAAAGTCGACCAGCAGCATTCTGAGCGGCGTCCGGCGGGCCACCTCCTCACGACGCACCTCGTCCAATGCGGCAGAACGGGTCCGAAGCGCCAAGAACCGCCTCGAGGAACACGTCGACGAACTCGAGGATCTCGCCGCGGCGCTGACCGACGCCCTGGCCGAGAGCCACGACGCGTGGGCGGACGCATCCGGCCGGATCGACACCTTCGAGGTGGGACTCGAGAAGACCGACATCGCGGTCGAGGATCTCGTTCTCGTGTGGATCCCCACCGAAGGGTGAGACGGACCTGCGACAGTTCATCCAAACGACAGGTGAAATCAACCCACCGCGTGCGCGATAATGTCACTGACTGTGCAATCATCAGATCGGCGGACACGGGGCGGACGCAGCGTGCTCGAGATCGAACAATTCCTCATGCTTGGCGGCAACAATGGAAGAACCATGGGAACTACGGCCTAGAGACGCCCGGTTCTCGAAAGTCTACTCTTTGGGCACTGAGCGTGACCTGACATGACTTCGACCGAGATACCCCCATCGACGGCGACACCCGAGTCGCCCTCCGTGATGCTCTACCCCGACAGCGACTCGCTGCCGGGGGGTCCCACGCGCCGAAATCCGCTCAACTCCACGAAGATCACCCTCGTCATCGCCGACCTGCTCATGGTCTCGGTGGCACTCGTGGCCGGCACCTGGCTCAACGACGTCCTGAACGAAGGCGACCCGACCGGCACGGCCGAGTACATGGGCCTCGTGCTCGCCTCGCTGCCGATCTGGCCCATGGTCTTCACCCAACAGCTGCTCTACCGCGCTCGTTACCTCAGCCGCCGTATCGACGAAACGAACCGGGTCGTGCGCAGCGTCGCCGTCGGCATGCTGATGACCGGCGGTCTCAGCATCCTCATGAAGGTCACCGTCGGACGCCGCTGGGTTCTGCTCACCGGGGCGCTCCTGCTCATCTTGCTGGTGACCGAGCGGCTCATCGCCCGATCGCTGTTCGACCGAGCCCGTCGCAACGGCCAACTGCTTCGTCCGGTCGTCATCGCCGGTCGCAATGCGGAGGGACAGTTCGTCCGCGAGATGCTCGAGGGCGACAGCGCCCTCGGCTACGTCTTTCACGGCTTCATCGAGGACCTTGTCGAGCGCGAGCCGGGCGAGTCCCCCCTGGCGCTCCTCGGCGATCCGGCGAAGGTCGTCAGCAAGGTGAAGGAGATGGGGGTCAACAGCGTCATCATCGCCGCCACCGCGATCGACGTGGGCAGCTCCAACCGTCTGATCCGTTCGCTGACCGAACACGGCATTCACGTGGAGCTCTCGTCCACACTGTGTGACATCGCGGCGAGCCGTCTCACCGTGCGGCCCGTCGGCCGGGTGCCCATGATGTACGTCGAACCCGTCCGCCGCACCGGCTGGCGCCCTCGCACGAAGCGGACCTTCGACGTCATCACCGCCTGCGCCCTGCTGGTCGTCTCGGCGCCGCTCCTGCTCCTCTCGAGCCTGGCCGTGAAGCTGAGCACCCCGGGACCTGCGGTGTTCTCCCAGCCGCGTGTCGGTCGCGACGGCGAGCTCTTCGACATGCACAAGCTCCGCACGATGGTGATCGATGCCGAGGACCAACTCGCCTCCATCGAACACCTGTCCACCGCGACCGGGCCGCTCTTCAAGATCGAGAACGACCCGCGGATCACCCCGGTCGGCAAGTGGCTGCGCAAACTCTCGATCGACGAACTCCCGCAGCTCCTCAACGTGATCAAGGGCGAGATGAGCCTGGTCGGACCCCGACCGGCTCTGCCGCGAGAGGTCGAGGCCTGGGACAAGGAACTCCACAACCGACTGCGCGTGCAGCCCGGCATCACCGGCATGTGGCAGGTCATGGGACGCAGCGACGGCGACCACGACTCCCGCTACGCCCAGCTCGACCTGTACTACGTCGACAATTGGAGCCTGGTGACCGATCTGGTCATCGTCGCTCGTACCATCCCTGTCGTGTTGGGACGCAAGGGTCAGTACTGACCGGCGCGGCCGACGAGGTCCGCACCGGGCCCACCGGCCTCGCCGCACGCTTCATCCGGTCCGAGAAGGGTCGGGGCTTCATCGCGTTCCGACATCGGGCCTATCGGCTGATCTTCACCGGCTTCCTGATACAGCAGATCGGCTTCTGGATGAGCCACGTGACGCTGCAGGGCCTCGTGGAGGACCGTGCCGCCGACGGCGACAACCTCGCCATCACATGGCTCTTCGTCGCCCTCTTCACCCCCCAGCTGGTCATCGGGCCGTTCGCCGGGGTGTTGGCCGACCGACTGGAGCGACGCCGGATCGTGGTCGCCTGCTACAGCGCGGCCGCGCTCACCGCCTCGTTGCTCGCGGTTCTCACCTATCTGAGTGACGCCCCGCCGCTCGTCGCCATCTATCTCCTGGCCCTCGCCCTGGGGAGCAGCTTCTCGTTCATCGGCCCGTCGGCCGGTGCGCTCGTGGTGAACAGCGTGTCGCCCGACGAGGTGACGAGCGCGATCTCGATGCAGGCTGCGGTCCAGAACATGACCCGGGTCGCAGGACCGATCCTGGCCGCCGGCATCATCGCCTCGCAGCGATTCCACCTGGCCTTCGCCGCGTTCGCCGTTGCGACCGCCATCGCCGCGGTGATGATGTCGAGGGTGCAGGTCGCACCACAGAGGATCGTCGCCGACTCACTCGGCGTCTTCGCACGAATGGCGGTCGGATTCCGCCATGCGCGCGACCGCAGGCCGGCCCTGCTCGCCATCGCCACGGTTGCGGTGGGGTCGATCTTCGGCGTCGCCCACACGGCCCTCATCCCTTCGTTCACCAGCGAGGTGCTCGGCGAGGACGCCGGCCGCTTCGGCGTGATCGTGGCCGCCACCGGCATCGGGGCCATCGTCGGCGCCCTCACGGTCGGCTACAGCAAGCGGGAGCCGAGCATGGCCCGCGGTGCACTGGCGCTCGTGCTCTACGGCGTCTGTCTCGCCGGTTTCGCGCTGTCCGGCTCGCTCGTGATCGCCGTGATCTGGCAGGTCGTGCTCGGCTTCTTCTACTTCGGCACGATGACCACACTCCAGACACTGGTGCAGCAGGTGGTGGCCGACGAGATGCGGGGCCGGGTCATGTCCCTCTTCGGCATCGCCTGGGGCGGCCTGGTGTGGGTCGGCACGCTCGTTCTCGGCCTTGCCGCCGACCAGCGTGGTCTCGACCTGGGCGAACGCACCACCCTGCTGCTCTCTGCGGGGGTGCTCATGGCCTACGGCGCCGTTGTCGCAGTCGTCAGTCGCACCATGCCCACCGGATCCAGTTACCCCGACTGATCACAAAGTCTCTAGGGTGCACGCCCATGGCTGCCGCGCAACCCATCGCCCCGACCGACCCTCGTCCCCTCGACATTCTCGACGGCGACTTCTATGTCGACGACCCGTACTCCCGCTACGCATGGCTCCGCGAGAATTCGCCCGTGCACTGGGATGACATCAACGAGATGTGGGTCATCACCCGCTACGACGACATCGTCGAGATCGAGAAGAACAAGCGGGTGTTCATCAACTCCGACAAGGAGAAGGGCGGGTACCGCCCGAACATCCCCGCCGACGAGTCGATCATCGGCACCGACGATCCGCTGCACATGGCCCGTCGCAATCTCGTTTCCCGCCGCTTCACCCCGCGAGCCGTTCGGCGCTGGGAGGACCACGTGCTCGACACCGTCGACCAACTGCTCGATGCTGCGCTCGCCAAGGGGCGAGCCGAGATCGTCGGTGAACTCGCGGCACCACTGCCGGCCCAGATGATCGGCCTGCTCCTGGGTTTCCCCACCGAGATGTGGCCCAAGCTCCAGCACTGGTCGGAGACCACCATCGCGCTGGGCGGCGGACCCCGCTATCACGACGAGGAAGGCATCACCTCGGCCATGGACTTCGCCGTGGCCGCCGGCGGGCTCTACGAGGAGAAGAAGGGCTGCCCGGCCGACGACGTCATGTCCCACTGGATCAGCATCGAGGAGGAGCGCAACGGCGAGGTCGGCGGTGCGCCCTTCGGCCTCAACGAGATCATCTCCGACTGCCTCCTCCTGCTCGATGGTGGGGCCGAGACCACCCGCACCGTGATCGCTCGCACCCTGCTGGCGCTCGCCGACCACCCCGACGAGTGGGCCAAGCTCCAGGCCGGCGCCGACATGGAGGTGGCCGTCGAAGAGTTCATCCGCTGGGTCACCCCGATCCACAACTTCTGTCGTGTGGCCACCGAGGACTACGAGATGCACGGCCGGACCATCGCCAAGGGCCAGCAGGTGTTGCTGGCCTACGGCGGCGCCAACCGCGACCCCGCCCACTTCGACGACCCGGAGACGTTCGACGTGACCCGGTCCGACAACCACCACATCGCGTTCGGCTTCGGCACCCACTTCTGCATGGGTGCGTCGCTCGCCCGGCTCGAGATCCAGACCTTCTTCGAGCGCCTCGTCGCCCGCGTCGAGAAGCTCGAACGACTCACCGACGAACCCCACGTCGAGATGCCGAATGCGTTCGTGTTCGGCCTCAAGGAGGCGCACATGGCCTTCACCCCCAAGTCCTCGGCAAGCAAAGGAACCTGATGTCCGGTCTGTTCAGCTACGACGGCAAGAAGGTCGTCCTCACCGGTGGCACCACCGGCGTCGGCGCCGCCGCGGTCGAGCTCCTCGTCGAGGGCGGTTGCACCGACCTGACGGTGCTCGACATCAAGGAGCCCACCGGCCCGGCCACCCGGTTCATCCCGACCGACATGTCGGATCCCGCATCGATCGACGAGGCCGTGTCATCCATCGGCCAAGGGGTCGACGTGCTGTTCAACAACGCGGGCGTGGCCGGTGTTCACCCCACCGACTTCGTGATCCGCGTCAACTGTCTCGGCGTACGACGGCTGACCGAGGGACTGCTCCCGGGCATGACCCGCGGTGGGGCGATCGTGAACACCGCCTCCATCGCCGGCCAGGGGTGGCCCGACAATCTGGCCAAGATCCTGGAGTTCATCGGCATCGACGACTGGGACACGGCGCTGCAATGGGTGGCCGACAACGACGAGCTCGCGTCGGCCGACGTCTACGCGTTCTCCAAGCAGATCGCCCAGGTGTGGACCATGTACTCCTCGGTTCGCAGTCATCGAGACTTCGGCGTGCGCACGAACTCGGTGTGCCCCGGCCCGATCGACACGCCGTTGATGGACGACTTCATCAAGCACATGACCGAGCAGGTCATCCAGTGGACGGTCGATCAGACCGGCGGCACGATGCTCACCGCCGACGACATCGCCCGCACCCTCGTGATGATGGGCACCGACGCCTCGATCGCGATGAACGGCCACAACACCGTGGCCGACAACGGTTTCACCGCGGCGATGACCACCGGCCAGATCGACTTCTCCGGACTCGGCTGACACTCACGGCAGCTCACTCTCAGAGGATTGCGACCTCGGCGTACGGCGGCGCGGGGTCGTACTGGATGTAGTGCTGCGTCGCCCGTGCGTGCGCGGGCGTCTCGATCTGTCCCACGAGCCACAACGCCATGTCGATGCCGGCCGACACACCCTGGCTGGTGACGACCGTTCCTCCTGCACCCGTGTCGTCCACCACCCAGCGTTGGTCGCGTACGACCGCACAGTCGCCTCTCGCCTCGAGTGCGTCCTCGAAGCCCCAGTGAGTGGCCAGGCGACGACCCCGTCCCGGGCCTGCCTCGTGCAGGAGCAACGACCCGGTGCAGACACTGGTGACCCAGGTGGCCGTCTCGGCGACACCCGCGAGCCAGGCCATGAGCCCGGGGTTGTCCTTCTCCGTGCGGGTGCCCTGACCGCCGGGAACCAGCACGACGTCGAGCGCCGGATGATCGGTGAGGGTGTGGTCGGGCAGCACCCGCATCCCCTTGTTGCACCGGACGGGTTCGAGCGCTTCGGCGATGAGAACGACCGTGTCGGCCGGGCGGCCGTCGAAGGTCTTGAGCATCGACGAGGCGGTGAACACCTCCCAGGGTCCGACGAAGTCGAGCTCTTCGGCGTCGTCGAAGACGAGCAGTCCGTAGGTGGTCATCGGTGGTACTCCATTTCAGGCCCGGGGCTGGTCCCCGGGCTCCGGTCGTGGGCGAATCGGTTGCGGTACTCGGACGGCGCGACCCCGACGATGCGCAGGAACGCCCGGCGCATCGTCTCGGCGGTGCCGAAGCCGCAGGCCCGAGCGATCGCGGCGACACCGGTGGGCGCCTGCTCGAGCAGGCGGCGGGCCTCGTCGACTCGCACCTGCTCGACATAGCGGCCCGGCGTCGTGCCGATCTCGCGGGTGAAGGTACGGGAGAAGTTGCGTTCACTCATGCCGACCCTCGCTGCCAGTGAAGCCACGGCGTGCGGGGCACCGGGCTCGGCATGCACGAGCTGTTGGGCCCGGCGAACAGGAGGCGACTCGGCCGGTTCGGCCCAGACGGCCGGTGCGAACTGCGATTGGCCGCCGGGGCGACGGAGGAACATGACGAGATGACGAGCGACGGTCTGGGCGACCTCGACGCCATGGTCGACCTCTACCATCGCGAGGGCCATGTCGATCCCCGCCGTGACACCGGCAGACGTCCAGATCGGGCCGTCGACGACATGGATCGGATCGATGTCGACCTCCACGCTGGCGTGGGCCCGCAACTCTCGTTCCCGGTACCAGTGCGTGGTGGCGCGGCGGCCGTCGAGCAGCCCGGCCTCGGCGAGCAGCAGCGCGCCGCTGCACACCGACGCGGTTCGGCGCGCCCGGCCCGCCGCCCGCCGGATCCAGTCGACGAGTTCTCGATCCTCGATGGCCGCCTCGACCCCGGTACCACCGACGACCATCAACGTGTCGGCCGCCGTTTCGGCGGCCCGGTCACGCCACGAGCCGGTGGCGCACACCGCGAGGCCGCTCTCGCCCTGCACCGGCCCGGCCGTGCGAGCCACGATCTCGGCGAGGTACGCCGGCGGGCACCCCTGCCGAACCAGCACCTCGTTGGCGCCGACGAACACCTCGTGCGGGCCGACGAGGTCGAGCGGCTGAAGGCCGGGGTAGATGACGAAGAGCACTCGCTGCGGGACCACGCCTCCACCATGGGGGTGGGTCCTCGTTGGCGTCAATGACCTACTGCCCACGTATTCGGCCAGATCGGCGGGGGACGGCCAGCGCTAGGGTGGGCGGCGATGAGCGAACCGACCCTCGACACCCTGTTGATCTTCACCCCATGTTGATCACGAGGGTGCCGCCCGAGGCCGACGCCGAGAGTCTGCTGCTGGCGTTCCTCGAATGGGCCAACGACCGCGGCCTCGAGCTCTACCCCCACCAGGAGGAGGCCATCCTCGCCATCCTGGCGGGCGACCACGTGGTTCTCGCGACGCCCACGGGGTCGGGCAAGTCACTGGTGGCGGTGGCCGGCGCCTTCGCGATGGCAGCACAGGGGAAGAAGGCCGTCTACACCGCGCCGATCAAGGCGCTCGTGAGCGAGAAGTTCTTCGAACTCGCCGCCGAGCTCGGCGCCGACAACGTCGGCATGGTCACCGGCGACGCCAGCGTCAACGCCGATGCCCCGGTCGTCGTGTGTACGGCGGAGATCATGGCCAACCGGGCATTGCGCGACGGCCCCGACTGCGACGTCGACCTCGTCGTGATGGACGAGTTCCACTACTACGGCGACCGCGACCGCGGCTGGGCGTGGCAGGTCCCGCTGCTGGAACTGCCCGACACGCAGTTCCTGCTCATGAGTGCAACGCTCGGCGACACGACGGATCTGCGCGATGACCTCGCGGCCCGCACCGGCCGCTCGGTCGAGCTGGTGGCCGATGCCGAACGCCCCGTGCCACTCGACTTCGAGTACCGGGAGACCCCGCTGCTCGAGACCATCGGCGAGCTCCTCGACGACGGCCGGACCCCGGTCTACATCGTCCACTTCACCCAGAAGGAGGCCACCGCGAGGGCACAGAGTCTCACCAGCCTCGACGTGCTCACCAAGGACGAGAAAACCCTCGTGAAGGAGGCCATCGGCGGATTCCGCTTCGACACCCCGATCGGCAAGGACCTGAAACGCTTCGTCGAAGCGGGCATCGGCGTGCACCACGCCGGCCTGCTCCCGAAGTATCGCCTGTTGGTCGAAAAGCTCGCCCAACAGGGCCTGCTCAAGCTGATCTGCGGCACCGACACACTGGGTGTCGGCGTCAACATCCCGATCCGATCGGTGCTCTTCACCCAGCTCTGCAAGTACGACGGCCGCCGCGTGCGAGTGCTGTCGGTGCGCGACTTCCAGCAGATCGCCGGCCGAGCCGGCCGCCGCGGTTTCGATGTTGCCGGCAGTGTGCTCGTGCAGGCACCCGAGCACGTGGTGGAGAACAAGCGGGCGGAAGCAAAGGCTGCGGTCGACCCGAAGAAAAAGAAGAAGCTGGTGAAGAAGAAGCCACCGGAGCGGGGCTACGCCCACTGGGACGGCGACACGCTGGTCCGTCTCAGCGAAGGCACGCCGGAAACGCTCTCCTCGAGCTTCGCCGTCTCCCACGCCATGATGCTGAACGTGCTCGACCGGCCCGGCGACGGCTGTGCGGCCATGAAGCAGTTGCTCACCGACAACCACGAGACCCGCAAGGCCCAGCGCGGCCACATCCGGCGGGCGATCGCGGTGTACCGTTCGCTTGTCGACGCCGAGATCATCGACACCGATCCGCTGCGGGTGAACCTGGACCTGCAGGACGACTTCCGTCTCAACCAGCCGCTGTCGCTCTTCGTCGTCGAGGCGCTCGACGGGCTCGACCCGGACGCACCCGACTATCACCTCCAGATACTCAGCCTGGTCGAGTCGGTTCTCGCCGACCCGATGGTGATCCTCATCGCCCAGAAGGACAAGGCCAAGGACACCCTGATCAGCGAACTCAAGTCGCAGGGAGTCGAGTACGAGGAGCGGATGAACCGGCTCGAGGAGGTCACCTGGCCACGACCTGAGGCCGACTTCATCGAACCCGCCTTCGAGATCTTCGCCCGGCACCACCCGTGGGTCGGGCGCGAACGGGTGAGCCCCAAAGCGGTGGCCCGGGAGATGCTCGAGTTCGCCGAGACGTTCAACCAGTTCGTGGCTCGCTACGGCCTGAAGCGCTCCGAGGGCCTCGTCCTGCGCTACCTCACCGACGTCTACAAGACGCTGCTGCAGACCGTGCCGATGGACAGGTCGAACGACGATCTCGACGACGTCATCGAGTGGCTCGGCGCGATGATCCGTCGCGTCGACTCCAGCCTGATCGACGAGTGGGAACGACTCCGCAACCCCGACCCCGAGGCCCCCACCCCCGAAACGACCGACGAACCCGACGACATCACCGCGAACCGTCGGGCCTTCCGGGTGCTCGTACGCAACGAACTCTTCCGATTCGTGACCGAACTCGCCAACCGTCGTTCGGCGTTGCTGGCCGACGACATCGCGCCGTACTGGGACGAACACGAGTGGATCGGCATCGATGCCGATGCTCGGAGCGGCGAGTGGTTCGACTTCGACCGGAACGCGGACGGTTCGACCACACCCGACGCAAGCACGTGCATGGCCACCCAGACCCTGTTGGATCCGAGTGGCCATCACGAATGGGTGCTCGAAGCGGAGGTCGACCTCGAGGCGTCTCGCACCGAGGAACGAGCGGTGGTTCGGCCGGTCCGCGTCGTCCGACGCTGAACCGACCGCGACGCTAGGCCTCGGGGGTCCCGGGGGCCTCGGGGGCGTCGTCCTCACCGTCGATCTTGTCGACTGCCTTCTTGACTGCGTCGGGCACCTTGCCCCCAGTCATGTCGTCGACCTTGTCGACGGCCGCCTCGGCGGCGTCGCCGGCCTTCTCACGAACGGTCTCGGCAGCGTCGCCGGCCTTCTCGGCCACGCCGCCCAACCTGGCCTTGGCCTTGGCGGCAAAGTCCTTGATACCCATCGCATGCTCCTGATCGTGTCGGGGGATTGGAATCGGGGGATTGCAGGACCGCCAGTGCCGGTCACCCCTCTCGACGATAGGTCAGTGGGGAGCGTCGCGCATTCGCACGAAAATTCCCCGGCTCGCTAGGGTTCTGCGCCATGGCATCCATCGAAGGTCTTGCAACACTCGTCACCGGCGGCGGCAGCGGCATCGGCGAAGCGGCGGCGGCGAAGCTGGCCGCCGACGGCGCCCACGTCACGATCTGCGGTCGCACCGAAGACAAGCTCGTCGGTGCGGTCGAACGGATCGCGTCAGGAGCCGCCGACGGTGTCACCGTGCAGCACGTCGTCGCCGACGTCACGAACGAGGACGACGTCCGCGCCGCGGTCGCGAGCGCGAGCTCCATCACCGGCCGTCTCGACGGACTGTTCGCATCGGCCGGCGGCTCGACCGGCATGGGCCCACTCGCCACCTCCGAGGTCGAGACCATCCGGTCCACGATGGAACTCAACTACATCGGTACGTTCCTGTGCCTCAAGCACGGTGGCACCCAGATGGCCAAGCAGGGCGGTGGCGGGTCGATCGTCGGGTGTTCCTCCCACGCCGGACACGATCCGATGCGCTACCTGGGCGGTTACGGCGCCGCCAAGGCCGGCTTGGATCACCTCTGTCGGGTGAGCGCCGATGAGATGGGTCGCTTCGGCGTCCGCGTCAACTCGGTGCAGCCCGGCATCGTCGCCACCGAACTCATGGGCCCCATCACCGGTGGTGGCGCCCTGCTCGACGACTACCTGCCCCAGATCCCGCTCGGCCGGGTGGGCGAACCCGAGGAGATCGCCGAGATGGTGCGCTTCCTCATCGGGCCCGAATCCTCGTGGATCACCGGCCAGGCGTTCGCCGTCGACGGCGGCCAGAACCTCCGCCGCGGCGCCGACTACGGCACCCTCCTGCGGGAGTTCGGACCCGACCCGCTCGACGACCTAGCGGCCGAGGGGTGAACGCACCGCCCGCACGAGTGCGGGCGGCAACACGAACGATCCGTCGGGACCGGGCGGAAAGGCGATCTCGTTGAGCACCGCGGCCGTGGGCAGCGACGCGTAGAGGTGCGGGAACAGCTCGTCGGTGTCGGTTCCGGCCTCCCACACCACCGCGCGCTCCAGATAGTGGGCGTCGAGCACGAGCGCCACCAGATCGTCGCGCCCGCGGTAGAAGCGGTTCGCCGGCGTGAGCACCTGGTCGATCGCCGAGAGATGGATGAATCCGTCGCGGTCCCATTCCTTCGGCAGATACGTCTCCCCGGGGGCGCACGCCGCCCACACGTCGAGTTCGGCGAGGTGGACCAGCCGAGCCGGGCGGTCGACCTCCGTCACGATCTGATCCGCCCGGACTCCTCCATCAGGTGTGTGATGCCCGGATAGTCGGGGATCGGATCCAGTGTGCGATCGATGTAGATCAGCGCGCCGGTGATACAGGCGAAGGACACGATGAAGTTCACGCCCGAACGAGTGAGGAAGAAGAAGCCCAGTCCTGAGTTGTTGTAGAGCCAGATGTCCCAGACGGAGGTGAGCAACTCGAACGCCACGAGCACCCACGTCGCCCCGTTCATCGCCTTGCGGAAGCGGGGGTCGGCGATGACCGTGGCCGGCAGGGGCACGACCTTCGGGATCAACCACGCGAGGATGGGCCGGCCGGCGAAGATCGTGAGGGCACACGCCACGCCGATCAGGATCTTGCCGATGATCCCGAACCCGAAGTAGACCGCGTCGGCGCTGACGTCGACGTCGATCCAGCTCCTGTCGACGGCGATCGTCAGCCCCGCCCGCACGGTCAGGTAGGTCGCGATCCCGGGCAGAAACCATCCGACGCCCACGCCGCGGCGATGACGGCTGATCGCCGCCTTGATCGACCACAGCAGCGAGGCGACCACGGCGAGCACGAGATTGTCGAGCACGATCCGGAACCCGAAGAACAAGATGATCGGCATCAGCTGGTCGAGGTTGTTCCCCCCGGCGAAGCTCTTCGGCGTCATCTCCTCGATGAGCTCCTCGGATTCATCGTGCGCGTCGCGCTCGTCATCGGCGTCGTTCATGGAGCCAACGCGATCCACTGCTCGACGACGGAGCGGTCGCCGAACACCTCGAGCCCGTCGAGCGATAGCCGGCCGTACATGGTGAGCAGCAGGTCCGCCCCTCCGGCCCGCACCGCAGCATCACCCTTGCCGTGCTCGTGCGTCACGGCGATGCGGCCGTCGACCACCGTCAGCATCAGCTCACCTTCACCGTCGGTCTGGTGCAGGTGGAGCGATCCGGCGGGCGAGGCGCCGTCGAACCCGGCGAGCAGCACGGAGTAGAGCTCGTCCACTCCGTCGAAGGCGATGTCGGGATCGATCGGCGAGACCTGCCCCACCGCCTGCTCGGCGTCGACTCGGTGCACCGCCGTCTCGATGAGCGTACGCCGGTGGTAGAAGCCGACGTCGGCGATGCCCGACCAGGTCCAGACGGGCCGGGTCGGGTCGCTCGACCCGATGACCGGCACCAACAGCGCAAGCCGCTCGGCGGCGAAGCGGGCGATGTCGTCGGGCTCCTCGGGTGTGGGCGCGAGCCGACCGAAATCAGGCGGCTCGGTCGAGCCGGACTCGACGATGACCCGGAACGCCTCCCATCCGTTGGCCACGTGGCCGAGCAGCTCCGTCACCCGCCAACCGGGGCAGGCGGGCACATCGGCCTCGAGATCGACAGCCGCGACATCGAGGAGGCGGCTGCCCTCCGCCTCGAGCGCAGCACTCCGTTCGACTGGATCCATTTGCCCAGTTTGGCGCGGCCGGACGATCATCGTGCACCAGTGCATGACGAACGGAGCAATGTGGGGACCTACGCGATCAGCGGATCGGCATCCGGAATCGGCGCCGCCACCCGGGCCAAGCTCGAGAACGCCGGCAACACGGTCATCGGTATCGACCTCCACGACGCCGAGGTGGTCGGCGACCTCTCCACGGCCGATGGTCGAGCCGCCGTCCTCGAGGCCACCCTCGACCGGTGCAGCGGCACGCTCGATGGCCTCGTCACTGCGGCCGGGGTCGGACCCCCGCTGCGCGGCAACCTGATCGCAAGGGTCAACTATTTCGGTTCCCACGCGCTGCTCGATGGGCTCCGGCCCGCGCTCGCGGCTGCGGGGGCCGCGCAGGTGGTGCAGGTCGGATCGAACTCGTCCACCACCTCGCCCAACCTGCCGCCGGAACTGATCGAGGCGTTCCTGACCGGCGACGAGGAAGGCGCCGTCGCCATCGTCGGCGACGTGCCCGAGCCCTTCGACGGCGCGATCGCCTACGGCGGGGCCAAGCTCGCGATCTCACGCTGGTGCCGGCGAGCGGCCGTGACCGACGAGTGGGTCGGCCAGGGCATCACCCTCAATGTCATCGCGCCGGGCCCGGTGCAGACTCCCCTGTTCCAGGCGGGCAAGGACGATGCCGACTTCGGGCCTCTCCTCGAGGGCTTCCCGATCCCGACGGGTGAGCCGGCAACGCCGGACCTCATGGCCGACTGGATCATCTTCATGCTCTCACCGGCGGCTCGCTTCGCCTGCGGGTCGGTCGTCTTCGTCGACGGCGGTGCCGATGCGCTGATCCGCAGCGACGCGTGGCCCGAGACGTTCACCATGTGACTCCCCGCTGCGCGCAGCGTTGCCCGCTACCAGGCGAGTGAGACCGCCATGGCGGTGTGCAGCGCCACGCCCACCACCACGAACACGTGCCAGATCTCGTGATAGCCGAACGAGTCGGTCCACGGGTCGGGCCAGCGGGCACCGACCACGATGGCACCGACGGTGTAGGCGGCGCCACCACCGAGCAACAAGGCGACCTCGGACAGCGTGAGGTGGGCGATCATCCACGGCACGAACACGAGCATTGACCAGCCGAACACCAGATAGGCCGCGTTCATCACTCCCGCCGGCGGATGCACGGGTGTCCATTCCGCGGCGATCCCGAGCAGCGCGCCGGTCCAGGCGACAGCGAGGAGCCAGGTCGAGACGGCGCCATCGAGGCCCAGCACCGCGATCGGTGTGGCCGTCGTCGCGAACATCAAGAAGATGGTCGTGTGATCGAGCCGAACCATCATCTCGACGCGCTCGATCGGCCAGTCCCGCAGGTGCACGATCGCGCTCACGCCCAACATCGCCGTGTTGCCGAAGGCGAAGATGGCCATGACCGTCGCTGCCCTACTGCCGTCGGCGCCGACGACGAGCACGATGCCGATTGCGACCGAGGCGACGGCCGCCCACCGGTGGAGGAGCCCACGGAATCTCGGACGCGGTCGTCGTAGCAACCGCCGGGCGGAAGGAGAGAGGTGCTCGGCCCGCGGATCGTCAAGCAATTGCACGACGGGAAGGATACGCGAGCGCACCGAGATGGCGTGAGCCGGGCCTACGATCGGTGGCCGTGAGCCGACGCCGAGTGATCCGCACCGAGACCACGTGCGACGACACCGAGCTCGACCGCCGACGGGAGCCCCGCGACGACATCGTCGCCGAGACCCCGGAGACCGATGGCCGCTACGGCCTCGCCCAAGGACCCTTCGCCTACTACGAGCGGACGCTCGACGCGTCCCGCGAGGGCGACGAGTGGCGCGTCCAGGAGACCACCACCTACCGCCTGGCGATCCCCGTCTGGGGGTGGCTGTTCCAGTTGCCGATTCGCCGGGCCCTGCGCCGGCGCCAGGATCGCTTCGACTACTGGTGGGCGCCGCCCGATCGCCTCGACGCGCGGGCGGCGATGGTGCTGGGCCTGCTCGCCGCCGCCCAGATCGTCGACGGCTATCTCGGCACCGTACTCACGCAGACCATCAGCTTCGCAACCGACGAGTTCGGCCGCGGCAACAGCGCCCAAGGATGGGTGCTCGGCGTCGCCCGCGTGGGGGTGCTCTTCAGCCTCGTCGCAGTGGCGCTCGCCGATCGCCGGGGCCGACGGTCCATGCTCGTCATCGCCGGACTCGGGAGTTGCACGTTCACGCTTCTCGGCGGTCTCGCGCCCGACATCTGGACACTCGGCGGTACACAGCTGATCGCCCGTGGCCTCTCCACCGGACTGGGCATCATCATCGTGATCGTCGCCGCCGAGGAGATGCCGGCCCGCAGCCGCGCGTGGGCGGCGTCCGTGCTCGTGCTCAGTGCGGCGTTCGGTGCCGGAATCGCCGTCAACGTTCTCCGCCTCGCCGATCTCGGCATACGCGGTTGGCGGGGCGTGTACCTGGTGGGCGGACTCGGCATCTTCGTGATCATCTGGGTCGGACGACGGTTGCCGGAGACGTTGCGGTTCACCCAGTCGGTCGAGTCCAGCGCGCCGATCCTCACTCCCGACCAGCGACAGCGGCGCCGCCAACGACTCATCCTCCTGGCCGGGTCGGCGTTTCTCCTCTCGATGTTCTTCTCCCCCGCCTCGAGCTTCCAGAACGACTTCCTCAAGGACGAGCACGGCTACAGCGCGTCGGGGATCTCCAACTTCACCCTCGTGACCGGTACGCCGGCCGGGCTGGGCGTACTGCTCGGCGGCTACCTCGCCGAGACGAAGGGGCGCCGAAGGGTCGGCGCCATCGGCATCCTCCTCGGGACCGGATTCTCGGCCCTCGCCTACTTCTCGGCCGGGCCCGCGCTCTGGCTCATCACCATGGTCGGGGTGGTGCTCGGCGGTATCGCGGTGCCGGCGATGGCCGTCTACGGACCCGAGCTCTTCGGCACCCACGATCGTGGGCGGGCGAACGGGGTGATCGTCACCGTCGGCGTCGTCGGGAGCGCCGTCGGGTTGATCTTCGTGGGCCAGGTGTCGGATCGCCTCGGCGAGATCGGCCCTGCGCTGGCGATACTGCTGGCGGGTCCGCTCGTGGTCGCCTGGCTGGTCCTGCGCCGCTACCCGGAAACCGCGGGACTCGAGCTCGAAGCGATCAACCCCGAGGACCGCTGAGCGATACCGTCATGGCGATGGAACGACGCTCATTCCTGCTGGGCGCCGGCGCACTCGGCTTGGCGGCGTGCGCGGCGCCTGAACGCGACCTGCTCGAGGCCTACGAGGGGGTCGACATCGACCTCGGGCCCGGCGCCGGCCCGTCCGGCGAGGTCATCCCCGATCCCACCGCCGGCGCCGGCTCGGTGTCGCCGATGCAGGCGCTGCGCGATTCGGTCGAACCGCCCGAGGATCGGGTCGGATTGTCCTTCGTCGCCGTCGCCCGCGGTGACCAGGTCGACGTCGTCGACGCACCCGGTGACGACATCGCGTCCCACACATTCGCCAACCCGATCGCATCGGGCGACGAGCTCGTGTTCCTCCTCGACGACTTCGACGGGTTCGAGCACTATCGGGTGCTCCTGCCCACCCGACCCAACGGGTCCTTTGGCTGGGTCCACCGAGACAGCGTCGATCTCCGGCGCCACAACTTCGCGATGAGGGTCGAACTCGACGAGTTCCGACTCACCGTCTTCGATCACGAGCAGGTCGTGATGGAGACGACCGTGGGCGTTGCCCGCGACAACGCGCCCACACCCCTGGGCCGGTACTACACCACCGAACTCCTGCGTCCGCTCTCACCCGACTCGGTCTATGGCGCCTTCGCCTACGGACTCTCGGGTTACTCCGACACCTTCACCACGTTCAACGGCGGTCCGGGCCAACTCGGCATCCACGGCACCAACGATCCGACCACGATCGGTACGAACGTGTCGTCAGGCTGTATTCGCGTGCACAACGACGACATCACCCGCCTCGTCGAGGACATCAGGGTGCCGACCGGCGTCCCCGTCGAGATTCTCTGAGACGCGACCTCTCGACCTTCGCCTTCGCCGCGTCGATCGCCTCGAAGTCCGCGGCATCGGCCTCGACCACCGAACCCCGCCAGCGCGGATGGAAGACGGTGAACAACCCGAGGGCGAGCGCCGCCACACCGATGGGAACAATGGCGTCACCTTCGCCCGTGTAGGTCGGATAGAGCACGAAGGCCGACAGCAGTGCGGTCCAGAGCCACAGGATCAGCACCGAGCGCCGGTGGCCGTGGCCCAGACGCATCAGCCGGTGGTGGAGGTGTTCCTTGTCGGCCTCGGCCACGGCGGTCCGTTTCACCGCCCGACGGGTGATGGCGAACAGCGTGTCGAGGATCGGCACGCCGAGGATCACCAGCGGGATGAAGATCGGCGCGAAGAAGAAGAACGCCTGACCGGAGAATTCCTCGGTGGTCCGCCCGCCGACCGACATGGTCGATGCGGCCATCAGGAGGCCGAGCAGCAGCGCCCCGCTGTCGCCCATGAAGATCCGGGCGGGGTGGACGTTGTGCGGGAGAAAGCCGACACACAGGCCCAGCGTGATGGTCGCCCAGAGCGCACCGGGATTGTTCGGATCGAGCACACCCTCGTTGCCGAGCTGGAGGGCGTAGAGCAGGAACGTCGCCGACGCGATGGCGATGATGCCGCCGGCCAGACCGTCGAGACCGTCGATGAAGTTCACGGCATTGGCCATGCCGAGCACCCACATCACCGTGACCAGCGCCGACCAATCAGCCGACAGGAAGAGCAGATCGAAGAACGGCACCCGGAAGAAGAGGATCGAGACCCCGGTGAGCGACATCACCGAGCCGGCGAGCACCATGCCGGCCAGCTTCGCGGGCGCCGAGATCTCGCGGACGTCGTCGATGAAGCCGACACTCCAGATCACGCCGGCGGCGATGACCACGCCGATCATCTCCGTACGGGCCGACATGACGCCGGAGAATTCGTCCAGCAGCGCGGCCGCGCCGAACGCCACGAGGAGTCCGAACATCATCGCCGCCCCACCGCCGCGCGGCGTCGGGACGAGGTGGACGTGTCGTTCGTCGGGCTCGGCGACCGCGCCGATACGGATCGACATCCGCCGCACGATCGGCACCGCGAGAAACGTGACGATCGCCGCGGTGGCCCCGACGAGGAGATAGGCCGAGAGGGCCGGCATCATGACGCCGCCTCCGGTGACCGGGCCTCAGGCTCCGAGGTTCGGGTAGGGCGGGAACTCGGCGCAGAGAGTGGCGGCATCGGCCTTGACCGCGGCGACCGCGCCCGGGTCCGCCCGCTCGCGCAGGGCGCGGGCGATCAACTCGGCGATGACGGCCATCTCGGCCGGTCCCATTCCCTGCGTGGTCACGGCCGGGGTGCCGATGCGCACGCCCGAGGTGACGAACGGCGAGCGGGGATCGTCGGGGATGGTGTTCTTGTTGAGACTGACGCCGGCGTCGTCGAGCACCGCCTGGGCCTCTTTGCCGGTCAGCTCCTCGTCGAACGTCCCGAGATCGACGAGCATCAGATGGTTGTCGGTGCCGCCGCTCACCAGTCGGAAGCCATGGCCGGCCAGCGCCTCGGCCAGCGCGCCGGCGTTGGCCACGATGCGGGCCGCGTAGTCGGCGAACTCGGCGCTGGCCGCCTCGCCGAAGGCGATGGCCTTTGCCGCGATGACGTGTTCGAGGGGTCCACCCTGGATGCCGGGGAAGATCGCCT
This sequence comes from Acidimicrobiales bacterium, assembly GCA_040219515.1. Taxonomy (NCBI): domain Bacteria; kingdom Bacillati; phylum Actinomycetota; class Acidimicrobiia; order Acidimicrobiales; species Acidimicrobiales bacterium. The sequence goes on from JAVJSI010000007.1 coordinate 356,070, forward strand.
TGTCGATCTTGGCCCCGAACTCCTCACGAGTGAGGATGCAGCCGCCTCGCGGTCCCCGGAGGGTCTTGTGGGTGGTGAAGGTCATGACATCGGCGAGCGGCAGCGGGTTCGGATGCGCCCCACCGGCGATCAGCCCGGCGATGTGCGCCGCATCGAACATCAGGAGGGCCCCGACCTCGTCGGCGATCTCACGCAGCGGCTTCGGGTCGATGATGCGCGGATAGGCGGTGGCACCCGCCACGATCATCTTCGGCTTCGCCGCGTGCGCCTTGGCCGCCATGTCCTCGTAGTCGATGCGCTCGTCGCTGGCGGTGACGCCGTAGGACACGAAGTCGTACTGGAGCCCGGAGAAGTTCACGGGCGAGCCATGGGTGAGGTGCCCACCGTGGTCCAGGCTCATGCCGAGGACCGTGTCGCCGGGTTCGAGCAGGGCCTGGTAGACGCCCATGTTGGCGACCGCGCCGGCATGAGGCTGGACGTTCGCGTGTTCGGCGCCGAACAAGGCGCAGACACGCCGGCGCGCCTCGTCCTCGATCTCGTCGACCACCATGTTGCCGCCGTAGTAGCGCTTGCCCGGATAGCCCTCGCTGTATTTGTTGGTGAGCACCGATCCGGTCGCGGCCATGACGGCGGGCGAGGCGAAGTTCTCCGATGCGATCAGCTGGATCGTGGAGTTCTGGCGGGTCTCTTCCTTCGTGATCAGGTCGAGCACAGGATCATCGGCGGCGCTGGGCCAGGGCATGGTGTCCTCCAGAATGCGAGATCAACGCAGAGCGTACCGTCCGAGTGAATCAGACCGGGGCGACGGACTCGCCACCGAGGGCATCCAGCTTGGCGACCCGAGCGGTGTGGCGACCGCCCTCGAAGGTCGCCCCGAGCCAGGCGTCGAGTGCGTCGACTGCGACCTGCGGCCCGGTGAGTCGCTCACCGACACAGATCACATTGGCATCGTTGTGTTCGCGACTCAATCGGGCCGATGTGGCGTCGTGGACCGTCGCGGCCCGTACCCCGGCGATCTTGTTGGCAGCGATCGCGATGCCGATCCCGCTGCCACACACACAGAGTCCACCGTCGGCCTCGCCCGACGCGACCGACCGACCGACAGCCGCGCCGAAGTCGGGATAGTCGACCCGGTCCTCGGAGTGGGTCCCGCAATCGACGACGTCGTGACCCTCGTCGCGCAGATGCTGGGCGAGCGACTGCTTCAGGTGGAATCCGGCATGGTCGGAACCGACGGCGATACGCATGGGCCGAGCCTAGGAGTCGGAGGCGACGATGGCCTCGATCTCGGCCTCGGTGATCGATCCCTCCCGCAGGACGACCGGTGTCGGGCCGACCACCGACACCACGGTGGACGCCACGCCCGGCCGGGGACCGTCGTCGAGCACCGTCGCGATCGTGGGGAACAGGGCCGCGACCTCGGCTGCGCGGACCGGCGTGTCGCCGCCGTGCACGTTGGCGCTCGTCGCCGAGATCGGACCCACCGCCGAGGCGAGCGCGACCGCCACCACATCGTCGGGACAGCGCACGCCGAGCGTCTCGTCATCGCCGGCCGCGAGGGACCCGACGACGTGGCGCGGGGCCACGATCGTCAACGGACCGGGCCAGAAGCGCGCGGCCAGGGCCTCGCCCGCCGGGCCGAGATCCACATAGTTGCGAGCTTGATCGATGTCGGCCACGAGCACTGCGACCAGCACATCGACGGGTCGATTCTTCAGCGCGAACATCGCATCGACCGCGGCACTGTTCTCGGCCGCAGCGGCGAGGCCGTAGACCGTGTCGGTGGGGATGATCACGACGCCCCCGCTGCGAAGGTCGCGCACGGCGTTCTCGAGGTCGTCGGGCTCCATTGCTACTCCGCGTTCTTCCTGGCCACGACGGCACGGGGCCGGCCGGTCAGGTCGGGATGGATGGTGGCGCGCAGCCGAAGGGCCTCGGCCCAGCCGGCGACGGTGTCGGTCTGGTCGGGGGCCATCTCGAGGACGAGCACTCCCTCGGCCGCGAGCCAGCGGGGCGCGTCGTCGACGAGACGGCGCAGGTCGTCGAGTCCGGTGGCACCGGCGCGCAGGGCCGTGGGCGGCTCCCACTCCCCCACAACCGGGGGCAGCTCCTCGCCGTCGGCGACGTACGGGGGGTTCGACACGATCAGGTCGAGCGAACCCTCGACAGCGGGCGGGAGGGCCGAGTACCAGGACCCCTCGTGCAGCGAGACCCTGGTGGCCGCCCGGCCGACGCCGGCGAGATTCGCCCTCGCCACCGCCAGCGCGTCGGTGGAGGCATCGGTCGCCATCACCCGGGCGGTCGGACACTCGACCGCGATCGCCAGACCGATGGCGCCGGAGCCGGTGCCGAGGTCGGCGACGAGCAGATCCCTGCTCACGTCGTGGATTCGAGACGGCACTGCTTTGGAAGAAAGTGCCTCGATCGCCAGCCCGGCGACGACCTCGGTCTCCGGCCGAGGAATCAACACACGGCGGTCGACCATGAGATCGAGCGAACGGAAGCCCCATCGTCCCAGGACGTACTGGAGTGGTTCGCCGGCCACACGACGGGCGACCATCGCATCGAAACGGGCGACCCCGCGTTCGGTGGCGAGTTCGTCGAGCACACGATGCAACCGGCCCGGGTCGGCCCCGGTGACTTCCTCGACGATGCGGCGCGCGTCGTTCGCCCCCACTCGTTCGGTCGCCTCCGCGAGCAGCGCCGACCACGCGACCGTGCCCTCAGGTGCCGTCGGGTCCAACGCCGATCACTCCGTGTCCTCGAGTTGACGCTGGCGCTCCTCGGCCACGAGGGCGTCGCTCACGTCGTCGAGCTCGCCCGCGAGCACGCGGTCGAGCTTGTGAATGGTGAGTCCGATGCGGTGGTCGGTGACCCGGTTCTCCTTGAAGTTGTAGGTGCGGATCTTCTCGGACCGATCACCGGTGTTGACCTGGCTCTGTCGAAGGTCGGACGCCTCGGCGTTGGCCTTCTCCTGCTCGAGGGCAAGGAGCCGCGAACGGAGAACTCGCATGGCCTTGTTCTTGTTCTTGAGCTGGCTCTTCTCGTCCTGCATCGAGACCGTGACCCCGGTGGGGAGATGGGTGATGCGCACCGCGGAGTCCATCGTGTTGACCGACTGCCCACCCGGACCACCGGCCCGGTAGGTGTCGATGCGGAGGTCGTTGTCGTTGATGTCGACCTCGACCTCCTCCGCCTCGGGCAGCGCCAGGAGCGTGGCCGACGAGGTGTGGATACGGCCCTGCGACTCGGTCACCGGCACCCGCTGCACACGATGGGTGCCCGCCTCGTGCTTCATCCGCGTCCACACCGCATCGCCGCTCAACAACGCAGTGACCTCGGTGAACCCACCGAGGTCGGAGGGTGATGCGCCGAGCATCTCGAGCCGCCAGCCCTGTCGCTTCGCGTAGGCCTCGTACATCGTGAAGAGCTCACGAGCGAAGAGGTTCGCCTCTTCGCCCCCCGCCGCGCCGCGGATCTCGATGATGACGTTGCGGTCGGCGTTGGGATCCGGCGGCAGCAGCAGCAGCCGGAGCGCCTCTGTTTCCGTCTCGATCTTCGCCTCGAGCTCGCGGATCTCGGTCCGCATCTCCTCGCGATCGCCGCCGTCGGCATCGCGGAGCATCTCATTGGCGACCTCGAGGTCGCCGATCGTCGCTTTCAGCCCCAGGCCCGCCGCGACGACCTCCTCCAGCTGCTTGTAGCGGCGGCCGAGGTCGGCCATCTGGGCCTGGTCCGACTGCACGGCGGGGTCGCTGAGCCGAATTCCGACGTCGCGAAGCTCTTGCTCCAGGCTCTCGATGCGATCCCACACCCTTGCGAGACTAGAGGCCCGCCGTGACGATGACGCTCGTCAGCGGGCCAGGAGGATCCGTCGGGCCTCGCCGATGTCGGCGATGCGTTGGGCGGCCTGGTCACCGGCACCGCCGTGGTCGGGGTGTGCCGCGAGCAAGGCATCTCGGTAGCCGCGCTGCACCTCGCCCTTGGCGGGGCGCTCGTCGAGCGCCGACAGCCCGAGGATGCCCATCGCCCAGCCGACCGGATCGGCCATGGCGCTCGAGGAGAGTGACGAGTGACCACGACCGGCCAGGTGCGCCAGCAACGCCGGCCCGATGTCACCTGTCCACGACAGTCCCCGTCGAACGGCCGCGAGCACCTCGCCGCGTGAGCCGATCGGGAGCGCGCCGGCGGCGTAGACCGCACCGAGCACCTGCTGGGAGGGAGCACCCTTGTTCGTCGTGAGCTGCAACCGCATGCCATCGGTGTCGTCGTCGCGGTGGAGTCGGTGGGGGCTGTGCGTCAGCCCCACCCGGTCGTCCTGGAAGCGATGGCGCAGGCGGGGCTGAGGGATTCGGCGACCGGCCTCGAGCTCGTGGGTCAACGCCACGATGTCGGGAACGTCGTCGGGATCGAGGTCCATGCCGAACCGGGCGGCGATCCCGCCGAGCAGCAGTCCTGCGAACCCCGGGGCGGGGTCGCACGGCAACAGCGTGTTGCCGATCGCGACACGGCGCGTGGGCGCAATCGGGCGCGAGTGGTAGATCTCGAGCTCGGCCAACAGCATCGCTTCACGGTAACGCGACTGCGGTGTCGATGAGACGTCAGATCACCTGCGGGATCAGGGTCAGATCAGACGCTGGAGGTCGTCGCGCAACCGGAGCGCCAGGTCGCTGATGTCGCCGTCGATCGAGTCCTCCGACTCGATCAGGTCGCACAGTTCGGCTGCGGCATCGCGCAACGCGGTCCAGGTCGTGGCGGTGAACCCGAATGGTGTCGCCGACGACTGGAGCCGGCGCCCGTGCTCGAGTACGCCGAGGACGCCCCTGGCGTCGTGGACGTCCTTGCGGAGACGGTCGGTCGCCCCGAACAACGCGCTGAGGAGATCATTGGCCTCGAGGCCGGCGAGTTCCTCGAGCCCCTCGTCCCCGGCCCGGGTGAGCAGTTCGTCGATGACCAGTTCGACCTGTTCCTCGTCGGCCTCGTGACACACGAGGTCGCCGTCGGTGTCGAACTCGTGGGGCACGCCGACACTGCCCAGCCGTTCGGCCAGCGCAGCCTGGAGCTCACCCGACCACCCCTCCATCTCGAACGCGACCTGTGCCTCGTCGGGGTCGAGCTCGCGCTGTTCGGCCTGCTCCACCTCTTCGAGCAACGCGTCGACCTGCTCCTCGACGCTCTCGTGGGCGAGCAGCGTCGTGCCCTGCCAGGAGTGGGTGACGCCATCGGCCAGGAGGAGTTGGGCCAGCATCGAGCGCGACTCCGACGCCCACTCGTGGAGCTCGTAGGCGAGCCATTCGCCACTGTCGTCGTCGGCCAGCTCTGCTGATCCGTCGGCCGCGTCATCGCCCTCCGGGATCGGCTCGACGTCTCTGTTCCGGGATCGGTTTCGGAAAGCCACGGCCGACATCCTCGCACGTCGCTGGGCCATGTACCGTTGCTGACCATGACGAATCAGGAAGTTCCGGACCGCAACCTCGCGCTCGATCTGGTCCGGGTGACCGAAGCGGCCGCCATGGCCGCCTCCCGCTGGATGGGCCGCGGCGACAAGGAAGGCGCCGACGGCGCCGCCGTCGACGCGATGCGTGTCGTACTCGGCACCATCCCGATGGACGGACTGGTCGTGATCGGTGAGGGTGAGAAGGACGAGGCGCCGATGCTCTTCAACGGCGAGCAGATCGGCGACGGCTCGCCTCCGCTCACCGACATCGCGGTGGACCCGATCGATGGCACGACACTCACTGCCCTCGGCCGCGGCAACGCGATCGCCGTCATCGCCGTGGCGCCCCGCGGCACCATGTTCGACCCGGGCCCGTGCGTCTACATGGAGAAGATCGCGGTCGGCCCCGAGGCCGCCGGGGTGATCAGCATGGACATGTCGATCACCGAGAACCTCCACGCCGTGGCCGAAGCCAAGCGCGAGTCGGTACGCGACCTGACCGCGGTCATCCTCGACCGAGGCCGACACGAGGAGATCATCGCCGAGGTGCGCGAGGCCGGCGCCCGCATCCGCCTCATCCCCGACGGCGACGTCGCCGGTGCGATCTCCACGGCGTGGAAAGGCTCCGGCGCCGACATCCTGTTCGGTATCGGCGGCACCCCCGAGGGTGTCATCACCGCGGCGGCCCTGAAGTGCATGGGCGGCGAACAGCTCGGCCGTCTGTGGCCGCGCAACGAACGTGAACGCACCGAGGCGGTCGAGGCCGGCTACGACCTCAGTCAGGTGCTCCGGGTCGACGACCTCGTCCGCAGCGACGATTGCTTCTTCGCCGCGACCGGCATCACCGACGGCGACCTGCTCAAGGGTGTCCGGTTCGACAACCAGGGTTGCCACACCGACTCACTCGTCATGCGCTCGCGGTCGGGCACCGTCCGCAAGGTGGAAGCCCATCATCAGATCGACAAGCTCGCCGAGTTCAGCTCGATCAACTACGGCTGATCACGCCCTCGCGTTGACCGCCGCGTCATAGCGTTCGAGCAGCAAGGGCTGCACCTCCCGCAGGGGGCTCTGGAGGCGAACCGTGGCGTCCTGCACGAGTCGTTCGACCTCGGCCCGGGCTCGCTCGTAGCCGATCAGGGCGAACTCCTGGTGCCGCCAGGGCGCCTGGGCAGCGAGCATCGACTGGCGATGGGCGACCCGATCGGCGAATGTCTCCGACCATTGTTGCGCAGCGAACTGCTGGTGGGCCTCGTCACCCCCGGCCTCTCGGAGGTAGGCCGTCTCGAGACCCTCGACGTCGGCGCCGGCATGGGCCCGAATGGCGTCGTCGGCCGCGTTGCGGGCCTCGACGAGGCCATCGGTCGACGGGAGCACATCGAGCACCTCGGCCATCTGGTGATGGAGTTCGAGACATCGTGCCTCGATGTCCTGCGCGAGAGCAGAGCGGACCGCTTCTCGATTGATGTCCGAAGAGGCCGCGGCGGTGTCGACGAGCGACTTGAGGTCGGATTCCGCCACCTCCATGGTGGTGATCACCCGTTGCTCCAACCACTCGAGGATGGCGGCGATACGGTCACGCAGGGATCGACTCTGCGGCTTCACGGTCGCTTCCCAGTACGCCTCCGGGTCGGCGAGCTCGGGATAGGGCACCGATTCCGGGTCGTCGACAGCTCGCCGGACCTCCTCGCGGAGGGCGGCGAGAAATGCCGGCGTCGGGCATGCCGGCTCGAGGATGGCGCCGATGCGTTCACGGGCGTCAACGATCGCAGCCCGGAATTCATTGGTCAGCGCAACTTCCGTTGCGCGAGCTTCGTTCTCGGCGGGGGACACCCACACACCTCCCCTGTTCGGCTTGGACTCCAATGCCCTGTCGGCACATTCGGCCGCAAGATCAAGCATGCTCTACAGATGGACCTCTCAAAGTACCGCGTCGTCCCCGGCTCGGCCGTCGACCTCGACGACTGGAAAACCGACGAGAGCGGCGAGCACAGCCGGGATGACGCAGAATCACGAACCGACGAACTGAACGATCGGCTCGAGGAGCTCCAGGAGCTGTTGTACGCCGAGGGCAAGCACAAGGTGCTGGTGGTGATCCAGGCCACCGACACCGGCGGGAAGGACGGCACGATCCGCCACGTGTTCGACAAGGTGAATCCCCAGGGCGTCAAGGTGGCGTCGTTCAAGCGACCCACCGAGGAAGAACTGGGCCACGACTACCTCTGGCGAGTGCACCGGCACACACCGAAGTCCGGGGACATCACGATCTTCAACCGGTCGCACTACGAGGACGTGCTCGTCGTCCGCGTCCACGACATCGTGCCCGAGAAGCGCTGGTCACGGCGCTATGACCACATCAACGCCTTCGAACAGCTCCTGGCCGACGAGGGCACCACGATCATCAAGCTGTTCCTCCACATCTCGAAGGACGAGCAGAAGGAGCGCCTCCAGTCCCGCCTCGACGAACCGAACAAGCACTGGAAGTTCGATTCCGGTGACCTGGCCGAACGCGAACGATGGGACGACTACCAGGAGGCGTTTCGCGTCATGCTCGAACGAACGAGCACCGACCATGCTCCGTGGTACGTGATTCCGGCCGACCGCAAGTGGTTCCGTACCCTGCTGGTCAGCGAGATCATCGTCGAGACGCTCGAAGGGCTCGACATGGCGTACCCACCGGCCGAGCCCGGCCTGGCCGACCTGGTGATCGAGTGACTCGCGGCGTCCCCCGGGTCAGCTTTCGTGACGTGGGTGACCTCGACCGGGTCATCCTGCGCTCGCTCCACATGTTCCACGAGGAGATCGATCTCGTGGTCGGCATCCCCCGCTCCGGTCTGCTCGCGGCCAACCTCGTCGCGCTGCATCTCGGCGTACCGCTCGCCGACCTCGACGGTTTCCTCGAAGGGCGGGTGCTGAGCACCGGTGCTCGGTTGCATTCGAAGACCGGCCCCGAGGTCATCGACACCGCCCGCCGCATCCTCGTCTTCGACGACAGCGTGTTCTCGGGTTCGGCGCTCGAGACCACCCGTCGGCGAATCGAGGCATCGTCGATCGCCGGGGAACTCCTCTACGGCGCCGCCTTCGTCGTGCCGTCGGCGACGACGATGGTCGACATCGCGTGTGAGGTCGTCTCACCGCCTCGTGTGTTCTCCTGGAACCTGATGAGCCACAGTGTGCTGGAACGATCGTGCCTCGACATCGACGGCGTGCTGTGTCTCGATCCGACACCCGAGCAGAACGACGACGGCCCGAACTATCGGACGTTCCTGCGGTCGGCGGTACCTCACATGCTTCCGGGCCAACCGGTACAGGCCCTGGTCACCTCACGGCTCGAGAAGTACCGAGCCGAGACCGAGGAATGGCTCGCCCACCATGGCGTGGTCTACGACGCCCTGCACATGCTCGATCTACCCGATGCCGCGGCACGTCGCGCCGCCAACGCACACGCGGCGTTCAAGGCATCGGTCTATCGAGGCTGCGACGCGATTCTCTTCATCGAGTCGAATCCGAGACAGGCTCGGGAGATCGCCCGGACGGCGAACAAGGCCGTGCTCTGTACCGGCGACTTCAGCTTCCACGAGGGCAACACCACCATGCAGCCCGTTCGCCGGCAGGTCCGCCGGGTGCGCGGAAAGGTCCGACGAATCAGGTCGTTGCGGCGGCGACCCTGAGGCGAAGCTCTGCCCGGCCCAACGCGGCGGCCGCAGCGGCGTCGTTCGCATCGGCGCGCAGCGCTGCTTCCGCCCGGTCGCGAGCCGCCTCGGCACGACGAACATCGATCTCTTCGATCGCCTCGGACACGTCGGAGAGAATGGTCACCTGGTCGCCGCTGACCTGCACGAAGCCACGGTGTACGGCGAAGGTGTCGCGTTCTCCGTTCGCCTTGATGACGTCGACGGACCACACGGCGAGGTTGCCGATGAAGGGCACGTGACCCGTCTGGAAGGCGATGTCGCCACCGTCGACGGTGCGCGCGATGACCATCTCGGCTTCGCCGGTGTAGGACACCGATTCAGGAGAGACGACCTCGACGGTGAACATCAGGCGTCGGCCTGCAGCTCTGCGGCCTTGCGTTCGGCATCTTCGGCGCCGCCGACCATCTGGAACGCCTGCTCGGGCAGGTGGTCCAGATCGCCGTTGATGACCGCTTCGAAGGACTCGATGGTCTCTTCGATCGGCGTGAAGATGCCGTCCTGGCCGGTGAACTGCTTGGCCACGAACATCGGCTGCGAGAGGAACTTCTCGACCTTGCGGGCCCGGTTCACCGTGACCCGGTCTTCCTCGGAGAGTTCATCGAGGCCGAGAATGGCGATGATGTCCTGGAGCTCCTTGTAGCGCTGGAGCACTTCCTGCACTCGGCGAGCGGTGCGATAGTGACGGTCACCCACGACCAGCGGGTCGAGGATCGTCGACGACGATGCCAGCGGATCCACGGCGGGGTAGATGCCCTTGGCGGCGATGTCACGAGAGAGCTCGGTGGTGCCGTCGAAGTGGGTGAACGAGGTGAACGGGGCGGGATCGGTGTAGTCATCGGCCGGCACGTACACGGCCTGCAGCGAGGTGATCGACTTGCCGCGGGTGGAGGTGATGCGCTCCTGGAGCTCGCCCATCTCGTCGGCGAGCGTGGGCTGGTAGCCCACCGCCGACGGCATACGACCCAGAAGGGTCGATACCTCGGAACCGGCCTGCACGAAACGGAAGATGTTGTCGATGAAGAGCAACACGTCCTGGTTCTGCACGTCACGGAAGTACTCGGCCATCGTCACACCCGAGAGAGCGACGCGAAGGCGGACTCCCGGCGGCTCGTCCATCTGTCCGAACACCAGCGCGGCCTTGTCGAGCACGGTGGTGACGCCGTCGCCCATGACGGTCTCGCCCATCTCGATAAAGAGGTCGGTGCCCTCACGGGTGCGCTCGCCGACGCCGGCGAACACCGACACGCCACCGTGGTTGGAGGCCACACGGGTGATCATCTCGGTGATGAGCACGGTCTTGCCCACGCCGGCACCACCGAACAGACCGATCTTGCCACCCTCCTTGTAGGGGGTCAGCAGGTCGATGACCTTCACGCCGGTCTCGAACATCTTGGCCGACGGCTCGAGGGAATCGAAGGTGGGAGCGGAGCGATGGATGTCCCAGCGTTCCTCCGTGGTGTGGCCGGGAACGTCGAGGCAGTCGCCCATCACGTTCCAGATGTGGCCCAGCGTCTCGTCGCCGACAGGGGCCTGCACGCCGTGACCGGTGTTGTCCACCGGGGCGCCACGGGTGAGGCCATCGGTCGGCTTCATGGAGATCGCGCGGATGCGATGATCGCCGATCTGTTGGGCTACCTCCGCAGCGACACGGGTGGTCTCGCCGGCGACGGTGACGTCGAACTCCAGCTGGGTGTTGATCTCGGGAAGGTGCCCGGCGGGGAACTCGACGTCGACCACGGGGCCGGCGATGCCGACGATTCGGCCGCTCTTCAGATCGTTCTCGGTGACGGTCATTTCGGTGTGGTGCTCCTGATCAGGACTGCGGAGAGGGGTTGGTGTTGCCGGCAGCGGCAGCTGCCATCGGGTTGTAGAGCTCGAGGAGGGCGGCCGCCGCACCGTCGCTGGATTCGCCGGCGCCGAGCGCCTCGGCGCCGCTGACGATCTCCATGATCTCGGTGGTGATCGCCGCCTGGCGGGCGGTGTTCATCTCACGCGAGAGCTTGGTGATGAGTTCCTCGGCGTTGTCGGTGGCGGATTTCATCGCCCGCTGTCGGTTGGCGTGCTCGGATGCGGCCGCATCGAGCAGGGCACCGAAGAGGCGGGCTTCGATATAGCGGGGAAGCAGGGCTTCGAGCACCGCCTCGGGCGACGGCTCGAATTCGAAGGCGGCGGCCGCGTCGCCGCTGCCGGCCGCGGCCATCGTCTCGGTGTTCCCGAGCGGCAGGAATCGGCGAACCGACACCTTCTGGGTACCCATCGAGATGAACTCGGTGTAGATGAGTTCGACTTCGTCGATCTCGCCGCTGATGAACGCATCGGCGACATCCTCGGCGATACGCCGAGCGTCCTCGTAGGCGGGACTGTCGCTGAAACCCTGGTAGCTGTGGTCGACGCGATAGTTGCGGAAACGGAAGTAGGCGTTGGACTTCTTGCCCACGCAGAACAGGGAGTAGCCCTTCCCCTCGAGCTTGTGCGCCTCGATCTGGCGCTCACACGCACGGATCGGATTGGTGTTGTAGGCACCGGCGAGTCCACGGTCGCCGGCCATCACGATGAAGCCGACGTTCTTGACCTCGTCGACCTCTCGTAGGAGCGGGTGGTTGGCCTCGGCGCCGCCGGCCGCGAGGTTCTCGATCACCGAGGTGATCTGACGGGCGTAGGGGCGCGCCGCATCGGCTCGGTTCATGGCCTTGACCACGCGGGTCGCGGCGATCAGTTCCATGGCGCGCGTGATCTGCTTCGTCGTCTGGATACTGCCGATCCGTCGTTTGAGCTCGCGCTCCTTGCCACCGGGCACGCTGCGTTACCTCAGCCCTCGTCTCGAGTGATGTCTTCTTCGGGCAGGGTGACGTCGCTGTCGACCATGGTCGAATGGGCTGCGCCCTGCTCGTGTGCTTCGGGCTCCTCGCCGTCGACCACCGAAGGGGTGAACTGGGCGGCGAAGTCCCGGATGGCGGCCTCGAAGGCGTCCTCATCGGGGATCTTGCCCTCGTTGCGGATCGTGGCCATCACGTCGCTGTGACGGGTGCGGAACCAGTCGAGCAAGCCGGCCTCGAAGCGCAGCACGTCGTCCACGGGCAGCGAGTCGAGATAGCCGCGCGTGCCGGCAAAGATCGACACGACCTGATCCTCGACCGGGTAGGGCGAGTTCACGCCCTGCTTGAGCAACTCGGTGAGGCGATAGCCACGCTCGAGCTGGGACTTGGACACGGCGTCGAGGTCGGAGCCGAAGGCGGCGAAGGCCTCGAGCTCACGGAACTGCTGGAGGTCGCCCTTGAGCGTGCCCGTGGCGGTCTTCATGGCCTTGACCTGCGCGGCCGAACCCACGCGTGACACCGAGATGCCGACGTCGACGGCCGGACGGATACCGGACTTGAAGAGGTCGTCCTGCAGGAAGATCTGGCCGTCGGTGATCGAGATCACGTTGGTCGGGATGAAGGCGGACACGTCGCCGGCCTTCGTCTCGATGATCGGCAGCGCGGTGAGCGAGCCGGCCCCGAGCTCGTCAGAGAGCTTGGCGGCCCGCTCGAGCAGGCGGCTGTGGAGGTAGAACACGTCACCGGGGAACGCTTCGCGCCCCGGCGGGCGGCGCAGCAGCAGCGACACCTGGCGATAGGCCTCAGCCTGCTTCGAGAGGTCGTCATAGACAATGAGTGAGTGCTCGCCGTTCTCCATCCAGTGCTGACCCATGGCGCAACCGCCGTAGGGAGCCAGGTACTTGAACGGGGCCGGGTCGGAGGCGGGCGCGACCACGACGGTGGTGTACTCCATGGCGCCGAGCTCTTCGAGCGTGGCGACGTTCTGCGCGACGGTGGAGGCCTTCTGGCCGATCGCCACATAGATGCACTTCACGCCCAGACCCTTCTGGTTCAGGATCGTGTCGAGCGCAATGGTGGTCTTGCCCGTCTTGCGATCGCCGATGATCAGCTCTCGCTGGCCACGGCCGACGGGGATGAGCGAATCGATCGACTTGATGCCGGTCTGCATCGGCTCGTGCACGGGCTTGCGACCGAGGATGCCGGGGGCCTGGATCTCCATGCGGCGGGGCTGCACGTTGGTGAGTGCGCCCTTGCCGTCGATGGGCTCGCCCAACGGGTTGACCACACGGCCGAGCAGGCCGTCGCCGACCGGCACGGAGAGGATCTCGCCCGTGGCGACCACGGTCTGGCCTTCCTCGATGCCTTCGACGTCGCCCAGCACCACGGCGCCGATCGAGTCCTCGTCGAGGTTGAGGGCGAGCCCGATGAGCCCGTTCTCGAAGCGGAGCATCTCGTTCACCGCGGCGTCGGGCAGGCCCGACACGCGGGCGATGCCGTCGCCGACCTCGAGCACGCGGCCCACGGTGGTCTGCTCGACCGAGGGGGAGAACCCTTGCAGGTTCGCCGTGAGCGCCGCCGTGATCTCGTCGGTGTTGATCTGTAGATCAGCCATCTGTCTCTTCTCTCTGCGTTCTTCTCAATCAGCCGAGGTGAGTCTTCACCTGGGCGAGGCGGCGACGGACACTGCCGTCGATGACGGTGTCGCCGATGGTGGTCACCACGCCGCCGAGCACGGCGGGATCGATGGTGACCTTGATCTCGACGTCTTTGCCGGTAGCGGTCTTCAGCGACGAGGCGAGGCGGGCCTTCTGCTCGTCGGTGAGCGCCACCGCGGTGCGAACCTCGGCGATCTCCTTGCCGCTGGCGGCCGCACCCTTGGCCACGAGCGCCCGGGCGATGGCCGGAAGCTCGGCGGCGCGACCGGCACCGACCACGAGCGACACCGCGGCCCGAGCGACGTGCGATGCCTTGCCCTGGAGCAGGTCCTCCACGATCTGCTGACGCTTCTCGGCCGGCACGTAGGGGTCGGACAGCGTGTTGCGGAGCTCGTCGTTGCCTTCGAGGGCCTGGGCGAAGCGGAAGATCTCGTCGTCCGCTCCGGTGGCACCCTCGGCGCGCACGACGGCGAGCAGTGCTTCTGCGTATCCGTCGATGGTGTCGCTCATGTGTTCGTTCCTCGGAGTAACTGGTGGGGCCGGACCGCGCTCAGCGGGCGAGCTGGCTGATGTAGTCGTCGATCAGTGCGGACTGTGTGGCGGCATCGCCGAGATTCTGGCGAACCACGGCATCGGCCGCGACGCGAGCCTGCTCGGCCACCGCGGCCCGAAGGTCGGCGAGTGCCTGATCGCGTTGGGCCTGGATCTCGATGCGCGAACGCTCCTTGGAGTCGACCACGTCGGCCTCGGCGCGGGCCAGGAGATCCGCTTCGAGCTTGGTGGCCTGGTCGCGTGCATCGGCGATGATCCTCGCCGCTTCGGCGTCGGCATCGCCGAGTTCGCCGGAGAGCGTGGCCAGCTCGGCTTCGGCGGCCGACTTCTGCGCAGCGGCACCGGCCAGTTCCGCTTCGATGCCGGCGGTGCGCGCCTTCATGGCCTTGGAGATGGCGGGCACACCCTTCCAGAGGAAGATGACGAAGATGATGCCGAAGGAGAGCGAACCCCAGTAGAGCTCGTTGATGTCGCTCGGGATGAAGTACCCGTTCGGGCCTTCGGCGGCAAGGATTCCGATCATTTCGGCTCCGATCACTCGGCCGCGAGGGCCTGGTCGATGACGGACTGCTGCGCACCGGCGTCGAGATTGCGACCCAGCACGGCGCCGGCAGCACCCACGGCCAGCGTGGCGACGTCGCCCCGCATGCCGGAGAGCGCAGCGGCGCGGGCCTGTTCGATCTCGTCCTGCGCATTGCGGCGCAGGACGGCGATCTCGGCGTCGGCTTCCGCCTGCAGCGCGGCACGGCGTTGGTCGGCAGCAGTTCGGGCAGCAGCGATGATCTCGTTGGCCTCGTTGCGGGCGTCGACGAGGGAGGCCTCGTAGTCGCGCCGCGTGGAGCCCAAGGATGCGGTGGCCGCGTCGGCGGCATCGCGATCACCCTGGATGGTGTTGGCGCGTGTTTCCATCGCCCGAGTGATCGGGGGAAGGAGCACGTACCTCATGAGAAGCCACAGCGCGACGAAGAAGATGACGGCCCAGACGATCTCGTTGACCTCGGGGATCACCGGGTTCGGCGGGTCCTCCGTGCTCTCTGCGGCTAGGACCAACATCAAATTCACAGCGGGTACCTCAGACGAACTTCAGCAGGATGAAGACCACGAAGCCGATGAGGGCGAGGGCCTCGGTGAAGGCGATGCCGAGGAACATGGTGGTCTGGACCTGACCGGCGGACTCGGGCTGACGGGCCATGGCCTGGACGGCCTGACCGACGAGGTAGCCGATGCCGATGCCCGGGCCGATGGCAGCGAGGCCGTAGGCGTAGCCGGCGCCGGAGGCGGCGCTGGCGTTCTTGATGTCGTCGGGCGTCTGGGCCACGGCATCAGCCTCGGCGGCAAGCGCAGCAAGCTGGCTCAGGGTGCTCATTGGGTGCTCTCCTGGATTGTGTTGGTTAGAAGACTGGGATTGAAACTGGGGATCTGGGATCTAGTGGGCCGGGTGCAGCGCCATGCCGATGTAGACGGCGGTGAGGATGGTGAAGACGAAGGCCTGGATCAGCGACACGCCGACCTCGAAGGCGGTGAAGGCCAGCAGTCCGGGGAACGTACCGAGTTGCACGAGGATCAGCGCCGAGGCGGAGAACACCGAGATGCACAGCACGGTGAAGGTCACGAGCAGGATGTGGCCGGCGAGCATGTTGGCGAACAGACGCACTGCGTGACTGAAGGGCCGGATGAGGAAGTTCGAGAGGAACTCGATCGGTGTGACCAGTAGGTACAGCGGCTTCGGCACACCCGGCGGCACGAGGACGTCCTTGATGTACCCGAGGCCGTTGTGCTTGATGCCGACCGAGATCCACATGACGTAGACGATGAGGGCGAGCACGAGCGGGCCGGCCATGCGGGCGTTGCCCGGCATCTGGAAGAACGGGACGACCTCGGTGATGTTGCCGATGAAGATGAAGAGGAACAGGGAGGTGAGCAGCGGCATGTAGCGACGACCGTCGGGGCCGATGGCCGCCTGGATGATCTGGCTGTCGATGAACTCCACGATGCCTTCGGCCGCGGTGCGGAAGCCTCGGGGCACCAAGGCGTCGCCACGATTGGCGAGGAGAAAGAGGATGGTCGGAAGCGCCATGCCGAGGAAGTAGATGAACCCGATCTTGCTGAAGGCGAAATACTCGGAATCCTCGAACAAGAACGCCGGCCACTCGATCACGTTCTCGATCGGTGGGAACTCCACGGCTCCGAAAATCACAATTGCTCCTGTTGCTCGACGGGGTTCATCTCAGGCTCCTGGATGATGCGTCGTTCGTTCGGCGGCGGCTTAAGCCCGGGGAAGGCTAGCGACGCCGACACGAAACGCATCTCCCAAAACAGCAATCCGAGGTGAGAAATGATCAGAGAGATTCCGAGAGGGACGAGTTCGACCCATGGTTCGTTGCGCACGAGCAGCACTGCGATGGTGATGAGCCCGAGGCGAATGAGAAAGCCGAACAATGCGGCCCCGGCCATCAACGCCAGGGAGATGCGAGCGGCGTAGCCGAGCATCGCGGCCGCGAGGAGGAAGTTGACGACGACGATGCCGAGGCCCAGGGCCACCGACAGTGCCCCATCCGTGCCCCAGAAGACCGCACCGAGGACGATCGATGCCGGCGCGATCATCACGCCGCGGCGGGCGAGGTCCTTGGCGACCGCGACAGCCGGCGACGGACCCTCCATGCGCTGCGCGAGCACATTGGGCTGCGTCGTGGTGGGAAAGCTCATCTGACTGCCTCTCCGGCCGGCGGTCCGCTCGCGGCCGCCTTGCGCAGGCTGGCGGCTTCGGCGAGGAGTCGGTCGCGCTCGGCGGTGGCCACCGCCATGCCGTGCTTCCACTCGTAGTAGACCTTCGCGCCGGCGCCGATCGCGCCCAGCACGAGCAGGAGGATCATGAAGATCGGCGCGGTGTCGAAGCGGCGATCGAGCCACAGACCGCCGAGCGACAAGATGACCGGGCCGAGGACGAGGTCGAAGCCACCACTGGACCGCCACAGGGCTTCCTGGAATTCGCGCTGCGCGTTCCGTTCCATCGGATCCTCGTCGCTGTCGGGACAGCATGGCCGAGGGGCGCCGTTGCCCGCTCGTGAAACCATGCACAAGCTATCCACCGAGACCACCGCCATGCAACTCGAACCGACAGTTCGCGTCGACCGGCAACCACTCGCCTGCAACCGAACCCCTCTAGCCTGACTCCGACATGCCCTTCGATTCCGTCTCCGTCGTCGTCGTGACCTGGAACAGCGCGAGCACGATCGTCGATTGTCTCCAGCCCCTCGCCGGACAACCCGATCTCGAACTCATCGTGGTCGACAACGACAGTGCCGACGACACGCTCGCCGTCGCCCGAGGCGTCGCGCCCCACGCCACCCTGCTCACAACGGGCGGCAATTGCGGCTTTGCCACCGGCGTGAATGCGGGAGCCGAGCACGCGACCGGCGACGTACTCGTCCTCCTCAACCCCGATGCCGTGGCCACCGCCGAAGGCCTTCGGCGGCTTGCTGCCTGCGTGCGCCGGGGCGCGGCGATCGCCGCGCCGAGGATCACCGACGAGCGGGGCACGACGACCCGATCTGTTCGAAAGCGCCCAACGGTGCGGGATCAGTTCGTGGTGGCCGGTGGGCTCCACCGGCTCGTGGATTCGCTCGACCCCGATGATGACGACGGTGCATCGACGACCGACGCCGAGATGACCGTCGACGTCGTCTCCGGCGCATGTTTCGCAACCGGACTCGAGCGATTCCGCGAACTCGGAGGGCTCGACGAACGCTTCTTCCTCTATGCCGAGGAGGTCGACTATTGCGCGCGGGTGGCCGACGCGGGTGGGCAGATCGTCTACGACCCGCAGGTGGCCGTCGCCCACATCGGTGGTGCGTCGGCCGAACAGGTCGAGTCCGGCACCGACTTCTTGTTGATGGAGTCGCGCGTTCGTTGGTTCGACAAACACCGGACACCGCTCGCGACCCAGGCCGTGCGGTTCGCACTCGCTGTATGGGCGTTGCGCCGACGCGACCGAGCGGCGTTGAGGGCCATGGCCCGCCCGATGGCCCGAATCCTCGAGCCGACGCATCCGCGGGCTGATCCAACGACGGTGTGAACGGTCGACGTCGGCCTAGACATCCCACGGGTCGTAGGTGTCAAGCGGCGAGTTCGTGGCGGTGTGCCCAGGCGGTGTGTTCGTCGTAGTGGGTTTGGTGTTTGAGGCAGCCGTGGAGGATGCCGACGAGACGGTTGGCGAGGGCGCGTAGGGCG